>NZ_LT629770.1:1937570-2260499 GCF_900105335.1 Microbacterium paraoxydans | reverse complement strand
GCACCGAGCCCCAGCGAGGCGGCCGTGCCGAACAGCGTCACGATGATGGAGAAGATGTCGATCGTGCGGCCGACCGGGCCCGTGGTGCGGTTCTCGCCCAGCAGTGGGGCGAAGATCGAGGAGATCAGCGGCGTGCGGCCGCGGCGGTAGGCGCCGTACGCGATGGCTCCGCCGACGAGCGCGTAGAACGCCCAGGCCTGCGGACCCCAGTGGTACAGCACCTGGGTCTGCGCGGTGTGCATGGCCTCGAGGGTGTTCGCCTCGACGGTGCCTGGCGGCGGGTTCTCGAAGAACGTCAGCGGCTCGGCGGCGCCCCAGAACACCAGGCCGATGCCCATGCCCGCCGCGAAGAGCATGGAGATCCACGAGAACATCGAGAACTCGGGCTCCTCGTCGTCGCGGCCGAGCGGGATGCGCCCGTACTTGCTGAAGCCGACGAACAGCATGAACACGAGGATGATCGTGGCGATGGTCGTGAAGAAGAAGCCGAAGTACTCCACGACCCAGGCGAGGACCGTGCTCGTGGTGCCGGCGAGGTTGTCCCCCGCGAACACGCCCCACGCGATGAAGGCGAGGGCGAACGCGGCGGCGACGCCGAAGACGAGCGGGTCGGTGCGGTAGGTGCGCCCCGTCTCCTCGACCGAGACACCGGGCACGAGCGCCGGGTGCACGCTGCGCGGCGGGACCGTCGTGATGTCACGGACGATCTTGCGCGCGGTCTCGGAGGCCTTCGCGGCTTGTCGGTGCGTCCCGGTCACGACGGCGTCAGTGCGCGGACGGGTCGATCCTGCGGAGCGTTCGGTGGGCTTCTCAGGCGTGTCCATGAGAGACCATCTTTCCACCTGCGGGGCCTCAGGCGGACGCGGGAGATCAGGCGCTCCTGGTTGGGAGCGCCTGATTCCGCGCGTTCGCCTGTTCTGGCGGGGCCGTCGGGCGGGGTTCAGGCGGGGTTCGGCGGGAGTCAGCGGGGGCGGCGGCGGCCCAGGAAGAGGGCGCCGAGGAGCGGCAGCACCGAGACCCACAGCAGGGTGATACCCAATGGCGGGAGCGGACCGACGAGCAGCGCCCCGCCGACGAGTATCGCGGCGAACAGCACGCCGGAGGCGATCCGCCGTGCGATGCCCTCCAGCCGGTCGAGGCGGCGCTCCAGACGCGAGGTGTCGAAGGAGACGTTGCCGTCGTCGACGCGGGTGATGATGTCGTCGATGCGCTTCGGGAGCCGCCAGGTCGTGGCCGCGTTCGCCATGGCCTGCTCCGCCATGTCCTGCATGAGGTTTCCGGACTCGTCGCGGAGGAGCCGCGCGGCGTACGGCTCGGCCGCGTCCCACACGTTGAATGCCGGGTTCAGGCCGCTGCACATGCCGGACGTGAGGGACACGGCCCGGATGAGGAGCAGCATGTCCTCGGGGAGCTGCAGCGGAAGCCGCCGCACCATGTCGCCGAACTCCTCGGCGAAGTCGGTGAACTCCCGCGGGTCCACCCGGCTCAGCTCCGCGAACCCCATGCCGCCGAAGCGCGCGAAGAGGGCGGTCAGCGCTCGCTCCAGCTCCCCCGTGTCGGCCGTGGGGAGCAGCACGCCGATCTCCTTCGCGGCACGGACGAGGCCGCGACTGTCCCGCGCTGTCACCGCGATGAGGAGGGTCCGCAGCCCCTGGCGGAGGTTGTCGGAGACCTCGGCCATCATGCCGAAGTCGATGAACGTGAGCCGGAAGCCGCCCTGGGCCCCTGAGCCCCCTTGGGTCCCTGAGCCCGCTTGGGTCCCTGAGCCCGTCGAAGGGACGGGCGTGACGAAGATGTTGCCGGGGTGCGGGTCGGCGTGCACGAACCGGTGCGTGAAGACCTGGTCGAACATGACCTCAGCGAAGGCATCGGCGACCGCGGAGGGGTCGATGCCCGCCGCCCGGAGCGCCGCGGTGTCGTTGATCTTGATCGCGGTCACGTCGGACAGCGTCAGGACCCGGCGGGTCGTGCGCTCCCAGACGATCTCGGGGGCGGCGACGCGCGGGTCGTCGGCGAAGTTCTCGCGGAACCGCTCGGCGCTGCGGGCTTCGTGGAGGTAGTCGATCTCCTCGAGGCTCGTGACGGCGAACTCCTCCACGAGGGCGGGGGCGTCCACGCGGTCGGCGACGATCCGGACCCGGGTCAGCCACCGCGCGACCCGGCGGAGGGCGGCGAGGTCGACGGCGACGATCTCGTCGATGCCCGGGCGCTGCACCTTGACCACGACCTCGTCGAGCCCGGTGTCCTCCGCATCGAGCGCCGACAGCCGCGCCCGGTGCACCTGGCCGAGGGACGCGGCCGCGACCGGGGTGTCGTCGAACCAGGTGTACACCCGCTCGAGCGGCATGCCCAGCTCGGCCTCCGCGAGCGCCCGGATCTGCGGGGTGGGCACGGCGGGAACCTCGTCCTGCAGCCCCTCCAGCTCGGCCGTGATCTCGGGCGGGAGCACATCGAGGCGCGAGGACATGAACTGCCCGACCTTGATCATGAGCCCACCGAGTTCGACCGCGAGCGTGTGGAACCGCCGCGCGAACCGCTGCATGCGGCGGGCGCGCGTGCGCTCCGCGACGGACGACAGCCCGAACCGCGGAAGCACGAGCTCGAACCACCAGATCTTCAGGAACTCACGGCTCGCGAACGACAGGATGCGGCGGTACCGGGCTCGGTGAGGACCCTGTGCCGCCGCTGCCGTCATCGCGTCATCCTTCCGCCGTTCCGCGCCGGACGCCGCACGACGCGGTCAGTCCTGGGCGAGGATCGTGTACAGCCTACGGCGGGCCTCGTCGAGCACCTCGATGGCCTGCTGCACCTGCTCCGGGGAGCCGCTGCGCCCGACCTGCGCGGCCGCGGCGGCGAGATCGACTCCCGCCTTCGGCAGAGCGCTGTACCGGGCGTCACGACTGCGGTCCTTGTCGGAGGACGGCACCCACGGCGGGGTCTCGGTGCTCTCCGCGGCGACGGCCCGGCCGGCCTCGGTGAGGGCGTAGGTCTTGCGGCCGTTCTGCTCCTCGGCCTCGATCAGGCCCTCGTCGGCGAGGAGCTGAAGCGTCGGGTAGACGGAGCCGGCACTGGGCTTCCAGGTACCGCCGCTGCGCTCGGCGATCTCGTTGATGATCTGGTAGCCGTGCATCGGTCGCTCGGTGAGGAGCGAGAGCACGGCGGCGCGCACGTCGCCGCGGGCCATGCGGGACCCGCCGGAGGGACGCGACTCGAACGACTTGCGGAGCTGGTCCATCGCTTCGAACAGTGCTCCGGCCGGACCCTGCGAGCCACCGAAGAGGTTGCCGAGGCCGCCGGCGAAGTCGCCGCCGTTGCTGCCGTTGCCGCCGAACGGGGTGGAGGGGAATGCGTTGTTCATGATGACCTCCCAGTCGTGAACGATACTCAACGATATATCGTTAACGCTGAATGTGGGGTGGGAATCCGGACTCAGACCCGTGCCAGCACCGCAGCCCCGGTGACGGTCGCATCGACCCCGAGCTCCGCGGATCGCACCCGGGCCGTCGACGGGCCCGGCATCGCCGCCTCGCGGTAGGCGCGGGCGACCCCGGCGAGATACCGCTCCCCGATGGCCGCCACGCCGCCGCCGACGGCGACGACCTCCACGTCCAAAAGCGCCTGCGCCCCGGCCAGCGCGCGCCCGAGGAACGCCGCCCCCTCCGCGATCACCTCTTCGGCGACCGGCTCCCCGGCACGAGCGGCCGCGTCCACGTCCCGCAGCGTGCGCGCCGTGCCGGTGCGCTCGAGGTACGTCTGCTCCAACGCCGGACCGGAGGCCACGGCCTCGACGTGCCCGACCCCTCCGCAGCCGCATCGACGACCGGCCAGTCCTGGCGGGAGGGCGAGCTCGGTGTGCCCGACCGATCCCGCCGTGCCGGTCACACCCGCGCGGAGACCGTCCGGGAGGACGACGGCTCCCCCGATGCCGGTGCCGACCGTGACCATCAGCAGACCACGCGCTCCCCGACCCGCCCCTGCCGTGGCCTCCGCGACCGCCGCCGCGTGCACGTCGTTGACGACGACCACCGGGGCATCGAGGGCTCGGATGAGCGTCGCACGCAGCGGGAAGCCCGCCCAGCCGCTGATCGCATCGGTGGCGGAGGTGATGCCGCCGTCCTGATCCACCACGCCCGCAGTGCCCACGCCGACCGCCGCGAGCTGCTTCCCGCCGCGGATCACATCGATCGCATCGACGACCGCCCGCACGATGGCCTCGCCACCCTCCCGAGCCGGCGTCGGCAGGGTGTGCACGGCGGTGGCGCGACGGCGCGCCCCGCCCGGCTCCGCACGGAACCCGGCGACGGCGATCTTCGTCCCGCCGATGTCGACCCCGACGATCACACGCGCTCCCGGGCGGCCGGCGTCGCGGCGACGAACCGACGCGTGAGGGCGATCGGATCGGTGATCGCTCCGCCGACGACGACTGCAAAGGCCCCGGCGTCAAAGGCCGCGCGCACCTGCGCAGGGGTCTGGTAGCGACCCTCGGCGATGGTCGGGATCCCCGCGGCGACGAGCGCGGCCACAAGGTCGAGGTCAGGGTCGTCCTGACGCGGCGAGTGCGGGGTGTAGCCGGACAGCGTCGTGCCGACGACCGCCGCCCCCGCCGCCCAGGCCCGCTCGCCCTCCGCGACCGTCGACACGTCGGCCATCACCGGTCGCCCCGTCGCCGCGGCGATCTCCCCGATGAGCCGGAAGTCCGTGCCGAACTGCTCCGTCGTGGCGTCCACCGCGATGATGTCGGCCCCGGCCTCCGCCAGCCCCGCGGCGAGCGCGCGTTCCGGGGTGATGACGTTGCGGACGCCGTTCCAGACCTTGTGGAGCCCGATGATCGGCGCATCGGTCACCGGTCGCACCCGACGGATGTCCTCCGGCCCGTTGAGCCGCAAGCCGCTCGCACCGCCGAGCAGCGCCGACTCGGCGAGCGCGCCGATGACGTGGGTGTCTCTCGCGGGGGCTCCCGCGGAGGCCTGGACCGAGGCGACGAGCCGGCCGCGGAGGAGGGCGAGGGATTCATGGGTCACTTGAGGGCTCCTGCACTGGCACCGCCGATGAAGAACTTCTGGCCGAGGAGGAAGATCGCCACGGCCGGGAGGGTGAACATCACGCACGCGGCCATGAGCGGCCCCCAGGCCACGTCGTTCTCCCCGAAGAAGGCGTACAGACCGATGGACAGCGTGTACGTCGACTGGTCGTTGAGGTAGATGAGGGGATTGAGGAAGTCGGTCCACGCCCAGACGAACTGGAAGATCGCGGCGGTCACGATGGCCGGGCGCGCCAGCGGGAGCACGATCGTCGCGTAAGTGCGGAACTCGGAGGCACCGTCCAGGCGGGCGGCCTCGATGAGCTCGTCCGGCACCGCGAGGAGGAACTGCCGGATCATGAAGATGAAGAACGGCGTGCCCAGGAACGCGGGGACGATGAGCGGGAGGTAGGTGTTCGTCGCCTCCAGCCCGTTCCACACGAGGAACAGCGGGATCAGCGTGACCTGCGGCGGCAGCATCATCGTGGCGAGCACGAGGATCAGGAGCGGTCGGGCGCCGCGCCACTTCACCTTCGCCAGCGCGTAGGCGACGAGGGGGCAGGAGATGACCGTGCCGAGGATGCTCATGCCCGAGACGAAGAGCGTGTTGGCGAGGTAGCGCCACACCGGGATCTGCGCGAACGCCTCGGCGAAGTTGGCCGTCGTCCACTCGGCGGGCAGCAGGGTGGGCGGGGAGGAGAAGACGTCGCCTGGTGTCTTGAACGCGGTCGACAGCATCACCAGCAGCGGGAACAGGAACAGCAGCGCGAGCAGCGTCACCGCGATCTGCTGCCGGACGCGGCGGAGCGTGCGCCGGGTGCGGCGGGGCCGGCGCACCGGTGCGGAGATGTCAGCGTGCACCATCGTGGACCCACTTCCTCGAGGTCGCGAGCACGATGAGGCTCACGGCGAGCGTGATGATGAACAGAGTCCACGCCATGGCGGAGGCGTAGCCCATCTTCAGGAACACGAAGGCGTTCTGGTACAGGTACATCGCGTAGGAGAGCATCGACTGCCCCGGCCCCGAGCCCGCCTGGTTGAGGCGCTCCTGCGACAGGATGTAGGGCTGCGTGAAGATCTGCAGGAACCCGATGATGCTCACGATCACCTGGAACAGGGTGACCGGGGAGACCGTGGGCCAGGTGACGTTCGTGAAGCGGCGCCACGCCCCCGCGCCGTCGAGCTCGGCCGCCTCGTACAGCTCCTTCGGCACCTCCTGCAGGGCGGCGAGGTAGATGATCATGGTGCCGCCGACGGTCCACAACGACATGAGGATGATGGCGGGCTTTGTCCACTCCGGCTGCTGCAGCCAGGCCGGCCCCTCGATGCCGAACCACGACAGGAAGTAGTTGATGAAGCCGTACTGGGCGTTCAGCAGCCAGCGCCACAGGTAGCCGCCGACGACGACCGGCACGATCGACGGGAGATACACGAGCGCGCGATAGAGCGGCTGGCCCCGCACGGGCGTGTTCAGCAGGTGCGCGCCGGCGAGCGCGATGCCGATCGCGAGCGGCACGCCGAAGACGGTGAGCACGGCTGTGTTGGCGAGCGACTTCCAGAAGACCCCGTCGGCGAACATCTGGGTGTAGTTGTCCAGCCCCACCCACTCCGGCGCCTGGAACAGGTTGAAGTCGGTGAAGCTGTAGTACGCCGACGCTGCGATCGGATAGGCGAAAAGGAACAGGAAGCCGACGATGAACGGCGACGCGAAAGCCAGGCCGATCAGCGTGGTCCGGCGGCTGCGGCGCCGCCGGACGGGAGCGCCGGGTCCGGCAGGAGCGTTCTCCTGCCGGACCCGGGGTGCTGTTGCCGTGGTCACGAGAACCGACTCACTTCGAGGCGTAGGAGGCCATGCGCTCCTCGACGGTCGCGATCGCCTCCTCCGGGGTGGCGGTCAGTCGCACGACCTCGTCGAACGCGGTCGCGAGGTCGGTCGCATACTCGGCGCTGTACGGACGGCTCGCCAGGGACTTCGCGTTCGGGGAGGACGCGGCCTCCGCCCAGACGCCGAAGTCCTGCAGCTCGTCGAACGCGGCGCTGCCCGCGAGGGAGGAGCGGCCGGGGAGGTTGCCGAGGGCGACGGCGAACTTCTCCATGGGCTCGTCGCTCACGAGGTAGGCGAGGAAGGTGGCCGCCTCCTCCTTGTGCTTCGAGTTCGCGGGGATGAAGAGGGTGCTCGCGGTGACCTGCGTGCTGTTCTCCAGGTCGGGCGAGGCGGCGGGTATCGCGGTCACGCCCCACTCGAACTCGGGGGCGATCTTGGCGGCGCTGGCCGACCGCCACTCGCCGTCGATGATCATGGCGACCTGGCCGCTGAAGAACGGGTCCTGCGCGGAGAGGTACTCGCCCTGTCCGGACACGAACGTGGCCATGGCGTCGGCACCGACCGGCTCGATCACGTTGTCCTGATACCACTGCAGGGCCTCGATGTTCCCGTCTTCCGCGGGGGTCGGGCCGTCTTCGCCGTCCCAGCTCCCGCCGAACGCGTAGCCGAGGGTCGTGAGGGTGGTGCTGTCGTTCGCCGAGCCGAGTCCGAGCTGCGTGATCTTGCCCGACGCGTCCTTCTTGGTGAGCTTCGGGATGGCGGCGGCGAGCTCGTCCATCGTGGTCGGCGGGGTGACCCCGGCCTCCTCCAGAAGCTGTGGGTTGTAGAGGAGCTGGAAGCTGTGGATGGCGATCGGCAGCGAGTAGATCTTGCCGTCGTAGGTCATCTGCTCCATGGCGCTGGGGACGAAGTCGTCGACATCGATGTCCTCGGCGGCGATCGCCTCGTCGAGCGGTGCGAGGATGCCCTTCGAAGCCCAGGCGCCGACGGTGTTGCCGAAGTTGTCGGAGATGTCGAAGGAGCCGTTCGACGACGACATCGACGTGAGCTGCTTCTGGGTGTCGGGGCTGGAGACGCCCTTGACGACGATGTCGTCCTGACTGGCGTTGAAGTCGGCGATGATCGCCTCCAGCGCCTTCGCCTCCTCCCCTCCCCACAGGTACGAGAACGTGATCTCGGTGGGGCCGTCCGCATCACCGCCGCCGCCGGCGCAGCCGCTCAGGGCGACGATCGTCGCCGTGCCTACCGCCCCGGCGACCAGGACGCGTCGGCGCATGTTGTGCTTCACGTGCATGGGGATTCTCCGCTCATCGTTGACCGTGCAAAGGATTGGAATAGACCAATTAAGAACCGCTGAGAGGAGACATTGACACAATCCCGGGTGATCGTCAAGATTGGGTTAGTCCAAACGAGGGGGAAACCATGGCGGCGATCGAGGGCGTCACGAAGCACGAACGCGTGCGGCGGCATCTGGAGAAGGTCATCGACCAGGGGCTCGCACCCCACGAGAAGCTGCCCACGGAGCGCGAGCTCGCGGAGTCGCTCGAGGTGAACCGGCAGACGGTGCGTCGCGCCCTCGACGAGCTCGAACGGGACGGCCTGGTGTACCGGCTGCAGGGGGCGGGCACCTTCGTGAGCGCCTCGCGGATCAGCAAGGCGTTCGAGCTGACGTCGTTCTCGGAAGACATGCTCGCCCGGAACATGAGGCCCGGCTCCCTCTCCGTCGACGTCGGCACCGCGGCGGCCGGGCAGACCGCCGGATACGCCCTGAACCTCAGCCCGCAGTCCCCCGTCGTGCGGATCCGCCGCGTCCGGACCGCCGACGACATCCCGATCTGCCTGGAGGTGTGCTCGATCGCGGCCGACACCGTGCCGGGTCTGGAGGACGGCATCGTGGGCGACTCGCTCTACGACGACCTGCGCACCCGGTTCGGCATCACCGCCGTGCGCGCCGACCAGGAGATCCACGCGGTCGTCCTCGACGAGGAGCAGGCGGCCGCGCTGCAGACGCCGCCGTTCTCCCCCGCCTTCCTCGTGAAGCGCACGACCTACGACGCCCGCAGCCGCCCGATCGAGTACGCCGAGTCGGTGTACCGCGGCGACCGCTACTCGTATCTCGTCTCCATCGCCCGCCCCTGATCCCCGATCTGCGACCCTCTTCACCGACGAAAGGCTCCTCGTGTCCGACCCGATCCTCCGCCCCCGCATCGCGCTGCTGCCCCTCGACGACCGCCCGGTGAACGTGAAGCTCCCGGGAGACGTCGCGGCCGTCGCCGGGGTGACCCTCGACGTCCCGCCCGCCGCGATCCTCCCCTCCTACCGGACCGCGGGCGATGCCGACGGGTTGGGCGCCTGGCTGCGCCAGCGTGCCGCAGACCCGGCGACCGTGCACCTGGTGGTGTCGGTGGACATGCTGCTCTACGGGGGACTCATCGCGAGCCGCACGAGTCACGACACCACCCGCGACGTGCTGGCGCGCCTGGACGTGCTGCGCGAGGTGCGGCGGATGCGGCCCGACCTGCCGATCTCGGCGGTGTCGCTGGTGACCCGGGCGAGCAACTCCTACTCCGCGGCCGAGGAGCCGACCTACTGGACGGAGCACGGCAAGGAGATCCACGCGCTCGGCGGCGACGCGCACCGGCTGCTCGGCGAGACCGAGGTGCTGCCGCTCGACGAACTGACCCCGGTGCCGGCCGATGTGGTCTCCGACTACTCGTCTCGGCGGCTGCGCAACCACATCATGAACCTCTCCACGCTCGGCCTCGTGGAGGACGAGACCCTCGACTTCCTGGCGATCACCGCCGACGACACCGCTCCGTTCGCGGCGGGCAGCGCGGAGCAGGTCTGGCTCCGGCACTGGATGCGGATGCTGCCGTCGGGCCGGCGCGTGCTGATGTACCCGGGGGCCGACGAGGTCGGGGCCGCGCTCGTCGCCCGGGCCCTCGCGGCGAACGCCGGGGTGACCGCCTCGTTCTCGGTGGTCTGCGCGGACGCCGCCGGCATGGAGCGCATCCCGCCCTACGAGAACATGTCGCTCGCGGCGTCGGCGAGCCGGCAGATCCGCGCAGCCGGCGCCGAGGAGGTCGCCGCAGGAGGCGATGTCACCCTCGTGCTGCACGCCCCGGACCCCGACCGGCACGACATGTTCCGCGGGCGGCCGGAGGTCGTCGACGCCGAGGCCGTCGCGGGGACGGTCGCACTCGTGCGGGAGCGTCTGGACGCCGGGCAGCACGTGGCCCTGGCCGACGTGCGCTACCCGAACGGCGCGGACGAGGCGCTCGTACGCGCGCTGGCCGAGGCCGGACTGCTCGGGCGCCTGGAGGCCTTCGGCGGGTGGAACACCGCCGGGAACACGCTCGGCAGTGTCGTCGCAGTGGCCGCCGCCGCAGTGGTGGGCAGGGCCGCCGGCTCCTTCGACGAGCGCGCCGCGCGGATCGCCCTGCTCACGCGGCTGCTCGACGATTTCGCCTACCAGGCCGTGGTGCGCACCGATGCGGGCCCGTCGCTCTTCCCCGACATCTACCCGATGACCGAGGATTCGCAGGTCGCGACGGCCGAGCGCGTCATCCGTGCGGAGCTGACGGCCCTCCTGGAGTCGATGCTGCCCGCCGATGACGTGCGAATCGTGGAGCTGACCCTCCCCTGGCGGCGCTCGTTCGAGATCGGTCTCACCCTGCACTGATCCTCCGCGGCGTCGGCATACACCCGAGACCGCCGCGAGCCTGGCGCGCTCCACAGGAAGGGATGGTTGGCTGGAACCTCCGGCGGGGGAGATTCGGGCCGGCCATGATCACAGGGGGATGACGTCCATGAGCAGTGCAACCGGGGACGAGGCGGCCGGGGGCCGCGTGCGGGTGAGCGTGGTGGTACCGGTGTTCCGGCCGAAGGCGTCGTTCGACGACCTCATCGCGTCTCTCGACGCCCAGACGCTGGATCGGGAGGCGTTCGAGGTCCTGCTCTGCGACGACGGCTCCGGGGAGGAGACGGCCGCGCGGCTCGAGAGCATCGCGAAGGGTCGCCCCCACGTGCGCGTGCTTTCGCTGCCGCACTCCGGGTGGCCGGGCACTCCGCGCAACCGCGGCGTCGAAGAGGCCAGGGGCACGTACGTGCAGTTCGTCGATCAGGACGACTGGCTCTACCCGCGCGCACTGGAGCGGCTGTGCGACTACGCGGACGAGAACGGCTCCGATGTCGTGGTCGGCAAGGAGGTGGGCATCGGACGCAAGCTGCCCGCCAAGATCTTCCAGCGCGACATCCCGAACGCCGTGCTCGGGGAAGACCCGATCCTGGAGATGCTGACGCCGCACAAGATGTTCCGGACGGCGTTCCTGCGGGAGAACGGCATCCGCTTCCCTGACGGGAAGGTGCGACTCGAGGACCATCTCTTCGTGATGCAGGCGTACTTCGCCGCCGACACGATCTCGGTCCTCGCGAGCGAGCCCTGCTACGCGTGGGTGAAGGAGCCGGGGAGCGCGAGCTCGTCCCGGATCGAACCGGAGTCGTACTTCCCGCATCTGGAGACCGTGCTCGACGTGGTCGAGGCGAACACCGAACCGGGGAAGGTGCGGGATCGACTGCTGCGGCACTGGTTCCGCGGCAAGATCCTCAACCGGGTCGCCGGGCGACGGATGGTGAAGTACCCGGCGGAGTATCGCGACCGTCTGCTAGACGTGGTGGTGCCGCTCGCGCAGCGCCGCTTCGGACCCGGCGTGGACGCGGGGCTGTCGTTCCCGCAGCGCATCCGGGCCGCTCTGCTGCGCGCCGATCGCCGCGACGACCTGCTCGCCTTCGCTGCCTTCGAGGCGGACACGACCTGCACCGCCACCGTGACGGCGGCGCGCTGGTCGCGCGGCGGCCTGCAGCTCACCGTGCGCGTCCGTCTGCTCCGGGACGGCGAGGAAGCGTTCGTGTTCGAGACCGTCGGTTCCGCCGACCGACTGGTGTCCCTGCCGCTGTCGACGACCGAGGATCTCCCCTCCGGGCTTCTCAACGCCCGCAAGGAACGTCGCGCGGACCGGGTCGACCTGGTCGCGCGCGATACGCCGACGCCCGGCCGACCCGCGGAGTCGACGGCCGGCTCGGAGCGCAAGATCGGCGGCCGGCGCCCGAAGCGTCTCGACGCGGTGCCGATCGCCCTGGACCCGATGAAGGTGTTCCGTGAGGACGGCGCTCGCGAAGCCGACCTCACCGTCGCCGTGCGCTACGCCGGCTGGATGTTCACCGCTCCGCTGACAGCGGCTCCCGACGTGACGGCACACCTCGGCAGGTCGCCGCTTCTCGCGGGCCGTCGGGTCGAACTCGTGCGTAACGAGGACGGCAGCCTGCGGCTGCGCCGCGAGTGGCCGGGCGGCGCCTGGCGCGACGCCCTCGCGCGTGCCGCCCGCCGCGTCCGCTCCCGACTTCGCCGCTGACAGCGCGAGCACAGCGCACCCCTCCCCTTCGGGCGCCGGCCGCCCGAGACCCCGACGCCCGGCATCGCGAACAGCCGCTATCCACTCAGGCCGCGACATCGAAGCGCGCCCGTCCGCCCAGCCGCGGTGTGCGCTGCGGGTCGACCCACCGCGGCGGAAGGAACCACGGCCGGCCGGCCACACCGGAACCCTCGATGACGATCTCCCACCCGTTGTCATGGATACGGTGGTGACAGGTCTCGCAGAGCAGGATCCCGTTCGAGAGATCGGTCGGACCTCGGTCGCGCTGCCACCAGCGGAGGTGATGAGCCTTCGTCATCCCCGGCGGGAGCCCGCACATGGCGCACCCGCCATCCCGCTCGGCGAGCGCCAGGCGTTGGGCTCGTGTGAAGAGGCGCTTCTCGCGACCCCAGTCGAGCACTTCGCTCGCCCCGCCGAGGACGCAGGGGATGACGCCGCCGCTGGCAGCCATCCGCCGCGCGGCGCCGATGTCGATCACCTGGTCGAGGCCGTCGATCGTCGCCGACCCGGCTCCCGCCTGCAGATCGTCCAGCGATACCCGGACGATCACCGTCGCCCCCGCGAGCGGCACCCGATCACCCTCGCACCCGAGCACGTGCCCGCAGAAGAGGGCCAGCGCATCGGCCTGGATCATCGCGACAGTCCGCCGATCCGCGTCCGGCGCACCGGCGTCCGGGGCGTCGAGGCGGGCGGCGAACACGGCGGACACGTGCCCCCGGATCGCAGTGACGACCGGCGCCGCGGTCTCGGCATCGAGCTGCGCGTGCAGGTGCACCATGCCGTCACGTTCGAAGATGCGCAGTCCGCGCCGAGCGCGCTGCTCCTCCGCCCGCGGCGCCACGCCGTCGGGGTCGAGCCACGCTTCGGCGCGGAGGACGAGCTTGCGCACCGCATCAAGCTCGAGACCTTCGGATGCACCGATCAGCACACGCTCCGCCTCGGCGATGCGCTCCGCCCCGGCGGCCACACGGCAGCGATCCAGCAGCGCGACGAGGAGACCAGCCGCCGGCGCCCCGAGCGCACCCGACGCGAGCGCTTCCCGGAGGAGCGGGTACCGCGCGGGCAGCGGCGCACCGAGCAGATCGCTCCGCGGGGCCGTCGCCTCTCCCACCTTCACCAGACGCTGTGCCTCCCCCGTCGAGATACCCGTCACCGCGGCGATGAGCTTCGCCGCCGTCCGGTAGCCGCGTTGCTTCGCCAGGCTGTCGGCGCCGAGCTCGGCGCGCGACTCCCGGGCGATGCCGGCGGCCACGTCGACGTGCAGTGCATCGAGCCGGCGCTGCAGGAGTCCGATCGCGTCGGCGACGTCGACGAGTTGCGCGCGGGAGAGCTCCGGGGCATCGCCCGCAGACCCCCACGCCTCGTCGAGACGCTCCATCGCCTCGCGCAACCCGGACATTTTCGACATGCTTCATTCTATCTCGCGAGGTGCGATTTTCGAAGAAATGTTCGAGTCAATACCGGCATTCCGCGCCCTCCGACAGGACACCCCACACCCCGGTCCGGGACCCATCCCCCACCCGTTCACCTCATCGCATCCTCGCGTTCACGCCGCGCGCCTATCTTGAGTGCGGACGCGCGACCGCGCTCACGAAATCAGGCAATCTTTGTGCCTTCACCACAAGAACCGGTAGTGTCGCATCGACACACCTCGAAGGCGAGAAAGGGACGAACATGGCCGACAGGCAGCAGAGGCGCTGGGCGCTCATCGGATTGACGGCCGCGGCGGCGATCGCGCTCACCGGATGCACGGCGGGCGGCGACGGAGACGCGGACGGCGGCGGCAGCGACAGCGGCTCCGGGGACACCCTCATCGTCTACACGAACTCGAACAGCGACGGCCGCGGTGAGTGGATCACCGAGAAGGCGGCCGACGCGGGCATCGACATCGAGATCGTGGGCCTTGGCGGCGCCGACCTGACGAACCGCATCATCGCGGAGAAGAACAACCCCGTCGGCGACGTGGTCTTCGGCCTGAACAACATGTTCTTCGAGCAGCTCAAGACGGAAGAGGCCATCACGGCCTACGAGCCGAGCTGGAGCGGCGAGGTGCCCGCGGACGCCGGCGACCCGAAGGACGGCGCGTTCTGGCCGCTCGTGGAGCAGGCGATCGTCACGGTCTACGACGAGAACCGCATCAGCGACGCGCCCACCGACCCCGACGACCTGTACACCGACGAGGAGTACGCCGGCCGCTACGAGGTCAACCCCGCGCTCGGCCAGGCCACCCCGCAGCTCGTGCTCGCCAGCATGCTCACCCGTCACCTCGACGAGGACGGCGACCTCGGCGTGAGCGACGAGGGCTGGGACCTGGTGAAGTCGTACTACGCCAACGGCTCCCCCGCCGTGGAGGGCACCGACCTCTACGCCCGCATCACCCGCGACGAGGTGGACTACGGCGTGCTGCCGTCGAGCGGCATCTCCGCCCGCGACGAGGAGTACGGCACCAGCACCGGCATGATCGTGCCCGAGTACGGCGTCCCCTACGTGACCGAGCAGATCGCGCAGATCAACGGCACGGACAACGAGGACAAGGCGCAGGAGTTCATCGACTGGTTCGGCAGCGCCGAGGTGCAGGGCGAGTTCGCCGCGGAATTCAACGCCATGCCGGTGAACGAGGGCGCGGTCGAGAAGGCCAACCCCGAGGTCGTCGAGCTCATGGGCACGCTCGACCGTCAGGACATCGACTTCGGCTTCGTGAGCGAGAACCTCGGCGCCTGGGTCGAGAAGGTCACGCTCGAGTACATCGGCTGACCCGCGCAGTCCCGCACCGGCAGAGAGAGAGAAGACGATGATCCGTTTCGACGACGTCGAGGTCGTGTTCGGCGACCACCGTGCGGTCTCGCACCTCGATCTGGAGATCCAGGAGGGTGAGTTCTTCACCCTCCTGGGTCCGTCCGGATGCGGCAAGACCACCGCCCTGCGCACGCTCGCGGGGTTCATCGAGCCGACCGGCGGCCGCATCCACATCGCCGGTCGTGACGTGACCCGCGTACCCAGCGAGAAGCGCGGCGTGGGGATGGTGTTCCAGAACTACGCGCTGTTCCCGAGCATGAACGTGCGGGAGAACATCGCGTTCGGCCTCTCGGTGCAGAAGGTGTCGAAGGCCGAGCAGCGGCGGCGCGTGGACGAGGTCGCCGATCGCACCGGGCTCGCCGCGTCGCAGCTCGACAAGAACGTGGCGGAGCTGTCCGGCGGCCAGCAGCAGCGCGTCGCCATCGCCCGGGCGCTCGCCCTCACCCCCAGCATCCTGCTGCTCGACGAGCCGTTGTCGAACCTCGACGCCAAGCTCCGCGTGCAGCTGCGCGAGCAGCTCAAGGAGCTGCAGCACGAGGTCGGCGTGACCACCGTGTACGTCACGCACGATCAGGAGGAGGCGCTCACCCTCAGCGACCGCATCGCCGTGCTCGACGCCGGGACGCTGCAGCAGGTGGGCACCCCGGAGGAGATCTACGACCGCAGCGCCACGCCGTTCGTCTGCCGGTTCATCGGCGAGAACAACCGGCTCACCCCCGCGCAGCTCGTCGCGATCGGCGCGGGCCTCGACGCCACGGCGGAGAGCTACGTGCGGCCGGAGAAGCTGCACCTCGCGTCGCCGTCCGAGGTCACCGCCGGCGGCACGGCGTCGCTCGACGGCACCGTCGCGGAGCGCACGTACCACGGCAGCCACAGCGTCTACACAGTGTCGGCGGCCGACGCGACGCTCCGGGTGAGCGTGCCGGCCGCGGCGAGCGCGCAACGGTGGGACGTCGGCGACGCCGTGCGCATCGACGTCGACCCGCGGTGGATCCTGCAGTACCCGGCGGCGTGACATGAGCGCTCCGCAGAACGAATCCCGCCCGGTGCCGCCGCCGTCCGCGGCCATGACCGACGCTCCCGGCGCGCTGACCACCGAGGCCGCCGAAGCGGGCACCGCGACGGAGCCCCGCCTCCGCCGCGGCCGCCCCGGCAGCGTGCGCGCGATGCTCCGCTCGCCGCTCGCCTGGGTGACCGGCATCGTCGTGATCTGGTTCGCCGCCGCCTTCCTCGTGCTGCCGAACGCCGAGCTGCTCGCCGCGACCTTCTTCCCGGACGGCCAGTTCAGCATCCGCGCCGTCGAGAAGCTGCTCGGCAGCGAGCGCGCGCTGAAGACGCTCGGCAACAGCTTCCTCCTCGCGATCACGCTGTCCGTCACGGTCAACGTCGTCGGGGTGTTCATCGTGCTGGTGACGCAGTACTTCCAGGTGCGCGGCGCGAAGCTCCTGTGGCTCGGCTACGCCACGACCCTGATCTACGGCGGCATCGTGCTCGCCGCCGGCTACAACTTCATCTACGGCAAATTCGGCTTCATCACGAACCTGATGGTGAACATCTGGCCGGACATGAACCGGGACTGGTTCTCCGGCTACTTCGCGGTCGTGTTCGTGATGACGTTCGCGACGACGACGAACCACATGCTGTTCCTGTCCTCGTCGCTCGGCAAGGTGGACTACGCGTCGATCGAGGCGGCGAAGCTCATGGGCGCCTCGACCTGGACGATCCTGCGCCGCATCGTGCTGCCGGTCATGAAGCCGATGCTCTTCGCGGTCACGGTGCTGACGTTCCTCATCGGTCTCGGGGCCCTCACCGCGCCCCTCGTGCTCGGCGGGCCGGACTTCCAGACCGTCGCACCCCTCATCATCGACCTGTCGCGCAGCCCGATCACGCGCGACATCGCGGCGCTGCTGGCGATCGTCCTCGGCGTCGCGACCATCATCCTGCTCGCGATCATGAACCGCGCCGAGAAATCGGGGGTGTACTTCTCGGTGGCGAAGGTGGCGACGCCGATCCAGAAGCAGCGCATCCGCAACCCGTTCGCGAACGCGGTCGTGCACGTGGTCGCCTACCTGCTCTGGGTGATCTACCTCATCCCGGTCGTGCTCATCGTGATCTTCTCGTTCGTGGACGCGCGGAGCATCCTCGCCGGATCGATCACGCTCGACAGCTTCACGCTCGACAACTACATCACCGTGTTCTCCAGCGCGGCGGCCCTCCGCCCGTTCATCGTGAGCGTCGTCTACAGCGCCCTCGCCGCGGTCATCGTGGTGGGCGGGCTGCTGTTCGTCGCGCGGATGATGCAGAAGCACCGCAACCTGCTCACCACGGCCATCGAGTACGTGCTGCACATCCCGTGGATCCTGCCGATCGTGCTGATCGCGCTGGCCTTCGTGATGGCGTTCGACGCGCCGCAGCCGTTCGTCGGCAACATCGTGCTCACGGGGACGCCGGTGCTGCTGCTCGTCGCGTACATCTGCGTGAAGATCCCCTTCACGCTGCGGCTGCTCAAGGCCGGGTTCGCGTCCGTGCCGGACTCCCTGGAAGACGCCTCGCGCATCCTCGGCGCCCGCTCGCTGACCACGTTCCGGCGCGTGCTCATCCCGCTCGTGCTGCCGACCGCGGCCGCGATCACGGCGCTGAACTTCAACAGCCTGCTCGACGACTACGACGCCGCGATCTTCCTCTACCACCCGCTGTACAAGCCGCTCGGGGTCGCGATCCAGGAGAGCACGCGCGGGGAGAACAACCTCGACGCGATGCCCATCACGTTCGTCTACACCGTGCTGCTCATGATCATCATGGGTGTCACCATGTATCTCGTGTATGGACGAGGTTCGCGCGCCGGAGCGCCCCGCCGACGGAAGCAGCGCGCATGAGCGGGGCGGACGCCGGGACGCCCGCCCTGCGGGTCACGATCAGCGACGTCGCCGCGGCGGCCGGGGTGTCCCGCGCGACGGCGACCAGGGCACTGAAGGGCGAGGGGCGGTTCGCGCCGGAGACGCAGGAGCGCATCCTGGAGGCGGCCGAGCGGCTCGGGTACGTGCGCAACACGATGGCCGCCGAGCTCGCCGCCGGACGCACCGGCACCGTCGGCCTCATGCTGCGCGACGCGAGCAACCCCGCGTACGGTCTCCTCTTCTCCCGGTTGCAGGAAGAGGCCCATCAGAGCGGCCTCGACCTGGTGACCGTCACGATCGGCGCCGACGAGCAGGGCGCCAAGCAGGTGAATGCGCTGCACCGGCTGCTCGGCATGCGCGTCGCGGGACTCATCGTCGCCACCGGCGGCATCTCCGCGGCTCAGCTCGAGCCCTTCGCCGACCAGGTGCCGATCCTGCGCGCCGGGCGCGTGGAGTCGGCGGGCCGCATCCACACCGCCCACTACGACGACGAGGGCCACGGGCGCCTGCTCGCGGAGCACATCGTCGCGCTCGGGCATCGGACCGTCGTCGTGCTCGCCGGAAGCCCCGACGCGTCGTACCCGGAGCACCTGCGCGCGCTCGCGATGCAGGAAGTGCTGACCGCGGCTGGGGTCGCCGTGACGATGATCTCGGCCGGCGCGCGTCCCGAGGACGGCGTGCACGAAGCCCTCGCCGCCGTGCGCGCCGGGGCGACCGCCGTCATGTGCGCCTCGGACTACCGGCAGCTCGCCGTCATGCGCGCCGCTCGCGCGGCCGGGCTCCGCGTGCCGGAGGACGTGAGCGTGACCGGGTGCGACGGCATCCTTCCCGGCGCCGACCTGCTCGGGCTCACCACTCTGCGGATCCCCGTGGAGGCGGTGGCCGCGGCCGCCGTCGAGACCATGCAGCAGCTGCTCACCGCGGACGAGCCGGAGATGCTCGTGCGCCGCTCGTTCACGGGAACGCTCGTCTCCGGATCCACGGCCGCCGCCGTCTGACATCTGCCCCGACCTGCCTCCGTCCGCCGACCAGGAAGAGACATGATCCTCACCGAACACCCTCGCCCGTCGCACACCTTCGTGCACATCTCCGACACGCACCTGCCGGGTGAACGGTCGCCGCTGTACGGCAGCGGGGCCGACGCCGACGCGAACCTGGCGGAGATGCTCGACCGGCTCGTCGCCTCGGGGCTCCGTCCCGACGCGCTGCTGTTCACGGGAGACCTGACGGACCGGGGCGATGCCGCCGCCTACAAGCGACTGCGCGAGCTCGTGACGCCCGCCGCCGATGCGCTCGGCTGCGAGGTCGTGTGGGCGGCCGGCAACCATGACGACCGTCGTGCCATGCGATCGGAGCTCGGACTCGCGGGGGCGGGTGACGAGCCGATCGTCGAGGTGCGGTGGTTCGGGGGGATGCGCGTCATCGTCGTCGATTCGACGGTGCCCGGCGCGCATTGGGGGGAGGTGCCGTCGTCGCAGCTGGATCGGCTGGAGGGAGAGCTGTCGACGGCGGCACCGCAGGGCACGCTGCTGCTCATCCACCATCCGCCCCTGCCGACGGTGCTCGACCTCGCCGTGACGGTCGAGCTGCGGGATCAGGACGCGCTGGCCGCGGTGCTGCGGGGGTCGGACGTGCGGGGCATCCTGTCCGGGCACGTGCACCATCCGTCCTTCGGCACGTTCGCCGGGATCCCCGTCGCCGTCGCCTCGTCGAGCGCGTACGGTCAGGACCTCGCGCAGCCCGTGGGTGCCACCCGCGGACAGGACGCCGCGCAGGGCTACAACCTCGTGCACGTGTACGCCGACACCATCGTGCACTCCGCCGTCTCGCTCGAGCGCGGAGCGGACGTCGGCGAGCCGGTCGCCGCCGACGAGGCCGGGCGACGGATCGCCGGCGTCGGGATCGACTGGCGGGACTAAACCGTCACGAGGCGGTCATCGGCGTCACCTCGACGTCGATCGAGCCGAACGGGAACGGGCTGACGACGCTCCAGGATTCGCCCGTGAACTGCTCGATCGGGATCAGCGCGAACCACACGTGCGAGACGACGATCGCGACCACCACGAACAGTCCGACTCCGCGCAGGGTCCACTCCAGGGTTCGCAGCGCCGCGCGCTCGTCAGTCGCCTTCATCACGCGACCGAGCGCGAGCAGCACGATGCCGGCGATGGCGACGTAGACGAGGGGGCTCGGCGCGAGCGTCAGCTGGATGCACTGGGGAGCCTCGTCCACCGGCTGGCCCGCGGAATCGATGAACCCTCCGTTCGCGTCGACCCCGCCGGGGCAGATGCCCTTGCTGGCGGTCATGAACACGGGGTAGAGGAATGCGGCGATCAGCGACCACAGGAGGACGCGGCGGATCGCGGCGATGACCACGGCGCCGGGGAGCGCGGCGGGTGCTGTTTCCGGGGAGGTGGAGGGGGCTTGCGACGACATACGGGGCTCCTCTCGGCGGTCGTGTTCATCCTGGCGGATGTGAGGGGTGAGGTGGAAGGGGCGCGGGGTGGGCGACTTGCGCATCAGTCATAGGCTGGAACGTCTGCCTCTTTCTGTGAGGCGCCTTCCCCTGGAGCTCCATGTCTGCAACGACGGTCGACGACCGCGCCCGCTATCGCGCCCACCCTTCGGTGCTCGATGCCCTGAAGAATCCGCGACTGCTGACGCGAGAGGTGCTGGCCGGGCTCGTCGTCGGACTCGCGCTCATCCCGGAAGCGATCGCGTTCTCTGTGATCGCGGGGGTGGACCCGAAGGTGGGGCTGTTCTCGTCGTTCATCATGGCGGTGTCGATCGCGTTCCTCGGCGGGCGACCGGCGATGGTGACCGCGGCGACCGGTGCCGTGGCGCTCGTGATCGCTCCCGTCGCGCCGACGTACGGCCTCGACTACTTCATCGCGACGGTCATCCTCGCCGGGATCTTCCAGGTGGTCCTCGGGGTGCTCGGCGCGGCGAAGCTCATGCGGTTCATCCCGCGCAGCGTCATGGTCGGGTTCGTGAACGCGCTCGCGATCTTCGTGTTCAGCTCGCAGTTCCCGCAGCTCATCGACGTGCCGTGGCTGGTGTATCCGCTGGTGGCGCTCGGGATCATCGTGATGCTCGTGATGCCGAAGCTCACCAAGATCGTGCCGGCGCCGCTCGTGTCGGTGATCATCGTGACCGGCGTTGTGCTCGCGTTCGGGATCACGGTGCCGACCGTCGGCGATCAGGGTGAGCTGCCGCGGAGTCTGCCGTCGTTGTTCATCCCGAACGTTCCCCTGACGTGGGAGACGTTCACGATCATCGCGCCGTTCGCGCTCGGGGTCGCGCTCGTCGGGCTGATGGAGTCGCTGCTCACCGCGAAGCTCGTCGACGAGATCACCGACACCCACTCGAACAAGACGCGCGAGTCGTGGGGGCAGGGCGTCGCGAACGTGCTCTCCGGGATCTTCGGCGGAATGGGCGGCTGCGCGGTGATCGGTCAGACCATGATCAACGTGAAGGCGTCAGGCGCGCGGACCCGCATCTCGACGTTCTGCGCCGGGATCTTCCTGTTCCTGCTGGTCGTGGTGTTCGGCGACTTCGTCGGGACGATCCCGATGGCGGCGCTCGTGGCCGTGATGATCATGGTCGCGATCGGGGCGTTCGACTGGCACAGCGTGCGGCCGTCGACGTTGAAGCGGATGCCGAAGAGCGAGACGTTCGTGATGGTGGCGACGGTGGTGCTGGTGCTGATCACGCACAACCTGGCGGTCGGGGTCGTCGGTGGGGTGCTCGTCGCGTCCGTGCTGTTCATGCGGCGGGTGGCGCACTTCGTATCAGTTACTCGGGTTCTGGGGCCTGCGGGCGATGTGGTGACGTATGTCGTGGAGGGGGAGCTGTTCTTCGCGTCGAGCAATGACCTGACGACGTTGTTCTCGTATACGGAGGATCCCGATCGGGTTGTCGTCGATCTGTCAGGGTCGCATGTGTGGGATGCGTCGACAGTTGCCGCGTTGGATGCGATCGAGACGAAGTATCAGGCGTTGGGGAAGACGGTGGAGATCGTCGGGATGAATGACTCCAGCGGGACGATGCACGGGCGGCTGACGGGTGGGTTCGAGTAGCGGGGGGCCCTCACAGCTACCGCGGCCAGAGCCAAGCTAATTTGCCTTATCCTGACCAGCAGTGAGCCAACGAATGCCTTTGAGCATTGGAGAATCATGGCGTCCAACGCAAGCATCCCACCGGAGCCGACTGTTGAAAGTACTCTCGCTGAGTAGAAGAAGTACTTCGACCAGATGCGGAAGCAGCAAGAGAGCATCTCCATCCGCGACTTGATCGGGTCCTGGGGCGCGCGAGGAAGAGGACGAAATATGGTCGAGACGGTTACGACCGATCTCGCCAACATGGGATTCGAGATTGATCCACCAATTGACACCGGAACCCTCGACACTCGCGTCAAAATTCGAAACGCGACAGCCTCGTCCAAGCAAGCCGACCCCGACGACCATCTTCTAACCCTCGCGCGGATTCCTGCCGCATCCTTCGCTTTGGCCAATCGAGACGAGCCATCGCTTCCAGGCCTGGTCGAGCCATCGACACCAATTGATGATGCGACTGCGATGATGCTGCGGTACGACTACTCGCAACTCCTCGTTGTTGATGACGTCACTCAAGCGCAACCTCATCGGTGTGGTCAGCTGGAAATCTTATGGCTCGGCGCGGCTTCGCCGCGAAGAGTCTCGATACGTCGCGGACATTCTCATGCCCGCCACACCGGTCGACCTACACTCAGACCTATTTTCAAATGTCGGCCCGGTGGTGAAGTACGACTTCGTTGCAGTGACATACCAAGGGAAGCTGGCAGGCATCGTCACCGCAACCGACCTCACGGAGCAGTTCGAAGACCTAGCGGTGCCGTTCCTCGCGGTCGGTCGCTGCGAGAGAGAGCTGAAGCGAGTGGCGCGCGCCAAGTTCACCGGTGTAAACGCAGAGGACATCGACAGTGCGATGCTGGGAAAGCTGCAGCGGATGTACGCCGAGCACTGGGATGATCTCGGTTGGTCCATCAGCAAAGACGAGTTCAACGCCTGGATCGACTCAGTTCGGGAGCTCCGGAACAAGGTGGCGCATTTTGACGATAAGGATCTCGACCTGCGCCCCGCCGTGAGAACCGTCCACCAGCTCGCCGCTTGGCTTCGGGGGGTTCGAACCGAACAATTAACGTCCACAAGTCCGGCCACTTAGCCCGGCGCGCTGGGGGAGCTCGCCGGGTGCCTGTATGCACGCGCAGGTCAGTCGTACACCAGTATGCGAGATCTCGGCCATGATCAGTACATGGACATCGACGGCGCTTCCGGCCCCACCGAGACGACCCTGCTCTTCCTGCATGGTGTGGGCACGGGCGACCCCGGGGACCTCTGGCGGAACCAGCTTGACTTGACACTGCGACGCCTTGGTTATCCAACTCTCGACGATTCCGCTGTCATCGCACCGAAGTATGCGCACGCGCTCAAGGGCTTCGACGGCAAGACGACCATCCCTCCGGTGACAATCACGCAGCCCGGACGAGAAGCCGCACGAAGGAACCGGCGCGAGTTCGAGCGGCGGGTCGGAGCACTCGAGTTCCGACTCGGTCGGCATCACCGTGGAGGCGGAACGCTGGGTGGACAAGTAGTGATCGATACTGCCCTGGCGCTCCCCGCTTTCGTGCAGGCCCGCAACTACGTGTCGAACGAGCAGATCCGCGCCAACGTGCTCCGCCGCATCCTTGAGGCGTTACCCGACAGGGGACGTCTCGTCATCGTCGCGCACAGCCTCGGTTCGGTCATTGCCGCCGATGTGCTCCGACGCTTGCCCACCGCCCTCGAGGTCGCGGGGCTCGTGACTATCGGCAGTCCGCTCGCGAGCGCACGCTTCGAAGTCGACAAGCTGCGTGATGCGCTCAAAGAACCGCCGACGAACCTCTCCTGGTGGGTGAACTTCTGGAATCGACATGACCCCGTTTCAGCTAGTCGCGGCGTGTCCTCGGTCTTCCCCTGGCTCATCGACTTCCGCATCGACTCGCTTCCGAGCATCCACGTCCACGATGCCGTGCAGTACCTTGCCGACGACGCCGTGGGTGCCGCGGTCGGATATGCACTTTTCGGCTCACAGTCGAAAGAGGTCGAGCGCGCGCACACTGCCGTTGACATCCCGCTCGATGTCGCGGAACGGTACGCAGTAGTCGCGCTGCGTTACGCATCGCTGATCCGCAACAGGCTCGACGGCGACGTTGGCGATCGATACTCCGGAG
The DNA here is from genome assembly GCF_900105335.1 of Microbacterium paraoxydans. Taxonomy (NCBI): domain Bacteria; kingdom Bacillati; phylum Actinomycetota; class Actinomycetes; order Micrococcales; family Microbacteriaceae; genus Microbacterium; species Microbacterium paraoxydans. The sequence goes on along the minus strand of NZ_LT629770.1, from coordinate 2,236,279 downwards.
CCCTCCGCTACGTGCAGGCCACGGCGATCGACAACATCATGCAGCGCAACGAGCAGACGCGGCGCCCGACCCCGTCAGCGGTCGCGCGACTCGCCTTCGACCTTGCCGACCCGGATGCCCCGACGCCGGCTTCCCTTCCCACGAGCCATATTGCGAAAGACGATGCGGTCGTGCTCTTCACGGTGCTTGCGTCTGAGAACATCCTGCGCCCCTTCGAGATCACGATCCCTCAGGACAAGCAGCAGAGCGCGCTGAGAGATCTGGCAGCGGAGATGGACCTAGGCAGCCAGTTCGGCGCCGACGTCTTCGAAGCGGCAAAGCGATCCCGTGAGGTACTCAGCGGAAGCAAGGTAGCCGCCAACCTGATCAAGTGGGGCGCCATCGGCGCAGGAGCTGCGGCTCTCGTTGCCGCGACCGGCGGGTTGGCACTCGCGGTCGCCCCCGGCGTGGTCGGCGCTGCCGTTGTGACGACAGCTCTGGCGAGCTTCGGCCCGGGCGGCATGATCGGTGGGCTCATCACGGCGGGCACACTCGTCAGCGCCGGCGGAGGTGGCATCGCTTTCGGCCTCGCCAGCCCAGGAGCAAGTGCAGAAACGGTCGAGACCGTTGTCGCGCGGCAACTCGCCGCTGTGATCTTGCGTGAGCTCCAAGGTCTCGAGCAAGATCCCGCGGTGTGGCATAACCTCGTCGAGATCGAATCCGAGGTTCGGCGAGAGTACGAGCGGCTTGATGAGTTCTCCGACGACAACGCCGCGGGGATGAGAGAACTCAAACGCAAGCTCGCAGCAGCCGAGCGGGCTCTGGCCTATATGCGCGGCCGCGGGTTGGAGCCGGGCGCTTTTATCGACGACGAGGAAGACTTGTCGGCGTGATCATGGACGGCGCCCGCCCGCGTCGTTTCGAAATGAGCTGATCCGGAGGGGATCGATGGACAAGAACGTCAAACGTGCCGAGCGCGCGCGTACAGCCCTGAAAATTCTTGCCGAGCGCGCCCCAGACGGTTCGTATCTACCCGTGTCGGATCTGTGGGCGGAATGTCTCCAACGTGTCCCCCTGACTCCGTACGAATCAGAACTCAAATCGCACAACCGCCCTAGGGGAGAGATCGACTGGCGGTGGTCGAGCGCTGATCTCGTCGCCGCCGGATGGCTCCGCAAGAACCCGTCCGGCATCGGCGAATGGGCCATCACATCGGAAGGTGTCGACGCGCTTAGCGGTCACCCGGGAGACTCGCTTCTTCTCGAGGCTCAACGCCGATACTCACTCGGACGTGCGCGACTCCGCGACGAGATCGACCAAGCGCTTCCTGAGCGGTGGGTCAGCACTGACAGCGCTCAGCGGAAGCTTCTCGCGGCTGCTGACGTGATCGTTCAGGAGGGACTCCGCAAGGGGATGTCCGCCTTCGCTCCCGGGCGGGAGGTGTGGAGCAGCGAGAACATCCGCGAAGTTCGTGCCATCTGGAACTCGGCGGAAGCAACCGAGGGGCAGGGCTTCACGGGCAACCTCGCGATCCAGTTTGCCGACGCTACAGATGATCAGCGCCTTCTGATGGCCGAGGTCATCACACTTCAGGTGCTGCCGATCGGCTGGATCATCGGCCACGCCAAGAAGCGTGAGCGCGTCGAGTCAATGCTGAAGACGATGCGGCATCCGGTCGAAATCCCCCAGGTCTTCGACGAGGCATTCGGCGGCGGTGCGTTCAACCCGGGTCAGGGGATGCAATCACACGTCAACAAGGCGATCACCGTCATCCTCGATGTTCTCCTTGCGTGGACCGAGCTCAATGATGAAGAACAGGTCGCAGCGTTGGAGGATCCCCGAAAATGGCGTGATGTCGTGTTGGGCTCCGACACGGCTTTCCCGACCCAGCGGTATGCGCTGCTGTACCTGGTGCACCCCGGCTTCTTCGGACCGATCGTCTCGACGGATCATCGTCGTCTCATCCGAGAGGCATTCATCGGCGAGATCGGCGGGGAGTTCTCCGACGACGCAGACTCAGACCTGCAGCGCATCCAGATCGCCCTTCAGCTCAAGGCGGGCAAGCCGGTGACTGTGTACGACGAGCCGCTTCGCGACCGTTGGCACCCTGATACGCAAAAGGGCACCCCTGAGCTTCCGCTGGATGACGATGAAACCGACGATGTCGCGAGCGCGGACCCGCGCGGCTTTGTCCCCTCCGAGGTCGACGTCATCGAACTCGCAGACGCCACCCACCTGCACGAAGCCTGGCTGGAGAAGGTCACGAGCGCGCTGCACCGTCGCGGTCAGGTGATCCTCTACGGCCCTCCCGGAACGGGCAAGACGTATGTCGCTCGCGCGCTGGCCGACCGACTCGGCAAGCCCGGCAGCGTCGTGAAGCGCATTCAGTTCCACCCGTCGTACACCTACGAAGACTTCTTCGCCGGCTACCGACCGGTAACGGATGCCGCGGGGCAGCTGTCTTTCTCCCTCACACGGGGGCCGCTGCGAGAGATTGCGGACGAAGCCCGAAAGAACCCTGATGTGCCGCACGTGCTGATGATCGATGAGATCAACCGGGCGAACCTCAGCAAGGTGTTCGGTGAGCTGTACTACCTGCTCGAGTACCGCGACGATGCGATCGACGTGCTCTACGCCGGGTCGGGCGATGATGGCGGGAAGTCTTTCAGTCTCCCCGCGAACGTGCTGATCATCGGAACGATGAACACCGCCGACCGGTCGATCGCGCTGCTCGACTCGGCGATGCGCCGCCGGTTCGCTTTCTTCGAGCTGCATCCGGATGTCGCTCCTGTGAAGGGCATCCTCTGGCGGTGGGCGGAGCAACATCCGCAGACACTTCCGGTCGCAGAGCTGTTCGAGCTGCTGAACGAGAGCATCCGCGATCGCGAGGACCGCATCGGCCCGAGCCATCTGCTCCGGACGGATGACCTGAGCGAGGCGGACCTGCGCGCCGTGTGGGAAGAGAGCATCCTGCCCCTGCTCGAAGAGCGGCACATCGGTACCGGCGTCGACGTACACGTGAAGTACGGGCTGGATGCTCTGCTCGCGGCCGTCACGGTGAGCGCGGACCCATCGCCTCAGACATGAACGCCGTAGTGGCCGAGCCTCGAGTCGAGGAGATCGCCGAGAAGGGCGAGTCCTTCGTCGCGCTCACTGCGTCACAAGCAGCGCGTCTGCAGGAGCTGCGATTCTGTCGGGTCTCGCCAACGACGGATCTCGACATCTGGCGGGTCACGGAAGTGACGCGCGTCGGTGTGGTCGCGATCGATGACGTACGTCTGATCGTGCGCCCGAAGACGCCGCTCCGAAGTCTTATCTTCATGGCCTCGTACTCAGGCTTGCAGGCGGAGGTGGATGATGCGTCGTTTTCCTTCGAGGCCGATCAGGATCTACCTGCCGCGCTGGCATCCGCGTTGCTGCGGGCAGTCGGAGAGGCGACGGGCCGAGGGCTACTCAAGGGATACGTCTCCGTCGAGGAGACGCGCACCGTGATCCGCGGCCGCTGGGACATCGCGCGGCAGCTCAAGGTGCGGCCGGGTATTCCCGTGCCGGTGGAGCTCACCTACGACGACTACACCGAAGACGTTCCCGAGAACAGGATTCTCAAGGCTGCGCTGCGCGCGTTGGTGCGGTTGGACCAGCTTCCGGGGCGGGTGGTCGACAAGCTCGGTCCGCTGCTGGGGTTGTTCTCCGAGGTATCCGATCTGCGTGCGACGGGCCCGGTCATGCTGCCCGCGGAGTCACGGTTGAACGCGCACTACCAGCCGGCACTCCGCCTCGCCCGATGGGTTCTCGAGGCGACATCGTGGGCACACGCCGAGGGTGCGAGCTCGGGGTCCGCGTTCTTGCTGAACGTTGCGAAGATGTACGAAGACTTCGTCGGGCGGGTTCTTCAGGCGACGCTGCATCCGGAGGGGTTCGACGTCGACCTGCAGATGTCGGACTGGCGGTTGGACACGGATGGGAAGGTCCGGATGCGCCCGGACATCGTGATCTCGCGGGGTGGGCGAGTAATCACGGTCGCGGATACGAAGTACAAGGTGTGGGGCGAGAGCGACGGCTCGCCGCCCAACGTGGATGTGTATCAGGCGCTCGCGTATGCCGTGACGGCAGGAGTGCGCGAGGTGCATTTGCTGTATGTGTCGGGAGATGTGGGGCCGCGGCGGTATGAGATCGCGGCGACGGGAACGACAGTTGTGGCGCATGCGGTGGATATCGGTGGCGAACCGGGCGCACTGGTGAGTCGGGTGATGGAGCTCGGCGCATCGTTGGTCCCCGCTGTGGTACTCCCGCCCGGTGTCGGCATCGACCGATAGCTTTGGGGTGAGCGTGACTATACGAATCGCGCCACGCTGCGCAGGAGACAAACACCATGGCACCGACCACCAAAGAAGGCCAGCGAGCCGAGCTACACAAGACGATCTGGCGGATCGCGAACGATCTTCGTGGATCCGTCGACGGCTGGGACTTCAAGTCCTACGTGCTCGGCATGCTCTTCTACCGATTCATCTCCGAGAACCTGACGGCATATATCAACAAGGGCGAGCACGAGGCGGGCGACGCTGAGTTTGACTACGCCCGGCTCCCGGACGCTGCTGCCGAGTTCGGTCGGGCAGAGACGGTGGCCGAGAAAGGCTTCTACATCGTCCCGTCGGAGCTCTTCGCGAACGTCCGCACCCGGGCGGCGTCGGATGAGAACCTCAATGAGACTCTGGAGCGGGTCTTCAAGAACATCGAGGGCTCGGCACTCGGCACGGACAGCGAAGACGACTTGAAGGGGCTTTTCGACGACCTCGACGTCAACAGCAACAAACTCGGCGCGACGGTGCCGAAGCGAAACAAGACGCTGGTCAAGCTGCTGGATGCCATCGGCGACCTGCCACTCGGCGATCTGCAGGACAACTCGATCGACCTGTTCGGCGACGCCTACGAGTACCTCATGCAGATGTACGCGGCGAACGCCGGAAAGTCGGGCGGCGAGTACTACACGCCGCAGGAGGTCTCTGAGCTGTTGGCACGCATCACGGTGCTCGGCAAGACGACGGTGAACAAGGTCTACGACCCGGCCGCCGGTTCCGGTTCGCTGCTGCTGAAGTTCGCGAAGGTATTGGGTAAAGAGAACGTCCGTGACGGCTTCTACGGTCAAGAGATAAACCTGACGACGTACAACCTCGCGCGGATCAACATGTTCCTCCACGACATCAACTACGCCGATTTCAACCTCGCGCACGGCGACACCCTTATCGACCCCGCGCATTGGGACGACGAGCCTTTCGAGGCGATCGTGTCCAATCCGCCGTATTCGATCAGGTGGGATGGTGACGCGAACCCGCTTCTGATCAACGACGAGCGCTTCGCGCCGGCCGGTGTACTCGCACCGAAGTCGAAGGCTGACCTTGCCTTCACGATGCACATCCTCAGCTGGCTCGCCGTGAACGGCACCGCGGCGATCGTCGAGTTCCCCGGAGTGCTGTACCGCGGTGGCGCGGAGCAGAAGATCCGCAAGTACCTCATCGACAACAACTACGTCGACGCCGTGATTCAGCTGCCACCGGACCTCTTCTTCGGCACAACTATCGCGACCTGCATCATCGTGCTCAAGAAGTCCAAGACAGACAACTCCGTCCTTTTCATCGATGCCTCGGCAGAGTTCACTCGTGCCGGCAACAAGAACAAGCTGACGCCCGACCACCAGCAGAACATTCTGACGACCCTCGAAGGTCGCGTCGAGACAGCGCACTACTCCACACTGGTATCGAACGCTGACATCGCTGCCAACGGCTATAACATCGCCGTCTCCTCGTACGTCGAAGCTGAAGACACCCGCGCGGCTGTCGACATCACGACGCTGAACACTGAGATCGCGCGGATCGTGGCACGCCAGGCGGAGCTCCGGATTTCGATCGATGCGATCGTTGCGGATCTGGAGGGCTCTGAATGAGCCGCATCGATGAACTGCTCAGCGAACTGACCCCGCGGGGGGTTCAGTTCATGGCGATTCGCGAGATTTCAGGCAAGAGCTCGAAGATCAAGTGGGCGAATACTGGAGACGAGGAGTTTCGGTACATCGACCTGACTTCAGTAGATCGAGTGACGCGGCGCATCCGAGTCACAGCGACGATTAATGCAGACGATGCACCGAGCCGAGCGCAGCAGATCGTGCGCACCGGCGACGTGATCTTTGCTACCACGCGCCCGGCGCAGATGCGCTGGGCGGTTATTCCGCCGGACTACGACCGTCAGATCGCAAGCACGGGATACTGCGTAATCCGGCCCGATACCTCGATCGTGCTCACGAACTTCCTCGCGCACCTTCTCGGGACTGATGCCTTCCGCCGATATATTGAGGCGAATCAGATTGCAGGCAACTATCCGTCTATTCCGGACAATCGAGTTCGGGATTTTCGAATCCCCGTTCCGCCACTCCAAGTGCAGCGCGAGATCGTGACGGTACTGGATCAGTTCGCAAGGTTGGAAGCTGAGCTGGAGGCGGAGCTGGAGGCGGAGCTGGAGGCTCGTCGGCAACAGTACGCCTACTATCGCTCCGCGCTACTCGCCCCCAACACGTCAAGCCTTGTCGAGTGGTCAACCCTCGGTAACGTATCGACACGGGTATCCTCAGGCGCAACCCCGAAGGCGGGTGCCGACAAATACTATGACGGCGGCACGATTCCTTGGCTACGCACCGGTGAGGTGACGTTTGGGGAGATCTGGGAGACTGAGATGCGGATCACCGAGCGTGCGCTCAAGGAGACCGGAGCATCCTGGATCCGTGAGAACTGCGTGATCGTTGCAATCTCCGGTGCAACCGCAGGACGGTCTGCCATCAACAAGATCCCGCTGGCGACGAATCAGCACTGCTGCAACCTGCAAATCGACGAGTCGCTCGCCGATTATCGCTACGTGTTCTATTGGGTGAGCGCGAACTACGAGGAGCTCAAAGCGCTCGGGCGTGGCGCGCGGGCCGACCTCAACGCTCAGATCATCAAGGACTTTCCAATTCCGCTGCCATCGCTTGATGAGCAGCGACGGATCGTTGATGTTCTCGACAAATTCAACAAACTCGTCAACGACCTCAGCTTCGGTCTCCCCGCCGAGCTCGCCGCTCGTCGCAAACAGTACGAGTACTACCGCGACAAGCTCTTGACATTCGAGGAGGCGGCATCATGAGTGACGCACCTGGGCGCAAGTACGATCCGATCGCCGTCTCTGCAGAGAGTACAGTCGTTGCTGAATACGTTCCCGACTCCACCCAGGCGACGTCGTACCAGTCGGAGGCAGATCTCGAACGCGAGATGGTTCGCCTGCTCCAGTCGCAGGCATATGAGTACCTTCCGATCACAACGGAAGCGCAGCTCGTCGCGAACCTCCGCACCCAGCTCGAGGCGTTGAATGGCATCGTGTTCAGCGACGCGGAGTGGGAAGACTTCTTTAAGGACAAGGTCGCGAGCCAGAACGACGGCATCGTCGAGAAGACGATCCGCGTCCAGGAAGATCACGTCCAGATCCTGACGCGCGATGACGGCTCGACAAAGAACGTGATGCTGATAGACAAGAAGAACATCCACAGCAACCGCCTGCAGGTGATCAACCAGTACGAGATCGGGCAGAACGAGGGCGGTGCGAAGCACGCCAACCGCTACGACGTGACCGTGCTGGTTAACGGTCTGCCGATGGTGCATGTCGAGCTCAAGCGCCGCGGCGTCGACATCCGCGAGGCGTTCAACCAGATCAACCGCTATCAGCGCACCAGCTTCTGGGCTGGCTCGGGTCTCTTCGAGTACGTCCAGCTCTTCGTGATCAGCAACGGCACGCTGACCAAATACTATTCCAACACGACGCGCAACCGTCACATCGATGAGGGCAAGAAGACCGCGGGCAGCAAGAAGAAGACCAGCAATAGCTTCGAATTCACATCATGGTGGGCTGATGCACAGAACCGGCCGATTCAGGAGCTGACAGCGTTCGTTAAGACGTTCTTTGCGAAGCACGCGCTATTGAACATCCTGGCGAAGTACTGCGTACTCACCGTCGACCGTGACTTGCTGGTCATGCGTCCGTACCAGATCGTCGCGACTGAGCGGATCCTTCGACGCATCGACATCGCGACAAACAACAAACGCCTCGGCACCGTCGAGGCTGGCGGCTATGTCTGGCACACCACCGGGTCGGGCAAGACCCTCACCTCGTTCAAGACGGCACAGCTCGCATCGAAACTTTCCAGCGTCGACAAGGTGCTGTTCGTCGTCGACCGCAAAGACCTCGACTACCAGACGATGCGCGAGTACGACCGCTTTGAGAAGGGAGCCGCGAACTCAAACGCGTCAACCGCGGTCCTGAAGAAGCAGCTCGAGGATTCGAGCGCGCGGATCATCATCACGACGATCCAGAAGCTCTCGAACTTCATTCGCGCGAACAAGGGCCACGAGATCTACTCGGGGCACGTCGTGATCATTTTCGATGAGTGCCACCGCTCACAGTTCGGTGACATGCACACCGATATCACCCGCGCCTTCAAGCGCTACAACCTCTTCGGGTTCACCGGCACGCCGATCTTCGCCGCGAACTCAGGAACGGGTGGCAACCCCCAGCTCAAGACCACCGAGCAGACGTTCGGCGACAAGCTGCACACCTACACGATCGTCGACGCAATCACGGACAAGAACGTCCTTCCCTTCCGGATCGACTACATCAACACCGTCAACATCGGCGACCCGGACGACAAGCAAGTGTCGTCCATCGACACCGAGAAGGCGCTACTCGACCCACGGCGCATCAGCCAGATCGTCAAATACACGCTGGAACACTTCGATCAGAAGACCAAGCGTGCGTCGAGCTACGAACACTCCGTTGTCACGAACGTCGTTGAGTCGGTCCGTACCGGGAAGCGCGCTGAGGCGCTGCGCGAGAAGAAGCGTATTCGCGGATTCAATGCGATTTTCGCGACGGCATCGATCGACGCGGCCCGCCGGTACTACAACCATTTCCAGTATCAGCAGCAGGATCTGACACCGGACCGCCGGCTAAAGGTCGGCGTCATCTTCTCCTACGGCGCCAATGATGCACCGGACGAGGACATCCTCGATGATGAGGCGTTCGACACCGATGCGCTCTCAACAGACAACCGTGAGTTCTTGGAAGATGCCATCCAGGACTACAACGACATGTTCGGGACGAGCTACGACACGAGTGCCGATAAGTTCCAGAACTACTACAAGGACCTGTCGCAGCGGATGAAGAACCGCGAGATCGATCTGGTCATCGTCGTCAACATGTTCCTAACCGGCTTCGACGCCACGACGCTGAACACACTTTTCGTCGACAAGAACCTCCGGTCCCACGGCCTCATACAGGCGTACTCGCGAACAAACCGCATCCTTAACTCCGTCAAGACGTACGGCAACATCGTCTCGTTCCGGAATCTCGAGGATGCGACCAACGCTGCCCTCGAACTATTCGGCAATAAGGATGCCCGCGGAGCTGTTCTTCTCAAGCCGTACCAGGACTACTACGGCGACTACGTCGCGAAGGTCACGGAGCTGCTGCAGCGCTTCCCGCTCGGCACCCAGATCATCGGCGAGTCTGCACAGAAGGAATTCATTGCACTGTTCGGCGCCATCCTTCGGCTCCAGAACATCCTCACCTCCTTCGATGACTTCGCCGGTCAAGATCCGCTGACCGAGCGGCAGGCGCAGGACTATCGCAGCTGGTATCTCGACTTCTACGCCGAGTTCCGCCGAGACCGCGACACGGACAAGGAACTCATCAACGACGACGTCGTGTTCGAGCTCGAGCTGATCAAACAGGTCGAGATCAATGTCGACTACATTCTGATGCTCGTCGAGAAGTATCGCACCAGCTTCGGAGACGGAGAAGACAAGGAGATTCGCGCCGAGATCTCCCGTGCGGTCGACGCCAGCCCGAGCCTGCGGAGTAAGCGCGACCTTGTCGAGGACTTTGTTAACTCCGTCTCTGTGACCGGCGCCGTCGACGAACAATGGAAGGCCTTTGTGAAGGCGAAGCGCGATGCAGAGCTTGAGACACTGATCACCGATCAGAAGCTCCGCCCCGATGAAACGCGTGCCTTCGTCGAGGCGGCGTTCCGCGACGGCCAGCTACGGACGACGGGGACCGCCATTACGACGATCCTTCCGCCGGTATCGCGGTTCGCTCCCGAGGGCGGGCATGGCGAGAAGAAGCGGACGGCAGTCGAGGCGCTTGCGCGCTTCTTCGACCGATTCTTCGGACTGGGCTCGGGGAGCGACTGGTGAGGCCTAGCGATCGCGTGGGCGCCTCTTCTCCCCGATACCCGTCCGCACTGCGGTCGAGAACCCTAAGAGCAATCGCTAGCTCCCGTAGGGCGTCCGAACCGCTCCCCCGAGCTCACCTGCTGCGCCACCCGCCGCAACGCCAACAACAGGGGCTCCACCAGCACCGACCCCAGCACCACGTACCGCACCGCCGCCTCCGCCGACCCCTCCGGCACCCCCGCGATCTCCGCATCAGCGATCCGCCGCGCACTCGCGAGGTACTCCTCCATCACCGCCTCCGGCACCGTGAACCCGACGCGCTCCAGCCCCTGCAACGCTCGCGAGACCGCATGCAGTACCGCCGGGTCACACATCCCCGGCTTCCACCCGAGCCGGGCCGCGAGCGCCTCGGCGCCGGCGAGGTCCAACGAGTCATCGGCCGGCGGGGTGATCGCGGCGTGCGCGGTCCCCAGCAGCTCGTGCGGGTTCGCGGGCGGATCATCCAGCGCCGCGACCACCCGTCGCGTCTCGGCAATGCTCACGCCCGCATCGAGGAGCGCCCGGATGACGCGCAGCCGCTCCACGTGCTTCTCGTCATAGACGGCCTGCGTCGCGGAGGTGCGCTCGCCTTCGGGCAGCAGCCCCTCGCGCAGGTAGTACTTGATCGTCGGCACGGTCACGCCGGTCTGCGCTGACAGTTCGGAAATCCTCATGGCCACCTCTTGACTTCGATAGTAGCGCTATCCATTATGGATAGCGCTGCTATCCATTTGAGGAGTCGCCATGTCTACAGTCGTCACGGGCCGCATGACCCACCGCCACGAGGGCGAGCTCGTGGTGTTTCACATCGGGATGCAGATCAACCGGTGGTGGCGCCCCGATCTGTGGCTGCCCGCGTTCGTCGCCATGCCTCGCATGCTCCGCGAGCTCAGCACCGAGCCCGACTCCGGGCTGCTCGGCTACCAGCTCCTCCTCGGGTCGGGCGGGCCCTACGTCGTGCAGTTCTGGTCTTCGGTCGACAAGCTCTACGCCTATGCCTCGAACCCGGATCAGCAGCACCGTCCGGCGTGGACCGCCTTCAACCGCGCCGCCCGCAAGGCTCCGGGAGCGGTCGGCGTGTGGCACGAGACGTTTCTCGTCGACACCGCCGAGAGCGTGTACGTCTCGACGAAGCGCATGGGCCTCGCCGCCGCGACGGAGCACGTGCGCGTACCGCGGCGCCACGACCGTGCGCAGGCGCGGTTCACGGACGGAAAGACAGTGACCCCCACCGCAGCGCCCGCGAACGAGCCCACGGCGTGAGGCAGGTCGCGCTCAGCTCCCGGACGGGCGTCGAGGTGCGGATGGCACGCGCCCTCGGCCGCGATTCCGACGTCGCGCGATCACTCGCGCCACCGCGCGGACGAAAAGGAACGCGAGTACGAGGATCACGACCGCGACCGCTGCCGTGATGGCGAAGCCGGTCCAGCTGAAGAGCGACGCATCCATGCCTGGAGCCTAGCGCTCCGCCCGCTCCGCGGCGGACTCCTCGAATATATTGCATACGTCGTCGTATGAGGTCTTCAATTGGTCACAGGCGGGCAGTTGATCTGATCGGAGAGAACGTGCGCAACCATCTCAGACTCGCCAGCCTGCTCACCGCTGCGATCGTCGGCTCGTCATCCCTCGCGGCCGTCCCAGCCCCCTCCGCGGATACCGGTGCGGACGGAACCGACCTCACGACCGAGGAGATCACCGCCCTGGTCGCGGAGGTCGCGCCGGCCCCCATCACCGCCACCCAAACGAGCGAGAGTTCCGGGCAGATCGTGGCCGCCCTCGACGGCGACGGAACGGCCACGATTGCCGCGGCGCCGGACGACGGAGTCTCCGTCCGCTCGTCCGACGGCGAAGAAACGATGTCCGTGTCGCTTCCCGGCGCTGGCCACCTTGATGACGCGACCGTCGGAGAGGACGGGTCAGTGACCTACTTCGGCGACGCGAACACGCCATCGATCAACGTCATCGCCGGCGAGGAGAAGATCCGGGCGAGCGCGATCATCAGCGATACCTCGCAGACCGAGCGCTTCGAGTACGACTTCGGCGGAGGGGTGACGGTCGAGATCCAGCAGGACGGGAGTGCGATCGCGTATACGACGGAAGAGATCACCGACCCGGACACGGGCGTGACCGCCCCGGTCGAGAAGATCGTCGCCGACGTCGCGACGCCCTGGGCACGTGATGCGGACGGTATCGACGTGCCGACACGATACGAGGCCTCCGGATCGACGCTGGTTCAGGTCGTCGAGCACCGCAGCGGCAACTATACGTATCCGATCGTCGCGGACCCGACGTTCGACCGCCCCAACTTCTTCCAGTACCGCATGCGATTCAACCGCGCGGAGACGGCCATCATCTATGACAAAGGCCTTGGCGCCCTCGGAGGGCTCGCATGCGGGACCATGGCACCCGTCTGCCTCCTCGCCGCGGGATCACTGGTGTGGAACGCCGGCATCGCTGAAAAGTCCCGACCCAAGAAGTGTGTGCAGGTGACGGCGACCCAGCCCTATGTCGTCCCCGGTCTCGTCTGGTGGGTCGATACCTACCGCGGCGGACCTTGCCGGTGAGGAACAGACGATGAAGCCCACGTGGTTCTCAACGATCACACGCCCTCGAAGCCATCTCATCGCGACCCTGTGCGTATGGGGCTGGTTCCTTGCGGTGCTCGTGGGAGCCAACTCCGTGCCGCAGCTCGCTCCGGCGCTCGAAGCGACTGCGGCGACGGGCGCCGCGGTGTGGTTCGGCGCGATGATGAAGCGATATCACGACGCGCGCCAGGATGGCACGCCGCCCGGCCCCGCGCCGTGAGCCACGGCCGGGCTGCTGTACGAGAGCGCGACGCTGCCGCCGCACCGCCAACTTGGCCTGGGCAGCCACAAGGGGATCTACCGGGATCCGCGTAAGTGGCACATCCGTCTCCACCTATCGAGCGCCGCCAGCGCTGCGGCACGAAGGAACCCCAATGTTCGGAAACGTCTTCGCGGTCACCGTCATCCTTCTCTGGTTCGTCGTCGTCGGCGGCGTGGGGTACGCCATGTACTTCATGGGAAGAGCGGCCTACCGCCAACTTCGGCACAACTTTCGTCACGATGTCGAGCAGGAGCGACGTGGGCGCCCGGATCTTCGTTGATGAGCCGCTCGGAGTCGACCGCTTGAGGTTCTCGGTGGTCTCGCAACGCCGTCAGAACCTCGTCGCCACCCTCACCCTGTGGAGCATCTTCACACTGAGCCTCGTCGCGATCCTGACATCCTGCTCTCCCGAGGAAACGACACCGTCGACCGCCTCCTTCGCACGGACATCCGCGACTATCGTCCAGCCGACCAACGCGACCTATCCGATCAACCTGATCTTCGTGGCCGCGCCCGACGACGCGATCTGGACCGACCTCACCGGCATCGTGCTTTCGGACGAGTTGTCGATCCCGCCGGGCGACTTCACCGTCATCCGTGGAGACGGCACCAACGGGGTCATACTCGGGAACGTCACCTTCACTGTCGACGTTGCCGCCGCCGGGCTGTCGTTCCGTACGGTCGGCCTCGTCTTCGCAGGCTCGTCGACGGTCACTCAGGTGCCCGTCGGCAGCTGGTCGCTGAGGGGCGCGCCGGCCGACGAATTCGCCTCCAAAGACGCCAGTGCGGACGTGGTCGGGATGCCGCGGTGCACGATGGCCGACTTCCCCGTTCCTGAGGCGGTGGCGTCGGTCCAGCGCTTCGACCCGGGCTCACCAGATGTCCGCCCAGACGAGGTCTCATTGGACACCCGGTCGCACAGCGTCACAGCGGAACTCGCGTGCGAAGGAGACTTCGACTTCCGCATCATGAGCCCGTCCATCGACTACACGGACGACAGCGGCAAGGCACGCACCACTCGCCTCGCGCCCGTGTCGATCGGCTTTCAGGATGTCACCGATGCGGACCTGCAGCGCATTCGGAGTCGTTGACGCATCACGAGGAGGGAACCAGGGTGTTCAGCCCCGCCCCGGAGCCGGATTTCATTGCCTTGGGCGCGATCCGCCATTTTCCGGACCGGTGTCCTGTGCGCTGGTGGTCGTCCGTCGTCTGGGTAAGTAGATGTAGAAAGACCTTGAGGAGAACACATGCGCTACGTACTTTTCATCTGCACCGACCCGACCGCTGAGCCCTACGTCGAGGCCGAGGACAACGCCGGAGAGTGGGTGGCGTCGCTGCAGGACAGCGGCTCCTACGTCTTGGGCGACCGTCTGCGGCCCGTCGAAGACGCCACGACCGTGCGCGTCCGAGCCGGCGAGCGGATCGTGGCCGACGGACCGTTCACCGAGAGCCGCGAATGGATCGCCGGGTTCGACGTGATCGACGCCGACGACCTCGACGCCGCGATCGAGATCGCCGCCGCACACCCGATGGCCCGGTTCGGCCTGGTGGAGGTGCGGCCCGTGTGGCCGCTCGGGTGACGATGTGACCATGCCGGAAGGGCCGCCGGGCACGCTTCCGGATGCCATGGCCGCCGTTCGGCACGTGGCATCGATCGAGTACGGCCGCGTGGTCGCGAGCGTGATCGGCACGGTCCACGACTGGACCCTCGCCGAAGACGCCGTGCAGGACGCTCTGGCTCGAGCGGTCGAGCGGTGGCCAGGCGACGGGGTTCCGGCGAACCCCGCCGCCTGGGTCACGACCGTCGCGCGCCGACGCGCGATCGACCTCGTCCGGCACGCGGACGCCGAGCGCCGGGCGGTGGCTCGACTGGAGCACGAGCCACCGCCCGGTGGCGTCGACAACACCCCGGAAACCGACGACCACGAGGACGCGTTCCCGCACGGGGACGAGCGGCTGAAGCTGATCTTCACCGCCTGCCACCCCGCGTTGACCTTGGAAGCCCGCGCGGCGCTGACACTCCGCACTGTCCTGAACGTGTCGATCGAACAGCTCGCCGGGATCTTCGCGGTCGCACCCGCAACGATGGAGAAGAGACTCGTGCGGGCTCGAGCCAAGATCGCGCACGCGAACATCCCGTACCGCGTTCCGGATGCCGCGCAGCTCGACAGTCGAAGCGCGAGCGTCTGCGAGGTCCTGTCCGCCCTGTTCACCATCGGCTACTCCGATCCGACGCTCCAGCCCGACCCCGGCGCCGAGGCCATCCGCCTTGCTCGGCTGTGCCGGCAGCTGCTCCCCGCGGACTCCCCGGCTCGACTCGAGTTCACGGGGCTTCTCGCCCTCCTTCTTCTTCAGCACTCCCGCCGTGCAGCACGCACGACGCCCGACGGCCTGTCCGTGCCGTTCGACGAACAGGATCGCGAACTGTGGGATGTCTCCGAGATCGAGGAGGGGCTGCGGCTTCTCGACGACGCCGTCGAGGAGGCGGCACGGGCGGGCATCCACGGCGGACGGCACCTCATCCGCGCCACCGTCGCGGCCGAGTACGTCCGCCCCGACCCGGGCATGGAGATCGACCACGCCCGCATCGCCGACATCTACGGGGTGCTGGAGCAGGTGGATGCATCGCCGTTCGTCCGCCTGAATCGTGCGGTCGCCGTCGCGAACGCGGGACGACCGGCCGAAGCCCTCGCATTGATGGAGGCGCTCGAGAGCTCGCTGGGAGGGCACCACCTCTACTCAGCGGTTCGGGGCGATCTCCTGCAGCGCCTCAGGCGCGTCGAAGAAGCGAGGTCAGCGTTTCGCGATGCCGCGCGTGCTGCTCCGACGGAACGCGAGCGACGGTCTTACTCCCAGCACGCGGACGACATCGCTTCGGCGTCGACGTGACCTGCGCCCCTCCGGCTCCTTGAGGCCTTCGATCCTCACAGTCCCGAGCCTGCGCACCGGTCCCGGAGCCTGGGTGAGTTTCCACCAGGTCACCTCTGCCGAGCACGATCTGAAGGCTCGCGTCGAGTGGTGAGGTTCACTCCAACCAGAAACGCGAACAGCCCTACCAAGAGGTAAGCAGGAAGAGCGTCTCCAGTGGAGCGATCGGTGCCACCCGACCAGGTGAACCACGCGAGAACTCCGCCCCACACCAGGACAGGGAGGATGGCGAGGAAGTACCCAACTTCCGACCCACTCGCTCGACCAAGGCCTCCCAGAGGAGGAGTGCTACCCCGATGGCGATGTAGACCATGGTGTCCGTCGTTCACAGTCACGACTCCACCTTTGTTCAAGCAGACTCTGGGGTTAGAGCTTCCTCGGGATCACGCGCGTTCGCGTTCTCAGGGATGCGAACTCGTCGAGGAGAGAACACCAACACGGCTCGGTGAACGAAGGGCTCCTCACTCAGCGCGGGTAAACGAGCCAGTTCCATCGCCCCCGTCACCACCCTCATCACCAGAGCCGCGAACACAAAGAGCGGTCCAATCCACGGCACCTCTGACCCGAATAGGAATCCCACAGCGACAACGCCGCCCACGATAATCACGTTGACGATCGCTACGACCACTCCCAGACCTCGAGGGAGGGTCATCCCGGAGCTGATACCGATACTGCTCCCCAGGGCTCCGACGACGAGGTAGACAGCGAGCTCGCCGCCGATTTCCAAGACCATTGTCATCGCTCCTTCGTCAGCACTTCACTCTCATGATGACCCCTGGCACCGGCGCGGCAGTGAAGAACAAGCACGTCTTGGGGTTGTCCCCTTGAGCGATATGTGCCTGAGCCACAATGTATGAGCCAAAGACAGCGCATGCCTGGAACACCTTCGGCAGTGCTTTTGTGAAGATTCCACACATCCCGAGCGCAGCCGAGTAGTCCCGGACCCGCGAGGTTTCAGCACGCGTGAGCTCCATGCCCCAGATGGGGCCGTTCCAGATCCAGCTCGGATCAGCCACCACTGGGTACGCGGTGGCCGCGCTCGGGGCCACAACCTGGAACAGTTCATCCCCTCGCACGTCATACCGCGTCTCCACCGCGGCACCATTCGCGTCAGTCGCCCACGGAGCCGCAACGGGCACATAATCTCCGGACTCGCCCAAGAAGATCACTTCACCCGTGTCACTCTGGTACGGCTGATAGCCATCCATGCGGTATCCGAATTCGTGTGGGCTCTCGGCACCGCCCAGCACGGTCTGGATGCGCGTCGATCCGTCGGCGAGCGTCTGCACAGCAACTGCATCACCCGAACGGTCGTCGGCAGTGAAGACAACGGTGCCATCCTCGGCCACCAAGCCATCGCTGATGGGAATTTCGTCGGGTAGCTCGATGGCCCGACTCTCCGTCTGGGTGCCTCCATCGATCAGCACATTCACAACGACGTTCTCGTCAGCCGAAAGCGGTACTGCCGCTGACATGTCCCCTACCGTCGTGCTCAACCGGCCGCCCTCGATCACCCCCGGCTCGGACAGAGTCGTTGTCGGGGTCGCCGCCTCAATGGTGGCCGAAACAGACTCCACGCCATCAACGGCCCTGTCGGAGGCATGAGCTGGTGAAGCCATCGTTGCCGTGAGGGCAAGGGTGGCGGCTATCGCGACGATGAGTTCGCGCGTTCTTTGCAACATCTCGTGGGTCCATTCACTCGTCGCGGCCCGCCGATAGTTGACCTCACCCGCCAAGCTGGGCCACATGAGCAATGAAAGCATACATATGAGGACGCTACTAATATTCTGCGTCCGCCGGAGCCACCCGTCACGTGGCCGCGAGCGTCTCACACCTTGTCGAGCAGGCCGATGAGCGGTGCCTCAGCGACCAGTCGCCGCGATCCCCCGCAGCAACCGCACCACGGTCTCCTCCACCCGCTCCGCACTCAACGGCTGCCCGATCAGCGCGGAGTACGAGGCGATCGCGATGAACTCGTCGGCGACCGCGGCGGCATCCACGTCCGCTCGCACGTCTCCGTCCGCGCGTCCGCGTGACACCCGCTCCGCGACCCACTCCCGGATCGGCGCCGCCAGCCGCGCGTTCAAGACGAGACCCAGCTCCGGGTCGGCCGCCGTCACCTCGATGAGCGCCCGCGCCAGCGAGACGCCCTCAGGCCGGGCCAGTCCCGCGGACACCGCCGTGAACCACGCACGCAGGTCCGCGCCGAGGTCATCCGTCATCGGTACGACAACATCCGAACCAGGGACCGCCCCTTCGAGCAGCGCCTCGCCGAGGATCGCGGCCTTCGACGGCCACCACCGGTAGATCGTCTGCTTCGACACCTCCGCCTCAGCCGCGAGACCCTCGATCGTCACGGCCTCGTACCCGTCTGCGGCGAGCGCACGACGCATCGCCTCCAGCACGGACTGGCGGGCCTTTTCACTGCGAGGACGGGGCACCTTTCGAGCGTACAGAGGCGTACACTGGGACATAAGTAGACGCACCGTTGCGAAACCCGAGCAAGGAGAAAGAGCATGGCCCTCACCGCACACTCCACCATCGGCGACTGGATGAACGACCCCACCGGCGGCCCGCTCATCCGGGGCCTCTTCGAGCAGACGGGTGCCGACCCCGAACTCCTCACCCCCGTGCTCGGACTCCCCCTGCAGCAGCTCGTCGCCATGAGTCAGGGCCAGCTCCCGCAGTCGGTCGTCGACGACCTCGTCCGCGCCGCGAACAACGGCGAGATCCCCGAGGACAACGCCTCCGAGGGCTGGACCGAGAAGGTCACGGCGGGCCGCTTCGCCGGCAAGACCGTCATCGTCACGGGTGCCGCCTCCGGCATCGGCAAGGCCACCGCCTCGCGCATCGCCCGCGAAGGCGGACGCGTGATCGCCAGCGACATCGCGGCCGAGAAGCTCGACGCCCTCAAGGCCGAGCTCCCGGATGCCGACATCGTGACGGTCGCGGGCGACCTCACGAAGCAGGACGCGATCGACGCCGTGCTCGCCGCCGCGGGCGACCGCATCGACGGGCTCGCGAACGTCGCCGGTATCAACGACGACTTCTCCCCTGCTGGCGAGACCCCGGATGCCGTGTGGGACCGCGTCATCGCGATCAACCTCACCGCGCCGTTCAAGCTCATGCGCGCGGTCATCCCCGTCATGGAGAAGGCCGGTCGCGGCGCGATCCTCAACGTGTCGAGCGAGGCGGGCCTGCGCGGCAACGCCTCGGGCAACGCCTACACGGCCAGCAAGCACGGCATCATCGGGGTCACCAAGTCGGCCGCGTTCATGTACGGGCCGAAGGGCATCCGCGTGAACTCCGTCGCCCCGGGCGGCGTCGCCACTGGCATCCCGATGCCCCCGCACATGTCCGAGTACGGCTCGGGCCGCCTCGCCCCGTTCCAGCAGGCCATCCCGACCGTCGCGACCGCCGAGCACCTGGCCGCGTCGATCACCTTCCTGCTCTCGGACGACGCCGTGAACATCAACGGCGCGATCCTCGCCTCCGACGGAGGCTGGTCCGTGCAGTAACGCGACTCCATGGAACCGACGCCCCCGGCCGACCCGAACGGCGGGGGCGTTCTCCGTCCGGGGTCAGCGCCTCTGCGTGAGGACCATGGTGGCGAGGGCGGTGGCGATGATGCCGAGTGCACCCACGCCCAGGAGCACGAGACCCGCGGGCCAGACCTCGCGCGTGAAGACGTCGTAGCTGTCGCTGTACTCGACGATGTGCTTGACCGTCCCGACTCCCGTGAGACTGATGCCGACGATCAGGGCGACGACGGACACACCCCACGCGACGATCCATCCGAACCGGTTCGCGGCCAGCCGGCGCCGCTCCGCGCGCTCGGCCTGCTCCGCCTCTGGCGCGGTCCCTGACCGTGCGTCGTCATCGGTCTCGTGCATCACCTCGGATGTGGTCTCCATGGCCGCACCATATCGGACGGGACCGGTTCCGGCAGGATGCCGGTCACACCACCCCGAGGAGCTCCTCGCGCACCCACGCTTCGAGAGTCGTCGGCGTCGTCGAGAAGACGGACCGCGCCTGCTCGGCCACGAAGCCGTCGCGGAGCCCGGTCGACATCCCGAGCACGGCCTCGGCCATCGCCTCCGGCATCCCGGCGGCGCGGAGCCCCTGGCGCATCTCCTCGTCGTCGATGCGCTGCACGGTCACCTCTCGCGCGAGCTCGCGCGTCAGGATCGCGGCGACCTCGCTCCAGCCCAGGTCCGCGGGTCCATGCACGGCCTGCACCCGCCGCCCCCTCCACTCCCCGTTCAGCAGCGTGAGGGCGGCGACCTCCGCGATGTCGCGCGGCGCCACCCAGGGCATCCGGAAGTCCAGCGGCAGCACGGTGGCGAGCGTCCCTGCCCGCAGCGACTCGACGTCGAGCAACAGGTTGGTGAAGAAGTAGCCGCAGCGCAGATGCGTCACGTCGATGTCGAGGGCGTCGAGCGCGACCTCCGTGCCGGCCAGGCCGTCGATCTCGCCGACGCCGTGCCGCTTCTCCGCCCCGACGCTGCTCTGGAACACCACGCGCCGGACGCCGTTCGCCCGGACGGCCTGCACCAGGGCCTCGCTCGCACGCGCGTAGTCGGCGAGCGGGTCGTCGGAGAACACCGACGGATCCACCCAGTACAGAGCATCGACGTTCCGCGTCGCGGCGACGACCTCCTCGGGATCCTGCGAGTCGGCCTGCGCGACGTCGACGTACGGGCGCAGGTCGGCGGCGATGGCACCCGGGTTCCGGGCGAGCAGCAGGGGACGGACGCCGGCGCGGATCAGCATCCGCGTGAGGTGGTGCCCGACGTGGCCGTTGGGGGTGGTGACAGCGATGCGCATGAGGGTCCTCTCGGTCGTTGTCGATCCACGCTACGAACGGATACGGCCTGATTCCGGCCGCATCTCAAGCGATGATGGAGCCGTGGACGCCCCCTCGCACCGCACCCTCCATCTGCTGTCTCTGCTGCAGACCGGCGGCGAGTGGAGCGTGCCCGACCTCGCCGCCCGCCTCACGGTGAGCCCGCGGACGGTCCGCCGCGATGTGCAGCGCCTGCGCGACCTCGGCTACGACGTGCACTCCCGCCCCGGTCCCGGCGCCGTCTATCGCCTGCGACCGGGGACGCGCATCCCGCCGCTGCTCCTGGACGCCGACGACGTCACCGCGATCATCACCGGGCTGCTCGTCCTCGAAGCGTGGAGCCCGGAAGACCCGGCCGCCGCCGTCGCTCGCGGGAAGATCGAGCAAGTCCTCCCGCCGGGCCTCCGACGACGGGCCGCGGCGACGGCGCTGTCCACGCAGATCCTCCGCGCAGAGCCGGCGCCCGCGGCGTGGGCTGCGGTCGGGACACTCGCGGACGCAGTCGCCCAGGGGGCGCGCATCGCATTCAGCTACACCGACCAGCACGATCACGCTTCGGAACGGGTGATCGCACCGCATCGCCACGTCCTCCGCGGAGGGCGGTGGTACGTGGTCGGCTTCGACATCGACCGCGACGACTGGCGGCTGTTCCGGCTCGACCGGATACGCGAGGTGCGGACGGTGCCGGGAGTGTTCGCGGAGAGGGAGTTCCCGTTCGCGTCGGTCGAGGAGTGGCTCACGAGCGACTTCGGCCGTTCCGGAAGCTGATCCCCCGCGGCGGCGCAAGCCCCTCCGCGGACACCCTCCCTCGCCGTACCCTCGCCGCATGTTGAAGATCGTGTCGATCGTGATCCGCGTGGACGACCTCCCGGCCCAGACCGCCTTCTGGAAGGCCGCCCTCGACTACGTCGAACGGGACCCCGCGGAGGACGACTGGGTCATACTCAAACCCCGCGACGCAGACGCGCCCTGCATCGCGCTCGACGCGCACCACTCGGAGCGTGTGCTGCCGCCGCGCATCCACCTCGACATCTACGCGGAGGACCAGGCTGCCGAGGTGCAGCGCCTCGCCGGGCTCGGAGCACGGGAGGTGCACTGGGACGGCCGGCCCGACGACGCCGACTACATCATCATGGAAGACCCCGAGGGGAACCGCTTCTGCATCGTTGACCGTCCCGACTGGGACGGGTGGAGTGCGGGGTGAGTCCGGGGGTCTTCGTGCGGCCTCCTGCGGGTGCGGAGTGCGAAAACGTTCCGTGACAGGCGGAACTATGGACGTTTCTGCACCCGCACCGGGTCCCGCGCGGCGCGCATGACGTTGCGAGTGCGAAGACGTTCCGGAGCGGGCGAGGCCAGGGACGTTTCTGCACTCGCACTGAGGCGGAGTGGCGCACCCGCTGGGGAGTGCGGAAACGTTCCGCTAGTGGCAAGACCAGGGACGTTTCGGCACCCGCGCCGGTGTCCCGGACGGGCACCCGTGCAGGGAAGCGCAGAAACGTGCCGGAGCCGGGTGGCGGGAGGAGCGGTTCTGCACCTGCACCCGACGTCAGGGGCGAGGCATGCGGGCACGAGAGCGCTGGAAGCGCAGGATCAGGGGGTGTCCGGCGCGGTGGTGCGCTCCGCGGCGAGGGCGCGGCGGTGCAGTCAGTGCCGCCCGGACCGCCGAGTAGATGATCAGCCACAGGAGCAGCAGCGCGAGGAGCGGGACGACCACGTAGACGAGCAGGAAGTAGACGGAGGCACCGGCGAACATCGCTCCAGCGTAGGGGCGCTCGTCCTCGTCGGGAAAACCCTGACACGGTTCGGACCGCCCCCTTCCGAAGTCGAGTGCGAGAACGCCCCGGAACCGGCGACGGGAGGTGCGGTTCTGCACTCGCGTTCAAGGGCCGGGATCAGTCCCCGCGGCGCGGAGTGCGAGAACGGACCGAAGCGCGCCACGGGAGGAGCGGTTTCGCATCCGCGGCAGGGCGTGTGCGGCCGGCGCTGGGGAATGCGAAAACGGGCGGGAGTCTGCGCGGTGAGGCACGGTTCTGTACTCGCACAAGCGGGTCTGCGCCGTAGAGTGCGAAAAGGGACCGGAATCCGCGGAGAGAGGGACGTTTCTGCACCCGCACGGGTGCCACGGTGCGGCGGAGCTAGGCGCGGGGGAGGCGGGCGCGGGCGGCGCGGACGAGGGCGGCGTTGCTCGGGGCGTCGGCGCCGTCCGGCAGGAGGAGCGTGTCCTCCAGGCCGATCCGCGTGTCGAGGTCGAGCTCCCCGGCGAGGTCGAGGGCGGGCCAGGCCGACAGCTCCTCACCGTGCAGCAGGATCGGCAGGTCGGGCTCCTCGCGCGCCACGTGGGCGATGAGTCCTTCGGCGTGCGGACGGACGACGTCGGCGGCCTCCGCGGCAAGCTCGACCAGCACGCGCAGGCAGACCCCACGGACCGGGGAGACCCGCCAGGCCTCGAGCCCTGCCGCGTCCCAGATACCCGCTTCCACGCCGATCCCCCGTCGATGCAGCGCCGCCGCCACCTCGTCCGCCCCGGCCTCGTGCCAGTTCACGGAGGCATAGTCGGGGAGTTCCGTCCAGCCCTCGATCGCCTCGAGGCGCCTCGACACGTCCGGCTCGGCCCAGGCGCCGGTCGTCACTCCCACGAGCACTCTCGGCGCCGCGGCACGGACGGCTCCGAGCCACCGCCGCACATCCTCGGGCGTCAGGGAGTCGCGGCCGGCGGCGTCCTTCGCATGCACGTGGATCTCTGCGGCACCAGCATCCACGGCCGCCGCGGCGTCCTGGGCCACCACCGTCTCGTCGGCGCTCAGCCACGGATGCTCCGCGACATCCCTGGCACCGTTCACGCAGGCCTGCAGGATCATCCGCGACTCACCACATGAGGTCGCGCGGGTGGGCCTCATTCGGGGCCACGTCGTCGGACGGCCCCTCCTCGGTGCGCACGAAATGCTGCACCTGACGCGCCGTCGCCGCGCCACGGCCGACCTTCACCGCCTCCTCCATCGACTCGAAGCTGCTGCCCAGCGTGTGCGACTCGCCCTGGATCCGGTTGAACCAGATGCCGTTGCGCGAGAACGTCTCGATGTCTCCTGCGGCCATGCCTTGCCTTTCGTCTCCTCCTTTCTACGTCAGGCGACCGACGACGAAGAGGCCCTTGACATGTCATGTCGCCCACGGGCGGTGACCCACCCCGTTACGTGCATCCCGGCCCGTTGCGGACGGGCGCAAGGGGCCGGGTCGACCGCACGGGGCCGGGTCGACTTCAGGAGGGACGCCGCTCGGTGATCCACCCCGTTCCGTGCATCCCGGCCCGTTGCGGACGGGCGCAAGGGGCCGGGTCGACCGCACGGGGCCGGGTCGAGCGTCCGACGCGGTCAGGCGACGTCGAGGACCCAGGTCACGCCGAAGCGGTCGGTGAGCATGCCGAAACCGGCGGACCAGGCGGAGGCGGCGAGAGGTTCGATCACGGTCGCCCCCTCGACGAGAGCGTCCCAGACGGGCTGCAGCTCATCCAGGGAGTCCGCCCGCAGCGACTGGAAGAAGGAGCGGTCGGTGATCGTCATCCCGTTCTCGCGGCGGGTGGCTCCCGAGGGCGCAGCGGTGTCATCCGCGCCCGGGATGTCGTACGCCATCAGCCGCACGGGCCCGTCGAGCTGCCCGAACACGAGCTTGTCGAACCCGGGAACGCCCTCCGGCATCCCGAACTGTCCGTAGGTCGCCGCGGTCACCTCGCCGCTGAAGAGCGACCGGTAGAAGTCGAGGGCCTGACGGGCCGTGCCGCGGAAGATGAGGTGGGTGGTGGTCGTGAGAGTCATGGTGTCCTCCGTGTCCCGGCCCGCCGATCGGACCGTGTGAGCCCACCGTCACAGCAGTAGAGGTCTGTTTCTGTCCGCTTCCTCGCACAGAATGGAGCCATGACCGGAAGCTCGTCGCGGATGCTCGCGCTGCTGTCCCTGCTGCAGGCGACACGGGACTGGCCGGGCGGGGAGCTCGCCGACCGCCTCGGCGTCACACCGCGCACGGTGCGCCGCGACGTCGATCGGCTGCGCACGCTCGGCTACCGCATCGGATCGAGCAAGGGCCCGTACGGCGGCTATCGCCTCGAAGCGGGGTCGGATATGCCGCCGCTCCTGTTCGACGACGAGCAGGCCGTGACGATCGCCGTCGCCCTGCAGAGTGCGAGCGCGACCGGGATCGAGGTCACCGAGGCCGCTCAGCGCGCTCTCGCGACCGTCCGTCAGGTCATGCCCTCGCGCCTGCGCCACCGCATCGACGGGATCCGCTTCGACGGAGCACCCGCCGAGGTCCGCGCCGAGCCGGCCGTGCTGGAGGCGGCGAGCGCGGCGGTACGCGACCGGAAGGTGCTCCGCTTCGACTACGGCTCCGAGCGGGACCGCCCGCCACGGCGCACGGAGCCCCATGCCGTCGTGGCGCGCGAGGGCCGCTGGTACCTGCTGGCCTGGGACCAGGACGCGGCCGACTGGCGCACGTATCGCCTCGATCGACTGCGGCCGCGGACGCCGACCGGCCCCTCCTTCGCGCCGCGGCCTCTTCCCGCCGCGGACGCGCAGACCTTCCTCGCCGCCCGCGCCAAGGGCTCGACGACCGAGGACCGCTGGCCGTGCACGGGGGTGGTGGACATCGCCCTGCCCGCGAGGGAGGTGGCGCCGTGGGTCGGAGACGGCGCTGCGGTGCCGCTGTCGGAGGACTCGTGCCGGGTCACGGTCGGCTCCTGGTCATGGACGGGTGTGCTCGCCGCGGTGGCCCGGTTCGACGCGCCGTTCACGGTGGTCCGGCCCGAGGCCCTGCGCGAAGCGGCGGGGATGCTGGCGCAGCGGTTCGCGGCAGCGCACTCCTCCTCCTGACGCCGCCCTTCAGGAGAGTTATCCAGAGCCTTCGGGGAGATCCGTCCGTGCGGCCTCGCAATGTCGCCGAGCGATGGTTCACTGGACCCACGAATCGGAGAACTAGTAGTTCTACTACTTTGGATCTACCCTGAGGAGATGGGCACCGTGTCGAAGACCGAACTGAATCAGCAGACCGCGCGGGTGCTGGCGCGCGTCACCGCCGGCGAACACCTGACCGTGACAGACCGCGGGCGCCCGATCGCCGAGCTGTCGCCGCCCGCCGAGACGGCATGGACGCGCATGATCGCCAACGGGCGGGTGACGCTGCCCCGCGCGAGCGGTCCGCTCCGCCGCGCCCCCGTGCCGGACTCGCTGTCCGTGACGGAGATCCTCGACGAGCTTCGGGCCGACCGGTCGTGATCTACCTCGACACCTCAGCGGCTGCGAAGGCACTCATCGAGGAAGAGGGGTCGGAAGCGGTCGTCCGCGCTTTCGCGAACGGCAGCGAGTTCGTCTCCTCGCGCCTCCTCGCCGTGGAGCTGCACGCGCTCGCCGACCGCCGCTCCCTCGACCGCGAGGCCGTCGTCGACCTCCTCGACCGCGTCGCGCTCGTCTCCCTCGACGACGAAACGCTGACCGCGGCCATCCGGGCAGGCTCAGGGCTCCGCACTCTGGATGCTCTCCACCTCGCCGCCGCACTCGAACTCGGCGACGTGGTCACCGCGCTCCTCACCTTCGACCGTGAGCTGGCGGCCGCCGCACGCGCACAGGGCCTGAGCCTCGCCGAGCTGCCATGACGCCGCCGCCTTCCCACCCCGACGCCGTGCGACAGCACGCACGAGAGAACGGCCCCGACCGCGCCGGTAGACTGAACACGCCCCGCCGGCCCCTTCCTTTGGAGTGCGCGTGACCACCGCCCCTGCACCTTCCCCCCAGCACGTCCCCGACTCCGTCGAGAACGCGATCGCGACGCCCGAGAAGGAGCAGCCGTACGGCGCCCTCGGGCTCAAGGACGACGAGTACGCGCGCATCAAGGAGATCCTCGGCCGCCGCCCCACCTCGGGCGAGCTGGCGATGTACTCGGTGATGTGGTCGGAGCACTGCTCCTACAAGTCGAGCAAGAACTACCTGCGCCGCTTCGGCCAGAAGGTCTCCGACGAGATGAGGGAACGCCTGATGGTCGGCATGGGCCAGAACGCGGGCGTCGTCGACGTCGGCGAGGGCTGGGCCGTCACCTTCAAGGCCGAGTCGCACAACCACCCGTCGTTCATCGAGCCGTTCCAGGGTGCGGCCACCGGCGTCGGCGGCATCGTCCGCGACATCATCTCGATGGGCGCGCGCCCCGTCGCCGTCATGGATGCGCTGCGCTTCGGTGCGATCGACCACCCGGACACCGCCCGCGTCGTGCACGGCGTGACCAGCGGCATCAGCTTCTACGGCAACTGCCTCGGTCTTCCGAACATCGGCGGCGAGACGGTCTTCGACAGCGTCTACCAGGCCAACCCGCTCGTGAACGCGCTCGCGGTGGGCGTGCTGCGGCATGAAGACCTCAAGCTCGCCAACGCCACCGGCGTCGGCAACAAGGTCGTGCTGTTCGGCGCCCGCACGGGTGGCGACGGCATCGGCGGTGCGAGCATCCTGGCCTCCGACACGTTCGCCGACGGCGGCCCCACCAAGCGCCCCGCCGTGCAGGTGGGCGACCCGTTCGCCGAGAAGGTGCTCATCGAGTGCTGTCTGGAGCTCTACCGCGGCGAGCTCGTCGAGGCCATCCAGGACCTCGGCGCCGCCGGCATCTCCTGCGCGACCAGCGAGCTCGCGGCCAACGGCAACAGCGGCATGCACGTCTCGCTCGACAACGTGCTGCTGCGCGACCCCACGCTGACGGCGGAAGAGATCCTCATGTCGGAGTCGCAGGAGCGCATGATGGCGATCGTCGCCCCTGAGAAGCTCGACGCCTTCCTGGCCGTCGTGAACAA
Source organism: Microbacterium paraoxydans (assembly GCF_900105335.1). NCBI lineage: Bacteria > Bacillati > Actinomycetota > Actinomycetes > Micrococcales > Microbacteriaceae > Microbacterium > Microbacterium paraoxydans. The sequence continues at coordinate 2,208,573 of NZ_LT629770.1, read as the reverse complement.
GTGGGAGGTCGAGACCTCCGTGCTCGGCGAGGTCACCGGCGACGGACGCCTCATCATCGACTGGCAGGGCGAGCGCATCGTCGACGTCGACCCCTCGACCGTCGCGGTCGACGGTCCCGTCTACGACCGTCCGGTCGCCTACCCGACGTGGATCGACGCCCTACAGGCGGACGCCGCCGAGAACCTGCCTCGCGCGAACGATGCCGAGACGCTGCGCGAGCAGTTCCTCGCCCTCGTCGCCTCCCCGAACCTCGCCGACACGAGCTGGATCACGAACCAGTACGACTACTACGTGCTCGGCAACACGGCCCTGAGCTTCCCCGACGACGCCGGCATGATCCGCGTGGACGAGGAGTCCGGCCTCGGCTTCTCCGTCGCGACGGACGCCAACGGCCGCTACTGCCAGCTCGACCCGTACGCCGGCGCGCAGCTCGCCCTCGCCGAGGCGTACCGCAACGTCGCCGTGACCGGTGCCGTGCCGACCGCGATCACCGACTGCCTCAACTTCGGTTCTCCCGAGAACCCCGAGGTCATGTGGCAGTTCGGGCAGACCGTCGACGGCCTCGCAGACGGCTGCTACGAACTGGGCACTCCGGTCACCGGCGGCAACGTCTCGTTCTACAACCAGACCGGCGATGTGCCGATCCACCCGACCCCGCTCGTCGGCGTGCTGGGCATCATCGACGACGTCTCCCGCCGCATCCCGTCCGGATGGCAGGACGAGGGGCAGAACATCTATCTGCTCGGCACCACCTCGACCGAGCTCTCCGGCTCCGCGTGGGCCGAGGTCGTGCACCAGCACCTCGGCGGCCGCCCGCCGAAGGTCGACCTCGCGGGCGAGAAGCGCCTCGCCGGACTGCTCGCCGCCGCCCGGGACGAGTGGCTCATCTCCTCGGCGCACGACCTCTCCGAAGGTGGTCTCGCGCAGGCCCTGGCCGAGGGCGTCATGCGCTTCGGCGTCGGTGCCCGCGTCTGGCTCAACGAGATCATCGAGCGCGACGGCGTGGACGCCGCGACCGCCCTGTTCTCCGAGTCGACCGGCCGCGTGATCGTGACCGTTCCTCGCGAGGACGACGTGAAGTTCCGCGGGCTCTGCGAGGGCCGCGGCTACCCGGTCGCCCGCATCGGCGTCACGGACAGCGAGCCGCAGCTCGAGGTGCAGGACGTCTTCACCGTCTCGGCCGCCGAGCTCCGCGAGCGCTCGCAGGCCACGCTGCCGTCGTACTTCGGTCCGACCGTCACGGAGCCGGTGGCCTGATGAGCGGCGACGGCCTCAGCGAGGACTACGGCGACCTCGGCGAGAAGCGCAACCGGCGCATCCGCATCATCGCGTGGACCGTCATCGTGGCGCTGATCCTCGGTGGCGGCGGCGCGACCGTGCTCACCCTGCTCCTCGGCTGATCCGGGCCCGCGTCGCAGATTCGCACCCGGGTCGCGGGGACTCCATGAATCCGTGCGACGTCGTGCGGACCCGCGACCTCAGCGCGCGAAGAGGTAGCGGGTCAGGGCGACGACGGAACCCGGATCGTGGGCCTCGCGGCCGAGGGACTCCACGATGATGGCCCCGAGGATGGCGCGACCGAGCTGCTCGACCGGGGCGTCCTCCGGCAGCTGACCGTCGCGGATGCCGCCGCGGAGACGCTCCGACAGGTACTTCTCCACCCCGAGGCTCTCCCCGAGGTGAGCGCCGACCGACGCATCCTCCGTGGCCGCGGCCACGAGCGACCGCAGCAGCACGCCGCCCTGCGGCTTCTCGAGAATGGAGAGCACGCTCCGCAGCCAGGTCTCCACGTCGGCGGAGAGGTCTCCGGTGTCGGGCACGACGAAGTCCACGGGGATGAGGCGTCCCTCGGCCAGGCACTCCCCGATGAGGGCGCCGCGCGACGGCCACCAGCGGTAGATGGTCTGCTTGCCGACCTTGGCCTCCTTGGCGATGCCCTCGATCGTGAGCCGGTCGTACCCCTGATTGTGGAAGAGCCGGGCCGTCGCGTCGAGGATCGCCTCGCGGGCCGCCGTGCTGCGCACAGGGCCGCTGCGATGCTCGTTCACCATGCGTTCAGGATAGCCACAGATCTCTAGACGAGACGTGCCGTATGCTCTTTTCGTCTGAAGGAGATCACGTGGCTTCACTGCTGTTCCGTCTGGGTTCTTTCGCTGCGCGCAGGGCGTGGACGGTGATCGTCTCCTGGGTGGTCATCCTCGGGCTCGGCGTCGGCGCCTTCCTCACCTTCGGCGGCACGCTGAGCAACAGCTTCGACATCCCCGGCACCGCCTCGGGCGAGGTCACCGATCAGCTCGCCGACAAGTTGCCGGACACCGCCGGCGGCACCGGGACGGTCGTCTATCGGACGGTCGACGGCGAGCCCTTCACCGACGAGCAGAAGCAGGCGATCTCCGACCTCGCCGCGAGCGCGGAAGACCTCGACGGCGTCGCCTCCGTCGTCGACCCGTTCGACGCCCAGCGGCAGCAGGATGAGCAGGCGAAGGAGCTGACCGACGGCCGGACCCAGCTCGAGAACGGGCAGGCCCAGCTCGACGCCGGCCAGGCCCAGCTCGACGATGGCCGGGCACAGCTCGACGCCGGGATCACCCAGCTCGAAGGCGCGCGGGCTCAGGCCGAGGCCGCCGGCGCGCCGCCCGAGCAGACCGCCGCGCTCGACGCGCAGCTCGCAGAGCTGAACGCCCAGCTCGCGCAGCTCGAGGCCCAGCAGGCCACCATCGACGCGAACCGCGACGAACTCGCCGACAACGCGGAGCAGCTGGAGCTCGGCACAACCCTCCTCGACCTCGCGGACGGCATCGGCGTCCTCTCGGAGGACGGCTCCACGGCGATCGTCAACGTCTCCTTCGTCGACCCGCGCCTGGAGCTCGCCGAAGAGACCAAGCAGAGCACCATCGCCCACTTCCAGGACGAGGAGATCGACGGTGTGACGGTCGACTTCGGCACCGACATCGCCCAGGGCGTGCCGGAGATCTTCGGCGTCGGCGAGGCCATCGGTCTCGCGTTCGCCGCCGTCGTGCTCATCGTGATGCTGGGTTCGCTGATCGGTGCGGCCCTGCCCATCGTCACCGCCGTGGTCGGCGTCGGGGTGGGCGTCACGGCGTCCCTGGCGTTCTCCGGCGTCGTCGACATGGCCTCGGTCACTCCCGTCCTCGGCGTGATGCTGGGGCTCGCGGTCGGCATCGACTACTCCCTCTTCATCGTGAACCGGCACCGCAAGCAGCTGCTGGCCGGGTCGCCCGTGCGCGAGTCCATCGGTCTGGCCACCGGCACCTCCGGGACCGCGGTGGTGTTCGCGGGGACCACCGTCATCGTCGCGCTCCTCGCCCTCAACGTGACGGGCGTGCCGTTCCTCGGCCTCATGGGCACGGTGGGCGCCGTCTGCGTCGCCGTCGCCGTGCTCGTGGCCGTGACCCTCGCCCCGGCGATCCTCGGCCTCGTCGGCACCCGACTGCTCGGTCGCAAGGCGCGGGCGACGATCGGCCAGGAGCACGCGGCCGGGAAGCCCGTGCGCCGGATGTCGACGCTGCGCGCGGTCGTCACCGCCCTCGTCAGCGTCGTCGCGCTGCTCGTGATCGCGATCCCCGCCATGTCGATGCGCCTCGGCCTTCCGGACGGGTCGAGCGAACCCGCCGACTCCACCAGCTACCGCGCGTTCCAGACCGTCGACGAGCAGTTCGGCGAGGGCGCGAACGGGCCGCTCCTGGTGACCGCGACCCTCGACGACGCCGTGAGCGACGACGACCTGCTGGCCACCCAGGTGACCGTCGCGGAGAAGATCGCCGAGCAGGACGACGTGGTCGCGGTGGCCCCCATCGCCACGTCGGACGACAACACGCTCCTCGCCTTCCAGGTGCTGCCCGCCGAAGGCCCGAACAGCGCCTCCACCGAGGAGCTGGTGCAGGACCTGCGGGGTCTCCCCGAGATCAACGGCGGCATCACCCTCGGCGTCGCCGGTCAGGCTGCCACCAACATCGACATCTCCGAGGCGCTGGCGAGCGTGCTCCCGCTGTACCTCGTGGTCGTCGTGGGCCTGTCGCTGCTCATCATGATCGTCGTGTTCCGCTCGCTGCTCGTGCCGCTCATCGCCACGGGAGGGTTCGTGCTGTCGCTGTTCGCGACGTACGGACTCATCGTCGCGGTGTTCCAGTGGGGGTGGGGCGCCGACCTCATCGGATTGCACAGCACCGGTCCGATCCTGAGCTTCCTGCCGGTGATCCTCGTCGGCATCCTGTTCGGACTCGCGATGGACTACCAGCTCTTCCTCGCGTCGGGGATGCGGGAGGCCTACGTGCACGGCGCCTCCGCGCGCGATGCCGTGGCCCAGGGCTTCCGGGCCGGGCGCTCGGTGGTCATCGCGGCCGCGCTCATCATGGTGTCGGTGTTCGGCGGGTTCGTGTTCTCGGAGTCGACCATCATCCGGTCCATCGGGTTCGGTCTCGCTTTCGGCGTGCTGCTCGATGCATTCGTGGTGCGGATGCTGCTGATGCCCGCGCTCATGCACCTGCTCGGACGCTCGGCTTGGTGGCTGCCGAAGTGGCTCGACCGCATCATCCCGAACGTCGACATGGAGGGCGCGGCGCTGGAGCGGGACCACCCCAGCGTGCACACCGACTCCGTGCCCACCGTGGAGGCGCCGCGCACCCGTCGCGGCTGAACCGCGTTCGCGGGTTCAGGCAGTCCGGGAGGACAGGCAGTCACGCCGGTTCAGGCGCCTGTCACCGGTGTCGCCTGAACCCGCGCGGGCGCCTGATCCTGCGCGAGCGGTCGCGGGGGCAGGCTGTCCGGAGAGGACAGGCGGGCGCGGGAGTTCAGGCACCTGCTGCCGATGTCGCCTGATCTCGCGGGGATGCCTGGTCCGGCGACGACGCGAGTGTCGCAGGGCGGGCCTAGAGTGGGCGGATGGATCTGCGAGCGCTGTTGCAAGAGCGCCGCGCCGAGGCCGAAGCCCGCGTCACGGCGACGGCGACTACGCTCGCGGAGCTCATGCACGACCGCGAGGGCTCGAACGACGATGACGAGCACGACCCGGAGGGGGTGACGCTCTCGTCGGAGTGGTCCCGACTGTCGGGGCTCGCCGAGGCGGCGCAGGCGGAGCTCCGCCAGGTGGACGAGGCGCTGATGCGGATGGACGCCGGAACCTACGGCATCTGCGCGCACTGCGGGCGGCCCATCCCGCCGGAGCGCCTGGAGGTGCGGCCGTTCGCGGAATACTGCGTGGCCTGCGCCGGGAAGCTCGGTCGTTGACGCCGGAGTAGCATCGCGGGCATGGCCATCGCCTTCGAGAACGTCGGGATCGCCGTGCGCGACCTCGACGCCACCATCGCCTTCTTCACCGACCTGGGCCTCTCCGTGGTCGGACGGGACGAGGTCAGCGGCGAGTGGGCGTCCACCGCGGTCGGGCTCGACGGGAACCATGCGCGGATCGCCGTGCTGCAGACCCCGGACGGGCACGGGCAGATCGAGCTGTTCGAGTACATCCATCCCGAGGCGATCGAGACGCAGCCGACGAGGCCGAACGAGATCGGCATGCACCGGATCGCCTTCTCCGTCGACGACATCGACGCCTCCCTCGCCATCGCCGCCCGACACGGATTCCACCCCTTGCGCGGCGTCGCGAACTACCGGGACATCTACCGGCTCACCTACCTCCGCGGCCCCAGCGGGATCATCCTCATGCTCGCGCAGGACCTCACGAAGGCCTGATTCCGAATCCTGGGCCCGACTTCGGAGACGGCAGGCGACACGCCGCCGCACAGGGCCTGTCGACCGCGCGGCGGATCCGATCTCCGAAACTGTGCCCGGGTCAGCGGGAGGCGAGGGCCTCGGCGACCTGTTCGAGTACGGCGATCGGAGCGCGCATCTCGGACGCGGGAACCGGCGGCTCGCCGGTCTCCAGCATCCCGGCGAAGGCACGGACGCCGGGCTGCACGTAGCCGGGGCCGATCGGGATCTCCCAGCTCGCGATGCCCCGGCGGCCGACGACGGTCGCCCGGAACGGCACCTGACTATCCCCGTCCGGCCGCACGAACTCCAGCGCCACCGGCACCCCGCCGACCCGGTAGCGGGCGACGACACCCGCGGGCAGGGACTGCACCTCGACGTCCTCCGCGATGCCGGGCCGCAGAACCTGGGCGAGATCGGCGAGGTGGATGCCGTAGAAGAAGATGCCGCTGTACGGGCTGTCCGGATCGGCCGGCCCCATGACGGTGACCGCCTGGACCTCCCCGATGCGGGCGGCCTCCGCCACGAGCTCCGCGGTGTCCGCGAGCCAACGGAGCGTGGACGACGAGGTGACGGGCACCCGGCCACGCTGCGCGGCGGCGAGGATCGCGTCAGCATCGGCGACGGTCGCCGCGAGCGGCTTGTCGACCCAGACCGGCACCCCGGCTTCCAGGAAGGGGACGGCGAGGGCGCGATGATCGGCACCGTCGCGGGCGGTCACGATGAGCGCATCCACCGTGCCGAGGAGCGCGCCCGCCTCGTCGACGACACGTTCGATGCCGCCGAGCGCGGCCAGTTCCCGCGTGCGCTCCGGCTCCCCTGCCACGAGGGCCGTGATCCGCACGGGCACGTCCGGGGCCTCGACGTTCAGGAAGCGGACGATCTCCGTGGCGTGGCTGTTCTCGATCCCGACGATGCCGACGCTCTTCATGCGGCCGCCCTCCCTCTCGTGCGGGCCCCCGGCGACCCGCCGTCGCGCAGTAGGCTGAACCCATCATGGACGAGTTCATCCGGGGCTTCTGGAACTTCGCGGGTGACTACTGGTGGCTCGTCTTCCCGATCATGGGCATGGCCGGCGGAGTCGCCAAGGCCTGGGAGCGCGGCTCCAAGCGTCGGCACGAGCGCCGGCTGGAGGCCCTGCGCATGAAGGCGCAGGTCAAGACCGCCGAGATCGAGGCGCGCGCGGCCGTCCGGCAGGCGAAGCACGGCGGTCCCACTGTCGTCGACACGACGGCGTCGGTGGCGCCCGACGACCTGCTCGCCCGCCTCTTCGCCGAGCACGACGAGATCACCGCGCGCTGGCTGGACTACGAGCTCGACGTCGCCAAGCTCATCGCGTTCCCCGCCATGAGCGACGGCCGCCAGCCGCTGACGGCCGCCTTCCTCCGCGCGAAGAAGACCGCGGACGCGCTGCGTCCGGCCTCCGCCGACGCGAAGCTCACGGAGCAGCAGATCGCGGAGTACCTGCAGGCCGTCGGCGACTACGCGGTCGCGTTCGAGATCGCGGAGAAGGACGCCCGGCGCCTGCGCGACTCGACGTTCACCGAGGCCGAGCGCAAGCGCCTCGACCGCGCGCAGCAGCTCCTCAAGGTCGCCGTGGACGAGTCGGCGACGCAGTCCGAGCGGAACATCGCCTACAAGCGGGTGCGCGAGGAGCTCGACGGCCTCATCCTGCTCTCCGACGAGGCCGTGACCGTGCTCGAGAAGCAGGTCGCGAAGGAGCTTCCGTCCGCGCCGGCCGCAGCGGCGGATCATGCCGACCCCGTTCCGGAGCCGCTCCCCGTGACCGACCCGCGGCGGACGGCGGAGGGCGCATGACCCCCGAGAACGTGACCGGACCGGTCGCCGTCCACGCCGAGGCCCCGGTCTGGTGGCCCGGGTGGGGCGGCCTGCGCTGGGTCGACGGAGACGCGGGCGATCTGCTCACCCTCCGCGGCGACGAGATCGTCCGCCAGCACATCGACGACGAGTACCTCGCGTTCTTCCGGCCGCGGACGGCCGGGGGCTTCGTGGCGGTCGGGGCACGCACCCTGTACCTCGCCGACGGTCCCGATGCGGAGGCCCGTCCCGTCGCGACGCTGCTCGACGACGACGCGGTACGCATGAACGACGGCTGCTGCGACCCGCGAGGACGACTCCTGGCCGGATCGATGTCCACGGACTCCACCGCGGGTGCCGGGACCGTGCTCCGCATCGACGCCGCCCTCGACGTGACCACGGTGCTCCCCCGCGTGACCTCGTCCAACGGTGTCAGCTACTCCCCGGACGGCCGCCGCGTCTACTACGTGGACACCGACACCGGCCGGATCGACGTGTTCGACGTGACCGAGGGCGACCTCCGCGGACGCCGGGTGTTCGCCCACATCCCCGAAGACGACGGCGTGCCCGACGGCCTCACGGTCGCCGCGGACGGCAGCGTCTGGGTCGCGCTGTGGGGCGGGGGCCGCGTGCGCGGGTTCGAGCCGTCCGGGGCCGTGCGCGAGGACATCGTGCTGCCGGTGCCGCAGGTCAGTGCCTGCACGTTCGGGGGCGACGACCTCGGCACGCTCCTCATCACGACCTCCGCACAGGGCCTGCCGTCCGATCACGGCACCGCCGCGGGCTCGGTGTTCGCGGTGCGCCCCGGGGTGCACGGCCTCCCGGTCCTCCCCTTCGCCGGCTGACCCCGGCGCGGGTTCAGGCGCTCGCGCGGCATCAGGCACCTTTCCCGTCCAGCCGCCTGAGCCCGCGCGGATGCCTGAGTTCACGTGGATGCCTGAGCCGCCGGGGGCTTGCGGCAACAGGCTGTCGCGCGAAAGCAGGCACCTCTCCCTCCAGCCGCCTGAGCCCGCGCGGATGCCTGAGCCCGCGCAGGCGCCAGCGGTGGGTGAGGGCTCTACCCGGGACACGGTTGCACTCAGCGAAAGGAACCGTGCCCCGGGCACAGGCCTCACCCGAGACGGACCCGCTCCGTGCGCTGGTGCTGGCGGCCGAGCCGTTCGATCTCGATGGTCATCTCGTCGCCGTCCTGCAGGTAGGGGAAGCGTCCGGACAGCGCGACACCCTGCGGGGTGCCGGTGTTGATGACATCGCCGGGTTCGAGCACGAGGTAATGGCTGAGCTCGTGCACCAGCTGCAGCACGGGGAAGATCATGTCGGCGGTGGAGGAGTCCTGCCGCGGCTCGCCGTTCACGAAGGATCGGAGGCGCAGCGCCTGAGGATCGACCTCGTCCGCGGGGACCAGTGCCGGGCCGAGGGGGTTGAACGTCTCGGAGCACTTCCCCTTCGACCACTGTCCGCCGGAGACCTCGAGTTGATACGCGCGCTCGGACACGTCGTTCGAGATGGTGTAGCCGGCGATCACGTCGCGCGCGGCCTCGACGGAGGGCAGGTACCGCGCTGTGCGGCCGATGACGACCGCGAGCTCGACCTCCCAGTCGACCTTCTCCGCGCCCGGCGGCAGGAGCACGACATCGTCCGGACCCACGACCGTGTTCGGGTGCTTGAAGAACACCACCGGGTGTGCGGGCGGCTCGGCGCCGGACTCCGCCGCGTGCGCCGCGTAGTTCTGGCCGATGCAGATCACCGCGGTCGGCCGCGCCACGGGGGCGCCGACGCGCAGTCCCGTGGTCTCCACCTGCGGCAGGGAGCCGTCCGCGAGCGCCGCCCGCACGCGGACGATGCCGTCCGCGGCGAGGAAGGCGCCGTCGATGTCGCGGGTCAGGGAGCTGAGATCGCGCACCACGCCCTCGTCATCGCGGACGTATGGACGCTCGTGGCCGATCGCGCCGAGTCGCAGCAGTTCCATGGGAGTCCTCTCAGCGCGCGGCGGCGAAGGCCGGGTTGACGATGGGCACGGCCTCGCCCGCGAGCGAGCGGATCACGTTCTCGGCGGCGTGCACGGGAAGATCCGCCAGAGCCTCCGGGGAGTACCAGGCGGCGTGCGGCGTGAGCAGCACGGTGTCGAGCGCGCGCAGCGGGGACGCCGCGGGGAGCGGCTCCTCCGCGAAGACGTCGAGAGCGGCACCGGCGAGCCGGCCGTCGCGGAGCGCCGCGGCCAGGGCGTCCTCGTCGATGAGCGGACCCCGGCAGGTGTTCACGATCACAGCGTCCGGCTTCATCGTCGCCAGGGCCGCGGCGTCGATCAGATGGCGGGTCTCGTCCGTCAGCGGCACGTGCAGGGTGAGGATGTCGGCGCGGGCGATCGCCGACGGGATGTCCACGGGCTCACAGCCCGCGTCGCGCACGGCGTCGTCGGAGGCGTACGGGTCGGCCACCAGCACGCGGAAGCCGAGCGCCCGGCACCCGCGGGCGACGATCGATCCGATGCGCCCGAAGCCGAGCACCGACACGGTGGTGGAGGACGGCCGCACGGCGAGCGGGCGGGCGTCGACCGCCTTCCAGACGCCCTCCCGCACGGCGCGGTCGTAGGCGGAGAGGCCGCGGGCCTGGGTCATGATCATCGCGACGGTGTGCGCGGCGACCTCTTCGATGCAGTAGCTCGGCGTGTTCGCGACGGCGATGCCGCGGGCCGCGGCGGCCTCGACGTCGATCATGTCGTAGCCGATGCCGACACGGCTGATGAAGCGGAGGTTCGGCAGGCGGTCCATGAGGGCGCCGTCGATGCGCGCCCACTGCACGACCAGCGCCTCGGCGTCGGCTCCGGCGGCGGCGATGTCGTCCGGGCTCCCGGAGGCGGCGCGCTCGGCACGGAGGCCGGCGGCGCGGAGGGTGTCTTCGATGACGGTTCCCGGGAGGTCGCAGTCGGTGACGAGGATGAACGGCGCGGTCATGGATGCGATGCTATAGCATCTAGCAACTTCTCGTACAGCGCTGTCCCGAGAGCGCGTTCTTGCTATAGCGTTTAGGCATGACTGTTCGCCGCGCACTCGTCACGGGCGCCAGTTCCGGCATCGGAACCGCCGCCGCCCTCGAACTCGCCCGCGAGGGCGTCGCCCTCTGGATCACCTACGCCGGACGGGAGGCCGAAGCCGTCCGCGTGGCGGAGGAGTGCCGCGCGGCGGGCTCCCCGGACGTCCACGTGTCGCGCCTCGACCTCCGCGACCCCGACTCCATCGCCGCGCTCATCGCCGAGATCACGGCGGCGTGGGACGACCTGCACGTCGTCGTCAACAACGGCGGCGTCTGCCCCTACACCCCGTACCCCGAGATAAACATCGAGGAGTGGGACTTCGTCCTGGAGACGAACGCCCGCGGCACCTTCCTGCTCACCCGCGCGGCGCTCCCCCTGCTCCGGGCCGCCGACGGCGACCGCTCCGTCATCAACATCGCCTCGATCGCCGGGCAGGTCGGCGCGCTGCAGACGGGCATCCACTACGCGGCCAGCAAGGGGGCGATCCTCGCGATCACCCGCAGCTTCGCCCGGCACCTCGCCGCCGAGGGCATCCGCGTCAACGCCGTCACGCCCGGCCCGGTCGCCAGCGCGATCACGGATCAGCTTCAGGGCGAGGGCCGCGCGAAGCTCGAGTCGGGCATCCCCCTCGGCGCGTTCGGTCAGCCGGAGGACGTCGCCTGGATCATCGCGTCGCTCGCCTCGGAGCGGGCCCGCTTCATCACCGGAGCCACCTACGACGTCAACGGAGGAGTTCGCATTGACTGACCGCACCGCCCAGGACCGTTCTGCCCTCGACACCGTGCAGGCGCAGCTCGACGCCTTCAACGCCCACGACCTCGACGCCTTCGTCGCGACCTATGCCGACGACGCCGTGGTCACCGGGGTTGCACCTGAACCCCTCGTCGGGTCGGCTGCGATCCGTGCCTTCTACGAGCCGCGGCTGCAGAACCCGGAGCTCTCCTGCGTGATCGACACGAGCGTCCTGTTCGGCTCCCGCTGGGTCGTCGCGCAGGAGCGGGTGATCAACGCCGGCGTCGCGACGGAGACCATCGCGACCTTCGACGTGGTCGACGGCATGATCTCGCGGGCGTCGATGCTCAAGGCCTGACCCGCTTCGAATCGCCCGATTGGCTGTATTTCCGGCCGAAATGGGACCATTCAGGCGATTCGAAAGGGGTCAGTGGTGCTCCGGCAGCACCGGGGACGACCAACCGGGGTCTCGACCGAGCTGAGCGGCACGGGCGACCGAGGCGGAGCCGTAGCGGTCGCGGAGCGTGTCGAGCACGGTGTCGAGGCGAGACTCGTCGCCCCAGTCGATCGGCAGCTCGGGCGGGACGCTGTCCGCCGCGTCGAGCTGGGTGAGCGAGAGACCGAGCAGGGTGATACCGCGACCGCTGATCTCGGGCTGCGCCGCGGCGAGGAGCGTGCGGGCGACGGCGAGCAGCAGGGCGGTGCGGTCGGTCGGCGCGCGCAGCGACCGCGAACGGGTGGCCTTCGTGAAGTCGCCGAAGCGCAGGCGCAGCACCACCGTCCGGCACACGCGGTCGCCGTCGCGGAGACGCCGCGCGAGCCGGTCGACGATCTGGGTGAGGATCACGTCGAGCTCTTCCGGCGACCGCGGACGGACGCTGAGCGCCCGCTGCGACCCGATCGATCCCCGGCGCCTCGTCGTGTCCACGGGGCGGGGGTCCCGCAGGCGGGCGAGAGCATGGACGTGCGCTCCGGTGGCCTTTCCGAGCATGCGCTCCGCGGTCGCGGCCTCGAGCTCCGCGAGCTGTCCGACCGTGCGGATGCCGTAGCGGTGCAGCTTCTCCGCCGTCACCGCGCCGACGCCCCACAGCCGCTCGACGGGGAGCGGCAGCAGGAACTCCTCCTCCCGATCGGGCTCGACGACGAGGAGTCCGTCGGGCTTGCTCACCGCACTCGCGACCTTCGCGAGGAACTTCGTGCGGGCGACGCCGACCGAGATCGCCAGGCCCGCCTCGGCGCGCACCCGCTCCCGCAGCCGGACGGCGATGGCCTCGGGAGTGCCGGCGATGCGTCGCAGGCCGCCGACCTCGAGGAACGCCTCGTCGATGGAGAGCCCTTCCACGAGCGGGGTGGTGTCGCGGAAGATGCGGAAGACGTCTTTGCTGGCCGCGGAGTAGGCCTCCATCCGCGGCGGCACGACGACGGCGTCGGGGCACAGCTCCCGCGCCTGCCGGCCGCCCATCGCCGTGCGGATGCCTCGCGCCTTCGCCTCGTAGCTCGCGGCCAGCACGACCCCGCCGCCGACGATCACCGGACGCCCGCGGAGCTCCGGCGCATCACGCTGCTCGACCGAGGCGTAGAACGCATCGAGATCGGCGTGCAGAACCGTCGCTTCCCCGCGCATCCCGTTCTCCCGTCGACGAAGCGGATCGTCGCACGGACCAGGGACATCGGCGTGGCCGGTGTTCAGGAGGCCGGGGGCGCCTCGAAACGCTTCCGCAGCGCGGGGTCGAGCGTGATGTCGCCGAACGACGCCGTCCAGGCTCCGTCGACCGCGATGGACTGCCCGGAGAGGTAGGGGGCCTCGTCGGAGAGCAGGAACGCCGTCACCGCGGCGACCTCCTCCGCACGGGCGATGCGTCCCATCGGCGGACCCTCCGCGAGCAGGCGCTCCTCCGCCGCAGGGTCGGCCGCCCGGGCGATCTGCGCCTCCAGATGCGGGGTGCGCACGCCGCCCGGCGCGACGGTGTTCGCCCGTATGCCCACTCCGCCATATGTCACCGCGACACTGCGACTCAGGGCGTCGATGCCGCCCTTCGTGAACTCGTACGCGGCGTGATCGACGAAGCTCGACCGCCCGTGGATCGAGCCGATGTTCACGATCGCCCCGGCCACGCCCTGATCGAGGAACGCTGTGACCGCCGCCGAGCACCCCCAGAGGTAGCCGAAGCCGTTGATGTCGACGATCTCCCGCACGACCGTCTCGTCGAGCTCGTGCAGCGGCGTGCGCTTCGTGATGCCCGCGTTGTTGACCCAGCCCGCCAGCGGAGCCCTGGCGCGCGCCGCGGCGGCGGCACGCTCGTGGGCGCTCCGATCGGCGGCGTCGCCGAGCACGACCTCGGCGACGATGCCCTCCTCCACAGTCCCGGAGCCGGGCGAGCGTTCGAGCCCGACCACGATCCAGCCGTCGGCGGTGAGCCGCTCGGCCACCGCGCGGCCGATGCCCTTGCCGCTGCCGGTGACCACGACGCTGCGCGGGGAAGGTGTCATGTCAGTCCCTCTCGAATCGGAAGACGGCGGGATCGAGGCCGAAGCCGAGCCCCGGAGCCGTGGGGGGCGTGACGGTGCCGGCGAACCGCGGCCCGCCCGTGACGAACGAGGGTGCGGGGTCGTAGGGATTCACCCCGCGGGCGAAGGTCTCCACCTGGATGCCGAGGTGCGCCGTGACCTCGGGATAGACGTGTCCGGACACGGGGACACCGCGCTCCGTCGCCCAGGCGATGAGCTCGCGCGCGGGAGTGATGCCGCCGATCGCGACGACGTCGACGCGCAGCGCGTCGACCTCTCCCACTTCTACCAGGGCCCGCAGCACGGCGGGGTCGGTCACCTCGTCGCCCACCGCCACCGGCAGTCCGGTCTCCCGCCGGATGCGGGCGACACCGGCCGCGTCCTCGGGGAGCAGCGGATCCTCCAGCCAGGCCAGGCGCGGCTCGCCCCACTGCGCCACCTCCGCCACGGCGGCCTCCGCGTCGGGCCAGCCGAAGCCCACGTCCACGACGAGTCCGGTCGACGTCGGCAGCTCGGCGCCGAGGATCGCGAGCAGTTCGCGCATGTATGCCGGATCGGGAATGCGCGAGATCTTCACCTGCGCCCAGCCGTCCGCCTGCGCGAGCACCTCATCGGCGACCTCCCGCGGCGTGCGCTGCGGAGACGGATACGCGGCGACGAGCATCCCCTCCCGCGGGGCGTCGCCCGTGCCGAGCAGGGCCCACAGCGGCACGCCGGCTCGACGGGCCGCGATGTCCCACAGGGCGATGTCGACGAGGCCGATCGCCCGCCGCACGAGCCCCACCCGTCCGACGATCGCGCTGCCGCGGAGCATCCGGTCCCACGCGGCCGCCGGGTCGTCGGCGTCGAGCCCCACCGCGTGCGGGGCCACCAGGCGGTCGACGATCTCCGCCATCGGGGCCTCGCGCGACAGGCAGTAGGCGACCCCGGTGGTGCCGTCGTCCGCCGTCACCTGCACCGCGGAGTACTCCCGCCGCGTGACCGTCATCGCACCGAGCTGCAGCGGTGCCGGAAGGGGCAGGACCGCGGTGGCCGTGTCGATCCGGGCGACGGCGGTCATTCGGGCTTCTTCGCGAGGGGCACGCCGTAGTCCACCATGAAGCCGCCGTCGACGTACAGCGTCTGCCCGTTCATGTAGCGCGACTGGTCGGACACGAGGAAGCTCACGGCCGCGGCGATCTCACTCGCGTCGGCCAGGCGCTTCGCGGGGATGCGGGACAGGATCGTGTCGAGGCTCAGTGTCCCCTGCTCGACGCCCTGCCGGAACACCCCGGTGTCGACGTAGCCCGGGGCGACAGCGTTGACACGGACACCGCGCGCCGCCCACTCGGCTCCGGCCGTCGAAGTGAGTCCGATGACGGCGGCCTTGGTCGTGGCATACGGCGCCCGCCCCGCGGAGCCTCGCGAGGAGATGGAGGAGATGTTGACGATACGGCCCTCACCCCGGTCGAGCATGCGCTTCCCGGCAGCTTGGAGCGCCGAGAACACCCCGTGCAGGTTCACGTCCACGACCGCGGACCACTCGTCCCACGTGAGGTCTTCGATCCCACGATGACGCTGGATCCCGGCGTTGTTCACGAGCACCTCGATGGGCCCGAGCTCCGCCTCGATCTCGCCGAAGACCCGGTCGACGGCGGCATGGTCGGTGACATCGAGCTCCCGCCACAGGATCCCGGCGGGGTTCTCGCCCGCGGTGAGCCCGGGGACGCGATCCGTCGCGACGACGAGGTACCCATCTGCGGAGAGCCGCTGTCCGATCTCCCAGCCGATGCCGGCCGAGCCTCCGGTGACGATGGCGACGGGGCGCGCGGTCATGTCTCTCCTCTACCTCGGGGATTTGCTATAGCAACTCTATCCCGTTCGAATCGCGCAACTGGTTCGATTTCGGCCGGAAATGGAGCAAAGTGGGCGATTCGAAGGCGGAGTTACCCCAGCAACCCGGCCACGACCGACACAGCGTGGGACTCCAGGAGCTCCAGGCGCCGGGAGCCAAGGGGGTCTGCCAGGACTGATAGGCGCCGCGGTCGTAGGCTGCGCGGGTCGGGAGATACACGAACCCCGGGCCGTTCGTGAGGTTCATCACCACGATCGGCGTCTCCGGGAACCGCTCCCGCAGAGTCGTCTGCAGCCGCGAGTACGCCTCGCCCGGATGCCCCACGATCACGGCGTCTCCGAGCCGCCACGCCCACACGGGGTGCGACACGGTCGGCCCCTCGATGTAGCCGTCACGGAGGTTCCGCGCCCGTCCGAGGCGCTCCTCCCGGGACCGGGGGTCGATGTCCTTCCACTCCTCCGCGAGCTCGTCCAGGGTGGGCAGGTCGCGCAGCGGCAGCTCGACCGCCGAGAGGACTCCCGCCGTCCCGTCGCCGCCGTCCGCGGGAGTCCCGGTCCAGATCGCGAGCGGAGCCCCCGACTCCACGACACCATCCAGCGTCAGCTCCTCGCCCGGCACCGGAAGCCCGTCCAGCGCCGCGAGCACCGCGTGCCCGAGTGAGCGTCCGTGCCGGTCGGCCACCGCGACGTCGCCGGTGTACTGCTCCCGCGGGGCCAGCTCGCCCGAGGCCCCCTGCACGAACAGGCACGGTGCGCCGGTCGCGGCCTCCACGATCTCGCGCATCGCGCCGACGTAGTCCGGGGACACCTCCCGGTGCTGCCAGGCCAGGGTCGTCGGATGGCAGGCGTAGTTCACCAGCGTCGCCCGCACCTCCCCGTCGATGCTGATCCGGCCGATCGTCACCGTGTCGTCGGCGGTGCCCTGCGGGTTGTAGCCGACGAGCGCGCGGCCGTCGAGGTCGAGCTCACGCTCCGCCGCGAGGGTGCAGGTGCCCGTGGTCCACTCGATGAGCCCCGGTCGCGCGGCCTCCAGCGCCTCACGCCCGGCGGCGATGCCCGCGGCAGCAAGCGCCTCCAGGTACCCGGGGATGAGCTCCCCGCCCGGGAGATGCGCATCCGCGGCACAGAGCACGGCCCCCGCGTGGGTGTGCGAGAGCGAGAGCATGAGTTGATCGGGCGCGAGGCGCAGACCGTCGAGGATGGCCCCGCGCACGCCCTGCTCGTCCGCGACCCGGCGCCACCACGTGCCGTCCACGGCGAGCAGCACCCGGGGCCGCTCGTCCGCGGCCACCACGGCGAGCGCGGTCAGCGCGAACGGCCGGTGCGCCCCCTCGGACCGCTCCCAGTCGGCCGGGCCCCAGTTCTTGGCGCGGATGCCGACGGGCGGGGTGATGTCGCGCCGGGCGACGCCGATGCGCGCCCGCGTGCGGGGGATGCGGATGCGGTCTCCGAGGTGCGTCGCGGCTGCCGTGTGATTCACGCGTGGTCCTCCCTGATGTCCATGATGCCGTCCGTCACGCGCTCGTCAGCACGTCCGCGATGACGACGCGCGGTCCGGCCTCCGGGAGCGCGGTCTCGACGCCGCGCTCGACGGTGTCGCTGTACAGCAGCGTCGACGGCTCGGCGAATCCGTCCGCCAGCCGCACTCGTCCCCCGGCGAACTGGCTGCCGGTGACGCGGGCGTGATTGACGCCCGTGCCGATGTCGAGGTGCGCCGCGCCCTTCGGCACGGTCGAGGTCACGCCGCTCACCCGCCAGGTGACGAGGCCGGCACCGGCGGCCCTGCTCAGCAGCGCGCCGTCCGTCCGCTCCGTGGACAGCTCGACGCCGTCCAGAGCGACGAGCTGATCCCGCACCGCGGTCGCGGTCAGGCGCACGTCGCGCACGGACCCGCCGCGGATGGTGACGCGGGAGGCACCGAGCTCGAAGGGCGCACCCGCCGCCGGGCCGCTGAGGCGGCAGTCCACGAACTCGACCGGCCCAGACCCTCGCGCCTTGACCCCGTCGATCCCGGTGATCGTGCAGTCCACGAAGCGCACGGGAGCCGTGACCGGGGTCTGCACGAGCACCTGGTCCTTCGGCAGCGCGAAGGTGGAGTCCGCGATCACGGTCGGCCGCGACGAGCGCTGCGACCGCTGTCCGATCGCCAGGAGTCCGGCGGTGCACCCGCGCACCTGGGCACCGTCGGCGTTGATGGTCATCGTCGCCTGCGGATCGAAGGTCGAGCGGCCGATGACCCGCACGTTCTCCAGCGTCAGATCGCTGATCTTGGTCCCGGCGACGAACCAGGAGCAGACGTGGTCGCGCACCGTGATGCGCTTCGCGGCGGTGCCCCACTGCGCCCCGGAGTTGGCGATGTCCATGAGCCCGGAGTTGCCGATGAAGGTGAGGTCGTGCTCGTACTGGCCGTGCGTGGTGAAGGGGTTGCCGCCCTGATCGTCGCCGTCGCCGTGGCAGTTCTCGACGATGCAGTAGGCGCTGGCGGTGAGGTCGTTCAGGTGCCGGGCGTTCGACGACGTGCAGTCGCTGACCCGTCCGTAGAGGCTGTAGATCTGCTGCGTGAGGTAGCCGGCGCCGCCGTAGAACACGGTCGGCGGGTTCTCCACCGAGCAGCGCTCCGTCGTGAAGTGCGTGTTCCACCGCCGCATGATCACGGGCCACCAGGTGCGGCTCGCGTGCACATCGGCGACGTCGCAGTGGATCGCGTACTCGAAGGCGATCGGGTGGGAGCCGGTGAGCTCGCGGGAGTCGGGGAAGGAGCCGTCGGTGGGACCGTCGAAGGGACCGGCCCCCAGGAACCGCATGTTCGCGATCCGGACGCCCGCGACCGGTTCCATCTGCCGCCAGATGAGCTTCCGCCCCTTGTCCAGCGGCCAGCCATTGAGGTAGTCGATGCGGATGTGGGTGCCGTCGATCTGCTGCGTCACCTGCACGAACCGCTGCAGCTCGCGCTCGTCCGCACCTCCTCCGGCGACGGGATCGCACTGTACCGCCCACCAGGAGTCGACGGGGAACCGGGAGGCATCCGGCACGGCGACGGCGTCGGTCAGCTCCGGCCAGGCCTCGGCCAGCGCGTGCTCGACCGTCACGTCCTTCGACACCCCGGTGAAGAACATCACGGCGCCGAACGGGTTGTCGTGCGTGTTCTTCTCGATGCCGTCGGTCGTGATGAGGTGTCCGCCGAAGTCGATCTCGACGTACGACCGGGTGAAGCGGTGTCGTCGCTGGAACAGGAGATCCGTGCTCGCCTCGATCCGGCGGATGCGGGGATCGTTCACCATCGCCGCGAGCGCATCGTCGGCCGGCTTCTCCGGTCCCGTGATGCCGAAGACCCGGAAGTCGACGGTGCCGTCGTGCTGCAGGATCCAGCGGGTGTCGTGCTTCCCCGCGATCACGGTGCCGCCGTTGGGCGCGGTCTTCGCGTTCTCGCTGCCCACGTACACGAGCAGCCCGGCGTCGCCCGGCTTCCGGTACCCGGCGACGATCGCCACCTCGCCGTCGCGGGCCAGGAGGCGGCCGAGGTCGGCGACGGACTCCGCTCGCGTGACGTCCTTGGCGCCGGCGGCGACCGGGGCGGCCTGCGCCGGTGCCGTGCTCGCGAGCGCGCCCGCTGTGCCGAGCGCGACCGCGCCGAGCCCGGCCATGAGCGCGCGGCGGCCGGTGGACCGCACCGCCGCGCCGGCACCCGCGGTGTCCGCCGCGGGCCCCGTCCCCTGATCCGTGATGGTCATCGTCGTCCTCCTCGTCCGGCGGTCGTCGCGGGGACCGCACCCGTCTGCCCGCCGTGGGTCTGCCAGAGCGCCGCGGCCTCCGCACGCCGTCGGCGCTCGAGGACCGGGTCGGCGACGGGGATCGCCGCCATGAGCCCGCGCGTGTACTCGTGCTGCGGATTCGCGAAGAGCGCGTCGCGCGCGCCGATCTCGACGATGCGGCCCTGCTGCATCACGGCGACCGTCGAGGACATGTACCGGATCACCGCCAGGTCGTGGCTGATGAAGAGATACGTGAGGCCGAGCTCGGCCTGCAGCTCCCGGAGCAGATTGAGCACCTGCGCCTGGATCGACACGTCGAGCGCCGACACCGATTCGTCCAGCACAAGGAACTCCGGCTCCAGCACGAGCGACCGGGCGATGGACACGCGCTGGCACTGCCCGCCGGACATCGAGCGCGGCAGCCGGTGCGCGAACTCCTCGTCCAGGCGCACGCGGTGCATGGTCTCGCGCACCTTCTCGGCGCGGGAGGCCCGGGTGCCGATGCCGTGGGCACGCAACGGCGCCTCGATGATCTGCGCGACGGTCTGCCGCCGGTTCAGGGCCGAGAACGGGTCCTGGAACACCATCTGCATGCGCTTGCGCAGCCGCCGCAGCTCCTCGCCGCGGAGGTCGTGCGGGCGCTGCCCGTCGAAGACGACCGTCCCGCCGTCGATGCCGCCGAGCGCGAGCACGGCCTTCGACACGGTCGACTTGCCGGAGCCCGACTCGCCGACGAGCCCGACCGTCTCGCCGCGCCGGATCCGGAACGACACGTCGTCGACCGCGGTCACCCGGCGTCCGGAGCCGAGCGTGAACACCTTCGACACGCCCTGCACGTCCACCAGCACGTCGCCGGACTCCCGCGCCCGGTCCACGGCGCTGATCGACCCGGCCTCGGCGAGCGGCTCCGTCCCGCGTTCGAGCACCTCCGCGGCGGTGCGGATGGGCTGCTGCACGTCCACCGTGAGGTCGACGACCGCGCCGAGCAGCGCCTGCGTGTACGGGTGCTCGGGGGCGGCGTAGATGCGGTCGACCGGGCCCTCCTCGACCACGCGCCCGTGCCGCATCACGTGGATGCGCTCGCAGAACCCGGCGGCGACGCCGAGGTCGTGCGTGATGAGCACCACCGCGGTCCCGTGGTCCTCCGCGAGCCGGTCGAGGAGGTCGATGATCCGGGACTGCGTCGTGACGTCGAGGGCCGTGGTCGGCTCGTCCGCGATGAGCACGGCGGGTCGAGACGACATGGCCATCGCGATCATGACGCGCTGCCGCATCCCGCCGGAGAACTCGTGCGGGTACTGGCCGAGACGCTCCTCAGGGAGCGGCACCCCGACCTCGGTCAGCAGCTCGACGGCCCGCGCGCGGGCGGCCGCCGCCGAGACCCGGTCGTGCAGCCGGATCGCCTCGACGAGCTGGTGCCCGATCGTGCGGACCGGGTTCAGCGACGACATCGGGTCCTGGTAGACCATCGCGATCTCGCCGCCGCGCACGCGGGTCATCTCCCGCGGGCTCAGCGTGAGCAGTTCGCGGTCGCGCAACCGGATGCTGCCGCCGAGAGTCGCCCCGTCGTTCAGCCGCATGATCGACAGCGCCGTGAGCGACTTGCCGGAGCCGGATTCGCCGACGAGGCCGATGCGCTCCCCGGGCCGCACCGCGAACGTGATGCCCTGGACGGGCATGACGTCCCCATAGGAGACGGTGAGGTCCTGCACCTGCAGGACGGGCGTGAGGTCGGTCATCGGCCCTTCCCCTTCCGATCGCCGCCGAACTGGTCGGCGAGCACGTTGAGCAGCCAGATGGTGACGAAGATGAACAGGGCGGGGAACAGCACGTACCCGATGGACTGGTACATCTTCTGGTAGCCCTGCTGCACGAGCGTGCCCCAGGTGGCCTCGGGCGGCGCGATGCCGAGCCCGACGAAGCTCATCGACGCCTCCAGGAGGATCGCGTTGGCGGCGTTGATGGCCGCCTGCACGATGATCGGCCCCTTGGCGTTCGGGAGCACCTCGGCGAAGAGCAGCCGGCGCCGGGTCGAGCCGAATGCCACGGCGGCCGTGAAGTAGTCCTCCTGCAGTTCGCTGAGCACCGACGACCGCACGAGCCGCGCGGTGGTCGGCGTGAGGAGCACCCCGATGATGACGGCGAGCTTGACGGGGTCGGCGCCGAACGCGGAGATGAAGACGAGCGCGAAGAGGATCTGCGGGATCGCCATGACCGTGTCGGCGAGGCGCATGAGGATCTCGTCGACCCAGCCGCGTCCGAACGCCGCCGCCATGCCCCAGGCGATGCCGAGGACCATGGCCACGAGCGTCGCGCCCCCGGCGATGAACACGGTGAGCTGGCCGCCGTAGAGCACGCGGCTGAAGAGGTCGCGGCCCAGCTCGTCGGTCCCGAAGAGGTGCGCCGCGGAGGGTCCGGCGAACCGGTCGGACGACTGTGCCGCGGGGTCGTACGGGGCCAGGAGCGGGGCGAGCACGCAGGCGAGGACGATGATCGCCAGCAGCCCCAGCGGGATCCAGGAGGCGACGGCGACCCGTCGCCGCGGACGCGCCGAGCGCAGCGCGAGGGTGAGGGTGTCAGCCACGGCCGCTCCTTGCACGAAGACGCGGGTCGAGCACCCCGTAGAGGAGGTCGACGATGAGCGTGGTGAGGATGAACATCGCGGAGATCAGCAGCACGACCGACTGCAGCACCGCGTAGTCCCGCTTGAAGACGGCGTCGATCGCGAGCGACCCGAGGCCGGGGACGCCGAACACGTACTCCACGATCACCACTCCGCCGAGGGTGTAGCCGACGATCAGGCCGAGCATGGTGAGCCCGGGGATCAGGGCGTTGCGGAGGGCGTGGCCGAGGACGACGCCGCTCGCCGACTGCCCCTTGCCCTTCGCGGTGCGGATGTAGGGGGCGTCCAGCACCTCGACCATCGAGGCCCGGAGGAACCGCATGAGCAGCGGCGCCGCCGCGAAGGCGAGGGTGAGGCCGGGGAGGATCATGCGCACGAGGTTCTCGGCGGGGTCCTCCGCGAACGGCGTGTAGCCGCGGGCCGGCAGCACCTTGAGCTGCACGGCGAACACGACGATGAGCACGATGCCGATGAGGAACTGCGGAAGGGCCATGCCCGCGGTCGAGATCGCGGTGAGCACCCGGTCGACCACGCCGAGCGGACGCAGCGAGGCGAACACGGCGGCCGGGGTGGCGATGAGCACGGCCAGGAGCACGCCGATGAGGGTGAGCTCCAGCGTCGCGGGAAGACGCTGGGCGATGAGCTCCGTCACCGAGTACTGGTTGAAGTAGGACTGACCGAAGTCGCCCGTGAAGACGCCGCCGATCCAGCGCAGGTACTGCTCGATGACGGGGGCGTCGAGGCCGGCCTCCTCCCGGAGCCGGGCGATGGTCTCGGCATCCACGCCCGGCGTCGAGCCGAGGCGGGTGATGACGGGGTCGCCCGGCAGCAGCCGGAGCACGACGAAGACGAGGAGCGAGGTGGCGATCAGCATCGCGATGCTGATCGCCACCCGCCGGAGGACGGAGAGGACCACGTCAGCCCTTCAGCTGCGCGCCCTCGAGGTGCAGCTGTCCGCCGCCCTCGACCCACACGCCGTCGACCGCCGTGCTGGTGGCGGTGACGACCGTCGACTGCAGGGGCACGATGAGCGGCACCTGCTCGTTGATGATGGTCTGCACGGTGCCCCACTTCTCGGCCCGCGCGGTCTCGTCCGGCTCGGCCACGGCGTCGGCGAACGCCGTCTGGAAGTCGGGGTCGACCCAGTTGCACTCGCACCGCCCCTCCAGGTAGAAGTTCAGCGAGTAGGCCGGCTCGGGCGGGGTGGACTGGAAGTTCGGCACGATGTACCCGGGGTAGCTCTTGCCCGCGGGGTAGAACGCGTCGACCCAGGTGCCGATGTCGTTGTTGTCGATCTTCAGCGTGATGCCGATCTCCTTCAGGCTCGCCTGCAGGATCTCGCCACTCGTGTTCCACTCGGGGTACTGTCCGGCCACGCCCCACCAGGTGAGCGTGCTGCCCTCGGTCACCCCGGCCTCGGCGAACAGCTCCTTCGCCTTGTCCAGGTCGTAGGAGTAGTCGGTCAGCTCGCCTCCGAACCACGGGTTCACCTCGCCGAGCGCGTTGTTCGTCGGCGAGACCGTGCCCTGACCGTAGTAGGCGGCGTCGAGGATGGCCTCGCGGTCGGTCGCGTACGCGAGGGCCTGCCGGGCGCGCACGTCGTCGAAGGGCGGCGACGTCGTGTCGATCTCCCACGACGGCCACTGGCTCGGGTTCTCGGGCTTCACCAGGGCGATGTCGCCGCCCTCCAGACCCGCCACGTCGCCCTGCGGCACGGACCACAGCACGTCGATGTCGCCGGAACGCAAACCGGTGACGGCGGCGGTGGACTCGGCGGCCTTCACGATCGTGATCTCGTCGAGCGCCGGGGCCTCGCCGAAGTACTCCGGGTTCGGGACGAGCGTGAGGCTGTCGTCCGGCGTGAAGGCGTCCACGACGTACGGACCGGTGCCGATGGGCTCCTTGTCGATGGTGTCGAGCGCGTCGACGTCGATCATCTTCACCCAGACGATGCCCGCGGGGAAGGTCGCGATGGGCTCGGACAGCGTCACCACGACGGTCTTCTCGTCCGGCGCGGTGACGTCGGTGACCATCGAGATCTTGTTCTTCTCCTGCGTCGCCGTGTCCGGGTCGAGGTAGTAGTCGAACGCGGCCACCGCGTCGTCGGCGGTGAAGTCCTCGCCGTTCGAGAACGTCACGCCGTCGCGGAGGGTGAACGTCCAGGTCTTCTGGTCGGCGGATGCCTCCCAGCTCTCGGCGAGGTCGCCGACGATCTCGCCGGACTCGTCGGTCTTGGTGAGGCCGTTCCACAGCAGCGGGAACAGCACCTCCTCCCACGCGAACGTGCGGATGGCGGGATTGAGCTGCGGGATGCCCTGCGCGGCGGCGACGGTGAGGGTGCCGCCCTCCTGCGCCTGGCCGTCGGGGGTGGATGAGGTGCTGCAACCAGCGGTGATGAGCGCGGCGGTCAGCAGCACTGCTGCTCCGCCGAGCCGAACACGACGACGCGACATGGGTGCCTCCAAGGTCGGGTGGTGCTTCGGGTAAGGGTGTTGCGCTATAGCATGTAGCAAAAGCGCAGGGGCGTCTAGAGCGAACCGGGCCGGCGGGGTCACGTTCTCGTCACGACCGCCGACCCGGACCGGTCATCGCCGGGCGGTGGACGCCTCGACGGCGAGCGCGGGCGCCGTCGTGAAGTCCGTGCGGCGGCTGAGCACGAAGGCGATCGTCGCCCCGAGCAGCGTGAGCCCCGAGATGAGGAGCAGGCCCCACACCGCCGATCCCGTGGTCTCGCTGATCCAGCCGATTGCGTAGGGTCCCGCGAAGCCGGCGAGGTTGCCGACCGAGTTGATGAACGCGAGGCCGGCCGCGGCCGCCGTGCCGGTGAGCACCATGGGCGGCAGGCTCCAGAACAGCGGGGTGGTCGAGAAGAGCGCCGACATCCCGACGCACAGCGCTGCGAGCGCGAGCACCGGCGTGCCCTGGGCCGCGACCGCCGCGATGAGCGACAGGGCGGTGATGCTGAGCGTGATGCCGATCTGCAGCGGGATGTTGCCCTGCTTCCGGGCGGCGCGCTCCCACGGCAGCATCACGAGGGCGGCGCACAGGTTCGGCAGCGCCACGAGCCACCCTGTGGTCGCGTTCGAGAAGTCGCCCATGCTCTTCACGATCGTCGGCAGCCACATGCCCAGCCCGTAGGCACCGAACACGACGCCGAAGAAGAGCACGATGAGCGTCCACAGGCGGCCGTTGCGGAAGACCTCCCCCAGACGCAGGCGTCCGTGCCGCTGCTCGGTCGCCTGGGTCTCGGCGGCGAGCGTGTCGGTGATCCAGCGCTGCTCGGCGGGGGTCAGCCAGCGCGCGTCCTGCGGGCGGTCGGGGAGCCAGAAGAACACGACGAACGCGAGCAGCACGGCCGGGATGCCCTGCAGCAGGAAGACGAGCTGCCAGCCGTCCAGGCCCCACAGCCCGTGCAGCTCCAGCATCCAGCCGGACAGCGGCGCGGCGACCGCGTTGGCGATCGGGTTCGAGAGCACGAAGACGGCGAGCACCTGCGTGCGGTACTGCCGCGGGAACCACAGCGTGAGGTAGAGCAGCACGCCGGGGAAGAACCCGGCCTCCGCGATCCCGAGGATGAAGCGTGCGATCGCGAACTGCGTCGCGTCCTGCACGAAGGCGGTCAGCGCGGCGACGATGCCCCACGAGATCATGATGCGGGCGATCCACTTGCGGGCGCCGAACTTCTCCAGGAGCAGGTTGCTCGGCACCTCGAACAGCAGGTAGCCGATGAAGAAGATGCCCGCCGCGAAGCCGAAGGCGGCCTCGGTGATCTGGAGGGCGGCGGTCATCTCCAGCTTCGCGAAGCCCGCGTTGTTCCGGTCGATGTAGGCGACGAGGTAGAGCAGTCCGAGGAACGGACCCAGCCTCCAGATCGCCTTCTTCATGGCGGCGGCTCCCACTGCGTCCTCCGCGGCGCGCGCCTGCGCGAGGGTCTCTCTGCCGGACATGACAACTCCTTCGTCATCGGTTTCGGGTTTTGCTATAGCATCTAGCACCGCGCGGTTCCTGTCCAGTCCCGGCCTCATGCCATAGCATCGACCGAGCGAAGGAGCCCCGCTCGACGAGCACCGGGCCACGCGAGATCGAGAAGGGCCCCGGATGCGCAGCGTGTCGGATCAGAACATCGCCGAGCAGGTCACGGACGAGCTGCGGGCGGCGATCCACTCCGGAGAGCTCGCCCCCGGCGAGCGCCTCGTGGAGCGCAAGCTCGCCGACCGTCTCGGCGTCAGCCACATCCCCGTGCGCGAGGCCCTGACCCGGCTCGCCGAGGAGCGCCTCATCACCCGCGAGCCCCGCCGCGGCGCCCGCGTCGCCCAGCTCAGCGCGCAGGACCTGGAGGAGATCTCGAGTCTGCGGATCGTCCTGGAGCAGTTCATGGCGATCCGGGTGCAGGAGCGGTGGAACGACGAGTCGGCGGCCCGGCTGGAAGCGATCATCCAGGCCATGGCGGCGGCGGCTCCGGGCGATGTGGCCGAGGTCCTGCGCCAGGACCGCCTCTTCCACGAGACCCTCGCCGACCTCGCCGAGCACCGGTTCCTCGACGAGCTCAGCGCCCAGCTCCGTGGCCGGATCGCCGGGTTCATCCAGGCGGCCAACTCCGCCCTCGACCCCGCCGAGCAGGAGGAGCACGTGCGCAGCCACCAGCAGATCGTCGACGCCATCGCGACCGGCGATCCGGAGCAGGCGCGCGCGGTGATCGCCGAGCACGTGACCAGGGCCGTCCGCCGCATCACGCCGTCGGCCGAGTGAGCGCCGCCGTGGCCGCACGCACCATCGTGCTGACCGGAGCCTCGGACGGGATCGGCGCCGCCGCCGCCCGCCAGCTCGCCGGGTCCCCGCACCGGCTGCTCCTCGTGGGCCGCTCGCCCGACAAGATGCGGGCCGTGGCGGAGGAGACCGGCGCGGAGTGGTTCACCGCCGACTTCGCGCGTCTCGACGACGTGCGCGCGCTCGCCGCGCAGCTCGCGGACGCCGTGGGCGCAGAGGGCATCGACGTGCTGGCCAACAACGCCGGCGGCATCTTCGGCGACCGCACCCCCACGGTCGACGGGCACGAGAAGACCATGCAGGTGAACCACCTCGCCCCGTTCCTGCTGACGAACCTCCTGCTCCCGCAGCTGCTCGCCGCCCGCGGCGCGGTCGTGAACACCTCCAGCGTCGCCCATCGCCTCTTCGGGCATCTCGACGTCGACGATCTCGACAACACCCGCCGGTACTCCCCGAACAAGGCCTACGGCGACGCCAAGCTCGCCAACGTCCTGATGGCGAAGAGCCTGCACGAGAAGTTCCATGCGCAGGGACTCAGCGCGGTGGCCTTCCACCCCGGCACCGTGGCGACGAACTTCGCCGCCGAGTCGTCGAGCATCATGCGCCTCGTCTACCGCACCCCGCTGCGCCGCCTCGTGCTCATCGGCAGCGACCGCGGCGGCGCGACGCTGCGCTGGTTCCTCGAAGGCACGCCGGGCGAGACCTGGATCTCCGGC
Organism: Microbacterium paraoxydans; assembly: GCF_900105335.1. Classification (NCBI taxonomy): domain Bacteria; kingdom Bacillati; phylum Actinomycetota; class Actinomycetes; order Micrococcales; family Microbacteriaceae; genus Microbacterium; species Microbacterium paraoxydans. The sequence continues at coordinate 2,181,065 of NZ_LT629770.1, read as the reverse complement.
GGCTACTACGACGAGCGCGTCCTCAGCACCCGCGTGAACCCGCAGGTGAACGACCCGGCTCTCGCCGAGGCCCTCTGGCAGCGCAGCGCCGAGCTCGTCGGCGTGTCCGGGGACTGAGCGCCCGCCGTCTACGCTGGGGCGATGGCGCGCCTCGACTGGACTCAGCTCCCTCCTGCTCTCCGAGCCCGGGTCGAGGAGTTCGCCGGTTCGCCGGTGGCCCGGGCGGAGTCGCAGGACGGCGGCTTCTCCGCGGGACTGGCCTCACGGCTGACCTTCGCCGACGGACGGCGGCTGTTCGTCAAGGCGGTGCAGGAGTCCGCGGAAGGCACGTTCGCGCTCTACGTGCGGGAGGCCGAGGTGCTCGGCGCGATCCCCCGCTCCCTCCCCGCCGCGCACCTCGTCGACGCCTTCACCGCGGACGGGTGGGCGGTGCTGCTCATCGAAGACGTCGAGGGTCGTCATCCGGAACGCTCGGCCACCGCGCCCGACACCGCGCACGTCCTGGATGCGATCGCCGCCCTGGCCACCGCCGAGGCGCCGGGCACGCTTCCCCGCCTCGCCGACGAGCTGCACGACGACTCCGGATCCTGGCGGCGGCTCGAGGAGGCCGGGCTCCTGGAGACGACCACCCCGTGGTGCGCGCAGAACGTCGACCTCCTCCGCACGGCGGCGGAACGCGTGCGCACCGCGGTCGCGGGGGATCGGCTCCTGCACGGCGACCTCAGGGCCGACAACATCCTCATCGAACCCTCCGGCCGCGCACGGCTGCTCGACTGGCCGTGGGCGGCCCGCGGCGCGGGGTGGGAGGACGCCCTCCTCTACCTGCTCGACCTCCGCGTCGAGGACGCCGCGGCCGAGGTCGGTCCCCTGCTCGATCACCCCGTCTTCGCCGGGTCGACCACGGAGGACCACATCGCCCTCCTGTCCGCCGCGGGCGGCGCCTGGTTCGAGAAGTGCCGTCTTCCCGCGCCGGACGGGATGACGACGCTCCGCGACTTCCAGCGCCGGGAAGCGGTCATCGCCACCGACTGGATCGCCGAGCTCGTCCACTGATCGCCCCCGAGGCGGGGGCGTCCGCCGTCATCCCTCGGGCTGCGCGCCCGACTCGCCCGCGTGGACGCGTTCGCCCTGTCGACCGAACAGGCTGAGCACCTCGGCGGGCTCCCCGTCCGCGCTCCCGAACCAGTGCGGCACGTGCGTGTCGAACTCGGCGACCTCTCCGGCTGCCATGCGCAGATCGCGCGTGCCGAGGATCAACCGCATGGTGCCGCTGAGCACGTAGAGCCATTCGCGCCCCTCGTGCGCCCGGGGACGCGGAGTCACCTGGCTCCCCGGGATGAGGATCTTCCAGGCCTGGACCGGGCCGGCGTGCGGGGTCAGCGGCACGACGATCCGGCCGTGCACGCGGCGCGGCTTCAATCGCACGCGCGGATCGCCGACGTCGGGCGCCCCGACGAGGTCGTCCAACGGCACCCGGTGGGCGCGGGCGAGCGGGAGGAGAAGCTCGAGGCTCGGTCGGCGTTGCCCGGTCTCCAACCGCGAGAGCGTGCTCGTGGAGATCCCCGTGGCGTCGGCCAGGTCGGTCAGCGTCATCCCCCGCTGCTTCCGGAGCCACCGCAACCGCGGGCCCACGCCGTCGAGCGTCGCGTCGATCTCGTCCCCCTGCACGTCCTCAGTCTGGCCGCATTTCCCAGGAGCAGCAAAGAAGTTTGCCGCCCCGGCACCTCCGGGGCGACTCTCGTGGCATGAAGAGATTCGATGTGCTCATCGTCGGCGGCGGTGCCGCCGGCCTCAGCGCCGCCCTGGTCCTGCTCCGCGCTCGACGCACGGTCGCGATCGTCGATGCGGGGGAGCCCCGCAACGCCCCCGCGGCGCATCTGCACGGCTTCCTCTCCCGGGACGGCGCCGCGCCCGCTGCGCTGCTCGCGAGCGGACGCGACGAGGTCGCGGGCTACGGAGGCACGATCATCGACGGACGCGTCGCCGAGCTGTCCCCGGGCTTCACGGCCACCCTCGACGACGGGCGACGGCTGGAGGCCCGGCGGGTGCTGGTCACCACGGGCCTGCGCGACGAGATCCCCGACATCCCGCATCTGCGGGAGCGCTGGGGGCGAGACGTACAGCACTGCCCGTACTGCCACGGCTACGAGGTGCGGGATCGCGCTCTCGGGGTGATCGGCGGCACGGCTGCGTCGGTCGCCCACGCGCTCCTCATCGCCCAGTGGTCCGCCGACGTCGTCTACTTCCCCCACACCCGGCCGCTCACGGACGACGAGCAGGAACGTCTCGACGCGCGCGGCGTCCGGGTGCATCCGGGGGAGGTCTCCCGCCTCATCGTCGAGGCCGACCGCCTCCAGAGCGTGGAGCTGAGCGACGGCACGCACGTCGAGCGCGCCGCGGTGTTCGTCCGCCCCGAGATGCGCGCTCACGACGCCCTCCTCCAGGTTCTCGGCTGCGAGACCGACGAGAACGGGTGGGTCCGGCACGATGCCGGCGGGCGCACGAGCGTGCCAGGGGTCTCCGTCGCCGGGAACGTCGCCGATCCGCGTGCGCAGCTCATCACCGCGGCCGGACAGGGCTCCGCCGCCGCGATCGCCCTCAACGCCGACCTCACCGACGACGACCTCGCCGCCCAGCTCGCGACCCACCGCGGCGCCTGACCCCCCGAGAGAGAAGGAACACAGCAATGTCCGCAGCACCCGCCCCGACGGCGACCCCCGTCCCCCCGCCCACGCAGCACCAGCTCGCGCTGATGATCTGGATCGCCGTCTTCCCGACCCTCACGGTCTTGAACCTCGTCCTCGCCGCCCCGCTTTCCGGACTCCCGATCGTCGTGCGCACGCTGGTGCTCGTCACCATCGCCGTCCCCCTCGTGATCTACCTAGAGATGCCGCTGCTGCACCGCGTCCGCCGCCGGATCCACGGTCTTGTGACGGCGCGTCGGCGAAGGTAACGTTCTACCGTTCCTGACGAGAGAAGGCGACGATGCCCCGGACAGATCGACCCCGTTCCACGACGTCCGTGTGGCGCCGCAAGCCCGTCAGCGACATGACGGAGGAGTCGGGCGGGAGCAGTCTGTTCCGGACGCTCGGGCTCTGGCAGCTCACCGCGATCGGCGTGGGCGGCATCGTCGGCGTCGGGATCTTCTCGCTCGCCGGACTCGTCGCCCACGGCGATGCGACGACTCCCGCCGTGGGCCCCGCCGTCGTCCTCTCCTTCCTCATCGCCGGGCTCGCGTCGGCAGCGGCCGCGCTGTCGTACGCGGAGTTCGCCGGCATGATCCCGCGGGCCGGTTCCGCCTACAGCTACGGCTACGTCGCGCTCGGCGAGCTCGTCGGCTGGTTCATCGGCTGGGACCTGCTCCTGGAGTACGTCGCCATCGTCGCCGTCGTCGCGATCGGCATCTCCGGCTATCTCGACGCGTTCCTCTCCGGATTCGGGCTGGAGCTGCCGACCGCGATCACGGAGACTGCCGACCAGCCGGGCGGCGTGATCAACATCCCGGCCATCCTCATCTGCCTGTTCGTGACGTTCCTGCTGAGCCGCGGCACCCGCACGTTCGGCCGCTTCGAACTCGTCGCCGTGGCCATCAAGATCCTCCTCGTGGTGTTCATCGTCGTCCTCGGCGTCTTCTTCATCGACCCCGCCAACTACGACCCCTTCCTGCCGAACGGCTTCGGCCCCGTCTTCACCGGTGCCGCGACGGTGTTCTTCGCGGTGTTCGGCTACGACGCGATGAGCACGGCCGCCGAGGAGGCGAAGGACGGGCGTCGGCACATGCCGAAGGCGATCATCCTGTCCCTCGTGATCGCCATGGTGCTCTACGTCGCCGCGACGCTCGTGCTCACGGGCATGCAGAACTACCAGGACATCGATCCGAAGGCGGGCTTCGCCTCGGCGTTCACGGGTGCGGGGCTCCCGGTCGTCGCCTCCGTCATCTCGGTGTTCGCCGTCGTGTCGATCCTCACCGTCATGCTCACGTTCCTGCTCGGCGCCACCCGGGTGTGGTTCAGCATGAGCCGCGACGGACTGCTCCCCGGCTGGTTCGCGCGGGTCGACCGCCGCGGCGTCCCGCAGCGGGTCACCTGGATCGCGGGGCTGGGCGCGGCGTTCTTCGCGGGGGTGTTCCCCATCCGCGCCGTCGCCGACCTCACGAACATCGGCATCCTCGCCGCCTTCGTCGTCGTCTGCATCGCCGTGATCGTGTTCCGTTACACCAAGCCGGAGGCGCCGCGGACGTTCCGGCTGCCGCTCATGCCCGTGGTCCCGATCGTCGGCGTGGGCTTCTCGCTCTTCCTCATCTCGCAGCTCCACCCCGAGACGTGGCTCCGGTTCGGGGTCTGGCTCGTGATCGGACTCGTCGTGTACTTCGCCTACAGCCGCCGGCACTCGCTCCTGAACCCGGACAGCCCCCGGCACCGCCCGGGCACGACTTCGGAGACCCCCGGCGACACGCCGTAGGCGGGGCCGGGGAGGCGGCGGGTCGCGCCGCAGCTCCGAAGTCGTGCCCGGGAGGATCAGCCGACGACGAGGTTGGCGGTGTCGACGACGCGGTCGCCCTCGCCGGGGAACGCCGTGCGGGTGACCCCGGCCTCCACATTGCCGGTGTGCAGCAGCGTCGAGCCTGTGCCGAAGGCGTCGTCGCGGAGCTCCAGGGCGCCGCCCTCGAAGCGGTTGCCGACCGCGCGGTAGTGGGTCGCGCCGCTCGTCACGGCGACGTGCGTGGTCGCCCCCTCGGCCCGGAAGGTGCTGTCGGCGAGCGTCAGGTGCAGCTCGCCCGCGCCCGACCGCGACACCGTCGTCCCACCCTTCGCCGACACCTCGGATCCCGCGATCTCGACGACCTGACGGTCCTTTCCGGCGGCCGCGATGCGGGCGTTGCGGAGCGTCGAGCCTTCGATGCGCAGCTTGCCCGTCGCGGAGGCGATGGGGGCGGCGTCGTCCGCCGCGGTGAGGGTCGAGCCACGGAAGGTGACCGCACCCGGCCCGTTGATCTTCATGCCGCCCACGCGGTCGAGCACCGTGTCGACGAAGGTCACCGGCGTCTTCACCGTCGCGTTGGTGAGCTCGCCCGGAGCGACGAACGTGAAGTGCGAGTCGGCGATCACGGTCGGGCGGGCGGAGTTGTCGGACGCCTGGGTGATGATGAGCGTGTCCGACGCGGTGCAGCCCCGCAGCTGCGCGCCGTCCGCGTTGATCCACAGCATTCCTGAACCGGACAGCGAGGGCTTGCCGATCACCTGCACGTCCTCCAGCGTCAGGTCGGTGATACGCACCCGCGCGACGAACCATGAGCACACGTGCTTGCGGACGGTGATGCGCTTGGCGGCCGAGCCCCACGCGGCGCCCGAGTTGGCGAACGTCATGAGGCCGGAGTTGCCCGTGTAGGTGAGGTCGTGCTCGTACTGGCCGTGGGTGACGAACGGGCCCTGGTCGTCGCCGTCGCCGTGGCAGTTCTCCACGAGGCAGTAGGCGCTCGCGGTGAAGTCGTTGAGGTGCCGGGCGTTCGCGGTGTGGCAGTTGGCGACGTAGCCGTACAGGCAGTAGATCTGCTGCGTCAGGTAGCCCGCGCCGCCCCAGGTGACGGAGGTCGGGTTCTTCAGCGTGCAGCTCTCCGTGGTGAAGTACGTGTTCCACCGGCGCTGGATCAGCGGCCAGAAGGTCGCCGTGCCGTCGATGTGGTCCACGTCGCAGCGCACCGCGTACTCGAAGGCCAGCGGGTGCGACCCCGTGTACTCGTCCGTCCCCTTGCCGAGGAACTTCAGGTTCGACACCGTCACGTCCTGCACCGGCTTCACGTGCCGCCAGGTCATCGTGCGGTCCTTGCCGAGCGGCCAGCCGTTCTTGTAGTTCACGCGGATGTGCCGACCGTCGACGATCTGGGTCACCTGCACCAGCCGCTGCAGCTCGCGCTCCCAGCGGCCCGACAGCGCGTTGACCTCGGCGGCGTACCACTCTCCGACCGCGAAGAACGACGAGTCGGCGACGGGGAAGATGTCGGCGAGGTCGGGCACGTCCTCGCCGAGCTTCGCCTCCTGCACCGCGTCGGTCACCTCGCCGCGGAAGAACATGACGGCCGCGAAGGGGTCGTCCTTCCCGGCGTTCTCGATACCCTCGGTCGTCATCAGGTGGTTCCCGAAGTCGAAGGCGATGTTCGACCGGGAGAACTTGTGGCGGCGGACGAAGTTGAGGTCGGTGTGCGCCTCCACGCGTCGCACCCGGGCGTCGCCCACCATCGCATCGAGCGCGTCGTCCGCGGGCGCGGAGGCGTCCATGATGCCGAACTTCCGGAAGTCGACCGTGCCGTCGTGCACGAGCACCCAGGCTCCGCCCTTCGGCCCCGCGAGCACCGTGCCGCCGTTCGCCGTGGGGGCGTCCTTCTTCACGAAGCGGTAGAGCCCGTCGCCGCCGTCGCCGGGGGTCGCGTAGCCGCTCGTGCGCACGAGGTCGCCCTCCTTGCCTTTGCGCGTCGCGAGGGCGGTGGCGACGCCTCCGTGCGCGACGTTCTTCGAGCCCGACGACTCCTGCGGCACGGCGGGTCCCGCGGCCTGGGCCGCGGCGGGCGCGCCGATCGCGGCGACCCCGCCCAGGGCGGCGGCGCCGAAACCGGCGAGCAGCATCCGTCGACTGCGCATCGCCGCGGTCTCGGTGGTGGTGTCCAGCTGGGTCATGCTCATCCTCCTTGCGGCGTCCTCGCCGCGGTCAGGCGTCCGGCCCTCGGCCGGATCGCGGTCACCGATCAGTCCCCGATCCCCAGCGCTCTCCGAGCGGATGCTCAGAAGTAGTCGCCCGCCGTGAAGTGGCGGATGCCGTCCACCCGGGCCTGGCGGCGAAGCGGGCGGATCATCCCGGTGCGGTCGTCCTGCCGCACGGCCGCGGGAGCGAACGCCCGGACGGCGGCCTCCTCCGCGGCGAGCGCGGGGACGGCCAGCTCGCAGGTGCGGACGCCCGCCGCGGCCCAGTCCGCGGCCACGGCCTCCAGCAGGGTGTGCCGCACCGCGGCCGGATCGGCCACGGTGGGATCGGTCGCGCTCTCGTGCAGCAGCCCGATGCCGTCGCGCACCTCCGCCACCGCGTAGCCGACCGTCGCCTCCGCCTCGGCGAGCCGATACAGCGTGGTGCCACGCAGCCGCACCTCCGCCATCGTCCAGTCGCGGTCGCCGCGCACCGGAGCGAGCACGACCACACCGGTGCGGGAGCGCTCGTAGACCTCGCGCAGCGGGCCGAGGACACCGAGTCCTACGCACTCGCGCGCGACCGAGGCGGACTCCGGGGCCGTCGCCGACGCCGCCCACGGCCCGGCGAAAGCACGGGGCATCGAGAAGGTCGTGAAGCCGCTCGACCGGTACACGTCGGGGGTTCCGGTGAACAGCAGGGCCCAGTCGGCGTCACCCGCCGCGTCCAGGGTGGCGGCCACGAGCCGGCGGGCCAGGCCCCGACCGCGAGCCCGCTCGGCGACCGCCACACTGCCGATCGCGTGCACCCGCGCCACACCGCCGTCCGATTCCCGCAGGCGCTTCGGCAGTCCGAAGATCGACCCGCACACGCCCTCGTCGTCTTCCGCGACGAGCGTGTGGCTCAGCCGCTCGTCGTCCACGAGCCACTGGTCCGGCGCGAGGGGCGGTGTGAAGGCGGCCGCCCACAGTGCCGCGAGGGCGGGCTGGTCCTCCGCCCGCGCCGACCGCACGACTACGGCGCTCATGCCATCGAGGAGAGCTGGGCGCGGTCGACGGCGTGTGCGAGCGGCCGCCCCGCAGCGAAGGCGTCGAGCTCGTCGGCGACGATCCGCCCCTGCCGCAGTCGGCCCTCCCTGGTCCCGGCCGCGCGGTGCGGAGTGAGCAGCACGCGCGGTGCCGAGCGGAAGGGACTCTCCGCGGGGAGGGGCTCCTCGTCGAACACGTCGATCGCGGCGCTCAACCGGCCGCGCCGGAGCTCGGCGAGCAGGGCGGCCTCGTCGACGAGCCAGGAGCGCGCCGTGTTCACCAGGCCCGCGCCGTCCGGCATCAGGGCGAGTTCGCGTGCACCGATCAGGTGATGCGTCTCGGGCAGGGTCGGGGCATGCACCGCGACGATCTGCGCGCGACGGAGCGCCTCGTCGAGCGTCACGAGCTCCGCCCCGAGGGACGCCGCCTCCGCGGCCTCCAGGGTCGGGTCGACGAGCAGCGGCTGTGCGCCGAGCGCCCGGAGGAGCTCGAGGTACGCCCGCCCGGTCCGGGAGGCGCCGATGACCGCGATGGGCGCGCCGAGGATCTCGTGCTGCACCCCGACGGCCTCCGCGTCCCACCAGCCGCTCCCGGCGCGCAGCGCGTCGTGCATCTCGGGCACCCGGTGCAGCAGCGCGAGCGTGAAGGTCAGCGACACCTCCGCCACCGACCGGGCCATCCCCGCCCCGGCCTGCGTCACCCGCACGCCGCGGTCGAACAGCTCGTCGGTCGCGAAGGGCTTGATCGTGGCCCCGGTGTGCGCGACGAGCTCCAGCTTCGGAAGGGTGGCGAGCACCGCGTGGTCGAAAGGACCCACGCCCCAGCTCGTCACCACGACGCGCGCCTCGTCGAGCACCGCGTCCGCGAGCCGGTCCACCCGCACGAACGTCCCGCCGAGCCGCGCCGCGACGGCCTCCAAGCGCGCCGCGTCCTCGGGCGAGAAGAACTCCGCGAACAGCTCGGCGGAGACGACCGCGACCACGCTCGGAGCGCCCGTGCCGGCGGTCATCGCAGCCAGGCCTCGAGGTTCTCGGCGATGAACGCGTCGTCGTTGAGCTCCGGATACGCCTGCCGGACGCGGGCGATCTCCTCCGCCTGTCCCGGCGAGAGGCCCTCGGCCGGGTCGAGGCACCAGATGCCTTCGAGAAGCCCCTGCTGGCGGAGCATCTCGTGCACCCCGGCGATGACGCCGTGGAAGTCGTTGCCCGGGTCGAACACGGCCTGGTTCACGTCCACCATGTCCGAGGCACGGCGTCCCACCTCACGGTAGGCCTCCGCGTCTCCCGCCAGGGCGCGATGCACCCGCTCCAGCAGCGCGACCGCCGCGTGCGTGCCGACCGCCCACTGGCCGAGCAGCCCGCCGACGAACCGGAGGGTGCGCCGCCCGGACGGGGAGTCCACGTGGAACTCGGAGAGCAGGTCGGCGACGATCGCGTCGTCGTTGCCCGTGTACAGCGCGATCTCGTCGGCGCGGCCCGAGGCGGCCACGCCCCGTACGAGCTCCAGCGTGCGATAGCGGTCGAAGGGAGCGGCCTTCACCGCGACGACGGAGGGGATCGCGGCGAACTCCCGCCAGAACTCGCGGTCGAGCACGGGTCCGCCGATCGCGGTCTGCAGGTAGAAGCCGACCAGCGGCAGCACCTCGCCGACGGCGCGGGCGCGGTCGAGCAGGGCACGCTCGTCCGCACCCGCGACGCGGGGACTCACCAGCACGGCGTCGTAGCCGAGGGAGCGGGCGAGCTCCGCTTCGGCGACCGCCTGGGCCGTGTCGCCCGCCACGCCGGCGATGCGCACGAGGGTCGCATCGTCGCGGGCGTCCATCTCCTCCGCGGCCAGCGCGAGCACCGGCTCGAAGAGCGCGTGCTCCGGGTCGCGGATCTCGAACTGCGTCGTGTGCACGCCGACGGCGAGGCCGCCGGCCCCGGCGTCGAGGTAGTAACGGGAGAGCGCCCGCTGCCGCCGCTCGTCGAGCGTGCGCGCGGCGGTGAGGGCGAGCGGATGGGCCGGGATCACGGCCCCGCGGGCGAGGGTCGCGGCGGCCTCAGGGCGCAGCGACGGCACGGTCGCCGTCCGCGCAGCGGGGTCGGTCATCAGAACTTCCCGTCCCGTACGGCCCACTTGGTGGGCTTGGCGATCATCGGCAGTCCGTCGCGGATCCAGCCGGCCTGCATGCGGATGAGCTCCTCGGCGGAGACGGACGGGTAGCCGAACAGGGCCATGCAGCGGCGCGCATCGCTGAGCAGCGCGGTCGGCTGCGGCTCGTCCACGATCTCGACCTCCCGCTCGAACAGTTCGCCGAAGCGGTGGGCGATCGAGGAGACGCTGAGCAGCTCCGGACCGGTGAGGTTGATCACGAAGGGGTCGGTGGAGGCATACACCAGGCTGCGCAGCACGACCTCGTTCGCGTAGCCCTGCCAGATCACGTTGACGTTGGCGGTGGCGACCGAGACCGGCTCGCCCGCGTGCACGGCGCTGCCGATGTCGGCGAGCACCCCGTAGCGGAGGTCGACGGCGTAGTTCAGGCGGATGATCGCGACCTTGGTGCCGCGCTCCTGCGCCCCGAACTCGAAGACGCGCTCCCGTCCGAGGCAGGACTGCGCGTACTCGCCGATCGGCGCGGGCGTGGTCTCCTCGGCGGCACCGCCCGAGGCGGCAGGGACGAACGGGTACACGTTCCCGGTGGAGAGCACCGAGATCGCGCTGTCGCGGTACCGGCGGGCGATGCGGTCGGGAAGGGCCGCGTTGACCTCCCACGCCCAGGAGGCGTTGGTCGCGGCACCGAACTTCGCGCCCACCATGAACACCACGTTCGGGGCGTCGGGGAGACCGGCGAGGTCGTCGTTCTCGATGAGGTCGAACGGCACGACGCGGACCCCCGCGGCCTCCAGGCGCTCGCGGATGGCGGCGTCGCCGAAGCGGGAGACCGCGTACACCGCGTCGTCGGTGCGTCCGGCGGCGTCCAGGCCGCGCCGGGCGAGCATCGCCAGGGTCGGTCCCATCTTGCCGCCGGCGCCGAGGATCACGAGGTCTCCGGAACCCTGGGCGAGGTCGGCCACGAGCCCGTCGCTCGGGGTGGCCAGCGCCTCCTCGAGCTCGGCCTCGGAGGCGAATGCGTACTGCGTCATTGTCGTGCGGTTCCCTTCTTCTCAGCCCTTGATCCCGGTGCCGGTGACGCCCTCCTGCACGTACCGCTGAGCGATGAGGTACGCGAGGAAGATCGGCAGCAGCGCCACGACGGAGCCGGCGAGCATGGTGCTGAGCGGCACATCCTGCTGCTGCAGCGACGAGATGCCCACGGTGAGGGTGAACATCGAGTTGGACTTGGCGATGATGAGCGGCCAGAGGAAGTCGTTCCAGTGCCAGAGGAAGACGAAGATCCCGAGCGTCGCGAGGATCGGCTTGCACAGCGGCAGCACGATCCGCAGGAAGATGCGGAACTCGCCGGCGCCGTCGATGCGGGCCGCCTCGAACAGCTCGTCGGGAAGGCCCTGGATGAACTGGCGCATGAGGAAGACCGCCTGCGCGTTCGCGAGCGTCGGCAGGATGAGGCCCCAGTAGGTGTCGATGCCGCCGAGGTTCGCCATGAGGATGAACGTCGGGATCAGCGTCACGTGGAACGGCACCATGACCATCGCCAGGAACGACCAGAACATGACCTCCTTGCCGCGGAAGCGCTTCTTGGCGAAGGCGTACCCGGCGAGCGCGGAGAGGAACAGCACCGCCACGACCGACACGAGCGAGTAGACGAGCGTGTTGAACAGCCAGACGAGGATGTTCTGCCCGGCGAGCACCTGCTCGTACGCCTCGAACGAGATGTCGTTCCAGGGGAGCAGCGAGCCGGGGAGCTCGACGAGCATGCCCGGCTTCAGGCTCAGCACGACCATGGCGTAGAAGGGGAAGAAGCTGAGGATGCCGGCGAGGCTCAGCCAGATCCAGCGGACCGCGATGCCCCAGCCGGTCGGCTCGAGCGCGCGGAACGAGCGGCGTTTCCGCGCGGCGGGACGCGTCGCGGGCGGCGTCGTCTGCGTCGGCGGCTGCAGGAGGGCGGTCATTTCTGCTTTCCGATCACGAGGCGCTGGATGAGGGCGACCACGAGGGTCATGACGAACAGGGCGACGCCCACCGCGGCCGCGTAGCCGTAGTCGAAGTAGCGGAAGCCCTGGTCGTAGAGCATGTAGACGAGCGAGTAGCTCGCGTTCGCCGGCCCGCCCTGGGTCATCACGTAGATGACGTCGAAGACCTGGAAGGCGGCCGTCGTCTCGATCACCGCGAGGAAGAAGAAGGTCGGGCGCAGGTGCGGGAGGATGATCCACCGGAAGCGCTGCCAGGCGTTCGCGCCGTCGACCAGCGCCGCCTCCTCCAGCTCGCGCGGCACGTCCTGCAGGGCGGCGATGAGGATCATCATCCCGTAGCCGAACCGGGACCAGACGCCCACGACGACGATCGCGGGGATCACGAGCACGGTGCTGCCGAGCCAGGAGCCGCCGAGACCGAGCGGGGCCATCAGCGCGGACCACGGGCCGTTGGCGGAGAAGATCCAGACGAAGATCGAGCCGGCCAGCACGAGCGAGGTGATGACGGGGAGGAAGAAGATCGAGCGGAAGAACCGGGCGCCGCGGAAGGCGCGGCGCACGCCGAGGGCCATGATCGTCGACAGCACGAGCGCGATCGGCACCGCGAAGACCGTGTAGATGAGAGTGGTCCCCAGCGCCCGCCAGAACAGCGGGTCGGCGACGAGGCGCTGGAAGTGGTCGAGGCCGCGCCAGGCGATCTCGCCGGAGATGTCGTAGTCGAAGAAGCTCAGCGCCACACCCGCGATGCTCGGGCCGAAGCGGAAGGCGATGAACAGCAGGAAGGCGGGGAGCACGAACAGGAACGCGACGCGCGCTTCCCGTCGGGCGAGCACCCGGGCGACCCGTCCTGCGGGCTTCGGCGCCGTGGTGGCCGTCGTCATTGTCGATTCCTCACGTGGGGGGCGGGAGAGAGGGGGCGTGCGGCGGGTACCCGCACGCCCCCGGGTGTCACTTCTGCAGCAGCGGGGCTGCGGCGGCCGCGGCGTCCTTCAGGGCGTCGGCCGGGGACTTCTGGCCCAGCAGGGCGGCCTGGATCTCCGGCGAGAGCACGCCCATGAGCGCACGGGAGCTGGCGTCGAGCTCGCCCACCGTGGTGTCGGGGACGTACTTCTCGACCTCGCCGAGGAGCGGGTCGTCGGCGTACAGCGGCTCGGTGGTGCTGAGCGCGGAGAAGTAGCCGGCGGCCTTGAGGTACGGCTCGACGACGTCGGCGCCGGTCGCGAACTCGGCGAACGCGGCTGCGGCCTCGGGGGCCTTCGAGCCCTTGAGCACGGACAGCGAGCCGACGGTGCCGTAGGCCACGGACTCCTCATCGGTCAGCGGCGCGAGGACCTTGACGTTCTCCTCGCCCCAGAACGGCGCGACCTCGGTCACGGCGTTGTTCCAGGTGCAGGCGACCTTGCCCTGGGCGATGGCGGTCTGCTCCAGCGGGACGTTGGTGGTGAGGGCCTCCGGGTCGAGCGCGCCCTCCTCGGCCAGGTCGGTCAGGAAGGTGAGCGCCTCTTCGCCGGCCTTGCTGTCGAAGCCGACCTCGCCGTCCTCGGTGTAGACCTCGCCGCCGGCCTGCCAGAGCAGCGGGTAGTAGGTGAGGTTGAGGGTGTTCTCGGCCGACGCCGGGTAGTTGAGGGCGTACATGCCCTTGTCGATGAACGCCGGAGCCATCTCGGCGATGTCGTCCCACGTCTCCGGGTACTCGGTCACCCCGGCGCCCTCGAACGCGGCCGCGTTGCAGATCAGCGGCTGCGCGCTGGTGAGGATCGGGGCACCGAGGATGTCGCCGCCGAGCGTGACCGACTCCTTGACGTTGGGGAGCAGGTCGCCCTGGCGCTCCTCGCTGAGCAGGTCGTTCAGCGGGGCGATCGACTTCTGGTACGCCGCGAGCTGGTCGGGGATGAGGTAGACGACGTCCGGTCCCTTGCCGGCGGCGATCGCCGTCTGCAGGGCCTCGTCACGGTTCGCCCACGGGAAGATTTCGTACTTCACGTTGACGTTCTCGTTCTCCTTCTCGAACGCCTCGATGGTCGAGTCCCAGAAGTCCTTGTGCACCGCCTCGTCGGCGATGACGGGGTAGAGCCAGACCGTGATGTCCTGCTCGCCCTCTGCGGTGTTGCCTCCGCCGGCCGAACATCCGGCCAACAGGGTGGCGGCCGCGACTCCCGCGACGACGCCGGTGATCTTGCTGACGCGCATGGTGCTCCTTTGCGTAAACCGTGCTGAGTACGGTTCATTATGACATTGGCTTTGGATAATTCGTCAAGCATAAGTTCTCAGAGCCTTGTTTCCGCCGTGTTTCTCGGCCGTGAACAACAATCCCCGATCTGAGAATCGGGTGTGCTAATTTGATCGCACCAACGGCGGAGACGAAGGAGGGACCCGATGGGCGCGACCAGTCCGCTCTCGATCGTGGCGCGGTCCGCACTCCGGCTGCGCGATGCCGGACCGGCGACCGTCAGCGACCTCTCCCGGTCGCTCGAGGTCTCCCGCACCTCCGTCGAGAACGCCGTGGCGGTGCTCTCCGACTCCGGACTCCTCGTCGACGCCCCGGCGCAGAACGGCGGCGGCGCGGGGCGCCCGGCCCGCCGCTACTCCTTCCACGCCGCCGCCGGTGTGGTGGTGGGCGTGGACATCGGCGTCGCGAGCGTGCGGGTCGTCGTCGCGGACCTCGCGGGGGTGGTCATCGCCCAGCGGGCGTTCCCCGGCGTCGCGGAGCAGCCCGACGGCCCGGCCAAGCTCGCCGCCGTGATCGACGACGTCCGGGGCACTCTCGCCCCGCTCTCGCTGCCGCGGACCGGTCTGCGGGCGATCGGCGTCTCCCTGCCCGGCATCGTCGACGACGACGGACGGGTCACCACCTCGGTCGTCATCCCGGAGTGGTCCGGTATCGACATCGGCTCGCAGTTGCGCCAGGCGTTCGGCTGCCCCGTGGCGGTCGACAACGGTGTGCGGCTCGCGGCCGTTGCGGAACATCACCTCGGCGTCGCGCAGCTCGTCGACGATGTCATCTACCTGTCGGTCGGCAACCGCATCGCCATGGGCCTCATCCTCGGCGGCCGTCCGCGGCGCGGCATCCACAACGCGGCGGGAGACATCGGCCGCCTCGCGTTCCGGGGCCTGAACACCGAGACCGGGCAAATCTCGTGGCGCACCGCCCCGACCGCCGCCGAGGTGTTCGCCCTGGCGCGCAGCGGGGAGCAGGCCGCCCGGCAAGAGCTCGACGGCTTCATCGACGAACTCGCCCACGGGATCGCGACGCTGATCATGACGGTCGACCCCGCCATGGTGGTGATCGGCGGTGGACTCTCGGCCGCGCACGAGCAGCTGCTCGACCCCCTGCGCGCCGCCCTGCCCGGCCACCTCGGACTGCCGTTCCAGGTGCCCGTCGCGGAGGCACGGCTGGGTGCGGAAGCAGCCGCCCACGGCGCCGTCGTGCACGCGTTCCAGCGGCATCCGGGCGACATCTACGGCATCGAGGACATGCCCGCCCCACCGATCACCCCCCTGCCGCACGACCCCGCGGCCGGCGTCGACCCCGAGGAGAAGCAGTGAGCACGTTGAAGGTCGGACTCATCGGCGCGGGCGGGATCTCCCGCGTGCACGCCGACGCCTGGCGGGCGCTCGGCGTGCAGGGCTTCGTCACCTCGAAGGAGGGCGCGGAGGAGATCGCCGCGGAATACGGGTTCGAGGTCGTGGCGGACGTCGACGCGCTCCTGGAGCAGGTCGACGTCGTCGACATCGTCACGCCGAGCAGCACCCACGCCGACTTCGCCCTTCGGGCCATCGCCCGGGGGATCGACGTGATCTGCGAGAAGCCGCTCGCCGCGACCGCGGAGGCCGCCGCCGAGGTGACCGCCGCCGCAGCCGCCGCGGGAGTACGGCTGTTCCCCGCCCACGTCGTGCGCTACATGGGGGAGTACGCCCGGATCAAGGCCGGCATCGACGCCGGGCAGATCGGCACCCCTGCCGTGCAGCGCTTCCGTCGCCTCGGCGCCGCACCCCAGGCCCCCTGGTTCTTCTCGGAGCGGGCGGGCGGCGGCGTCATCCGCGACCTCATGATCCACGACATCGATCAGGCGCTGTGGTTCGCCGGGCCGGTCGACAGCGTCTACGCGGTGCAGAACCCGCCGACGGTCGACGACCGCGTTCCGGCCCCGGTCACGGCGCATGTCGTGCTCACCCACCGCAACGGGGTCATCAGCCACGTGCACGCGAGCTGGGTGCAGCCCGGCATGCCGTTCCGCACCAGCGTCGAGGTCGCCGGATCCGAGGGGCGCCTGCGCTACGACAGCGCCGAGGACCACACGCTGCGCACCGACGCCGTGCTCGTCGAGGGCGCGACCGACTACCTCCCGCCGATGTCACCCGAGGAGAGTCCGTACTACGCGGAGATCGCCGACTTCGTGGCCGCCATCGCGGAGGGACGCGATGCCGCCGTCACCCCGGAGGACGGCATCCAGGCGGTCGCGGTCGCCGAGGCCGCCTACGCCTCGATCGCCTCCGGAGCCCCGGTCGCCCTCCCCGCTTCGTCCCCCGCCGTCGCCGTCGCCGAGGAGGCCACCCGATGACCGCTCCCCGCCCGCTGCGGATCGCCGTGCTGTCCTTCGCGCACACGCACGCCCTCAGCTACGTGCACGCGCTGCAGCAGATGCCCGGTGTCGAGCTGATCGCCGCCGACCCCGACGGCGCCTCCGCCCCGGACGACGCTCCGCGCGGTGCCGCCCTGGCCGCGGAGCTCGGGGTCGCGTACGTCGAGACCTACGACGAGGCCTTCGCGTGGGGCCCGGACGCGGTCGTGGTGGCCGCCGAGAACTCCCGTCACCGCGCCCTCGTCGAGCAGGCCGCCGCGGCCGGCGTGCACGTGCTGTGCGAGAAGCCGCTGGCGACGACCGTCGAGGACGCGATCGCGATGCGCGACGCCTGCGACCGGGCGGGCGTGCTACTCATGGTGGCGTACCCGGTGCGCTTCTCCCCCGCGGTGCGCGACGCCGTCGCCGAGCTGCGCAGCGGACGCCTCGGGAAGATCCTCGGCGTCACCGGCATCAACAACGGCAAGCTCCCGCAGGACCGGGCCTGGTTCACCGATCCCGCGCTCGCCGGCGGCGGTGCCCTGGTCGACCACGTCGTGCATTGCGCCGACCTCCTCGACGAGCTCCTGGGTGAGCGGGCGCAGACCGTCCGCGCGGTGTCGAACAGCATCCTGCACGGGGAGCGCGACCTCGCGGTCGAGACCGGGGGCCTCGTGACGATCCAGTACCCGAGCGGGGTGATCGCCACGATCGACTGCTCGTGGAGCTGGCCGCTGAGCTCGCCGACCTGGGGCGGCCTCACCCTCGAGGTCGTGGCCGAGCGCGGGACCGTGACCGTGAGCCCCTTCGCGAAGGGCGTGGCCGGACACGATGCCCACGGCGAGACCTGGACCCCGGTCGGGGCCGACCTCGACGCCCTGCTGCTCCAGGAGTTCGTGCAGGCCGTGCGTGCGGGCCGTCAGCCCCAGCCCGACGCCGGTGTCGGCATCCGCACCGTCGAGATCGTGAAGGCCGCGCAGGAGTCCGCGTCCCGCGCCGGCACCCCCATCCCCCTCTAGCCCCCGCGCCCCGCACCCCGCCCACCTCGCGGGATCAAAATCGCTCCCACTCCCGTCCCCCCAGGCCCGTTTCCCGTCCCGCACGCGGTCTCGTCCCGCCGTGCGGGATCAAAACCGCGCCTTCCACTCCCGTCCCCGGCCCGTTTCCCGTCCCGCACGGAGACGGCATGTCCCACTCCCGCCCCTCCCGTGGCGGGGAGCGGGCGGGCATGAAACCGGCGCGGCGGGCGTTGTACCCGACGCCGCAGCGACACGGAGGAGACATCATGCGCATCGACCTCGCCGGGAAGACGGCCCTCGTCACGGGTTCGACCCAGGGCATCGGACTCGCCATCGCCACGACTCTGGCCGATGCGGGAGCTCGGGTCGCCGTCAACGGCCGGAACCCCGAGACCGTGTCGTCGGTCATCGCCGCGCTGCAGGAGGAGAACCCGGACCGGAACCTCGTCGCCGCGCCGGGCGACGTCACCACGGAGGACGGCGCCGCCCGCGTGCTCGCCGCCACCGGAGACGTCGACATCCTCGTGAACAACCTCGGCATCTTCGGGGCCACCCCCGCGCTCGACATCTCCGACGACGAGTGGCGCCGGTACTTCGACGTGAATGTGCTCGCCGCCGTCCGGCTCATCCGCGCGACCCTGCCCGGCATGAAGGAGCGCGGCTGGGGTCGGGTGCTCGACATCGCGAGCGACTCGGCGGTCGTGATCCCGGCGGAGATGATCCACTACGGGATGTCGAAGACCGCGCTGCTCGCCGTCTCCCGGGGGTTCGCGAAGGAGGCGGCCGGCACGGGTGTGACGGTGAACTCGGTGCTCGCGGGCCCGACCCACACCGGCGGCGTGGAGGACTTCGTCTACTCGCTCGTGGATCCGCAGCTGCCGTGGGAGGAGGCCCAGCGCGAGTTCATGCGCGTGCACCGCCCCCAGTCCCTGCTGCAGCGGCTCATCGAACCGGAGGAGATCGCGAACATGGTCGCGTACCTCGCGTCCCCGCTCGCCTCGGCGACGACGGGTGCCGCCGTCCGGGTCGACGGCGGCTACATCGACGCGATCGTCCCCTGACCCCTTCGAATCGCGCACTTCGCGGCATCTGCGGCCGGAATGGGGCCATTCGGGCGATTCGAAACGGAGGAGTAAGCTGGCCCCGGAGAAGCACGGAAAGGCGGTGATGGCGATGTCCGACGATAGTAACGACGCCGCCCTCGCTGCGTCGCGCTTCCCGGCACCCACGCGTTGAGCTCCTGCTCCGCGTCCGTGCCTCTCGCCTCGCAGTCATCGGCGGCGTCTCCCGCCCCCTGACGAATCCGCACGCGAGACAAGCGTCTGCGTGCGCCCGCGAGAACGGAGCCGCATCATGGCGCTCATCGACAACGGCGTGTACGTCCACGGACGTCGCGTGGAGACCCCGAAGAACCTGGACGAGACCTACCGGATGCTGGACGCCGCCGGCGGGATCGCGTGGATCGGCCTGTACCGACCGAGTCCGGAAGAGGTCGCGTCCGTCGCCCGCGAGTTCGATCTGCATCCGCTCGCCGTCGAGGATGCGCTCTCGGGGCATCAGCGCTCCAAGGTGGAGCGCTACGGCGACACGCTCTTCGCCGTGCTGCGCCCCGCCCGTTACCGCGACAAGGAGGAGTCGATCGAGTTCGGTGAGCTGCACCTGTTCATCGGCCCCGACTTCGTGGTGACGATCCGCCACGCGGAGTCGCCGAACCTCGCCGCGGTCCGCCGCCGGATGGAGGCCAACCCGGAGCTGCTCGCGATGGGACCGGAGGCGGTCTTCTACGCGATCCTCGACGAGGTCGTGGACGAGTACGAGCCCGTCGTGGCGGGCCTGGAGAACGACATCGACGAGATCGAGGACCAGCTCTTCGGCGACAGCGACGACGACGCCCTCTCCCGCCGCATCTACGAACTCTCCCGCGAGGTCATCAACTTCCAGCGCGCGGTGCACCCGCTGAGCGGCATGCTGGAGTGGCTACGCCGCGGGTCGGAGAAGTACCGCATCGACGAGGAGCTGCAGCGCTCCCTCCGGGACGTGCTCGACCACACGATCCGCGTGAACGAGCGCGTCGACTCGTTCCGCGCGATCCTCGAGAACGCCCTGACGGTGCAGTCGGCGCTGGTCGCGCGGCGGCACTCGGAGGCGGGGCTGGCTCAGAACGACGAGATCAAGAAGATCTCCTCGTGGGCGGCCATCATCTTCGCGCCCACGCTCGTCGGCACGGTCTACGGCATGAACTTCGACGTGATGCCCGAGCTGCACTGGGCGTTCGGGTATCCGATGGCGATCGGGGCGATGGCCGCGTTCGCGGTCGGGCTCTATGGAGTGTTCAAGTACAAGAGGTGGCTCTGACACGCAGGCCGTCACGCCGGTTCAGGCCATCGCTTCCGGAAAGCGCCTGAACCGGCGTGACCGCCTGTCTCATCGAACAGCGATCACGGGGAAGGCCGGCTCGTCGCCGGAGGTCGCGGGGATCTGCAGCTGGGCCTTCTCCGCGGATTCCAGCGTGAGGGTCCATCGCAGCCCGCGGGCCGTCCGCTCGACCTCGCCCACCGTCGGTACCGGGACCTCGACGTCCCCGAAAGCCGTCAGATCGATGTCGACGACCGCCCGTCCGCCCGCCGCCCCGGCGTTGGCGAGGTCGAGGAGGATGAGCGTGTCGTGCGTAGCCCCGGGCTGCGGGGAGAGCTCGACCGAGTAGCCGATCGCCGACTTCGTGTGCACCGAGAACCGCACGGGCGCCGTGAGGGCCGAGGTGTCGCCGCCGACGATCGTCCTGGCCACGACCTCATACGTCCCCTGCGTCAGCGGTGCGTCCACGGTCCAGGTGCCGTCGTCGCGCACGGTCACGAACCGCAGGAACGGCGTCAGCTCCCCGTCGCGCACGTCCACGCGGACCCGGGAGCCCGGGACGCCGGTACCCGAGATGGTCGTCGTGGTCGCGGTGATCGTGGCCCCGGCCTTCGGGGTGAGGATGGTCGGCGCGGCCGGGGAGGTGCGGATGACGATGGGAGCCCTGGCCTCGCCGGCGATCAGGGTGCTCGGCCCGGCCGGAGCATCCGCGGGGACGGGGAACACGGTCGCGAACCGTCCCTGCGCATCGGTCTGCACCGGCATGGTGGCGGTGCCCACGCGGAGCTCCACGGTGCTCCGCGGCGCATGCCCGCTGCCGGTCACCCGGAAGGGCTGCCCGGTGAGCGCCACGCGGGAGTAGACCCCGACAGCGGGGACGGAGGTACCGATGTCGGCATCCATGAGTCCGGCGCCCACCCGATCCGGTCCCTCGTCGGCGACGCCGTCGGCCGTGGCCCTGATGCGACGCGTGACCTCGTCGGGAGTGAGCGTCGGGTCGGCGGCGAGCATGCGAGCGGCGAGCCCCGCGACGTGCGGCGAGGCCATGGACGTACCGGGGAACAGGGCGTAGATCGAGCCGTCGTCCTGGCGGGTCACCGCGGACCAGACGACTCCCGGGGCGGTGACGGTCACCTTGCCTGCGCCGTAGTTGGAGAATCCGGCCATGACGACGGCGCCGCTGGTCTCGTCCTGATCGGCGGCGGCGACGGAGATCACGTCCGGCAGCCCGGCAGGGGCCTTCAGGCAGGAGGAGTCGACGGCACGCGGCTCCGGGGCCCCGTCGTCCGGGCTGAGGACGTCGGTGGTCATGGTGGCGAGGTCCTGGCTCTCGTTCCCCACGGCGGCGACGTTGACGACGCCCTGCTCGTGCGCATAGGCGTACGTGCGGCGGAGGGCTTCCAGCGCGGCGGACTGCGTGTCCTCGCCGGCGCACCAGACGTACCAGGGGTCGACGTAGTAGCTGTGGTTCACGACGGGGATGTCGTGTCGGACCGCCCACATCGTCGCGCAGATGCTGGCTTCGGGGTAGATGTGCCCGGTCTGGTTGTCGACCTTGATGGCGGCGACTCGCGCATCCGGGGCGATGCCGCGGACGCCGGAGCCGTTCGCGGCACCGGCGATGCTCCCTGCCACATGGGTCCCGTGGGCACCGACGAGCCCCGCGCCCGGCTGCCACGCGGCAGGCCGGGTGTCCGGGACGCCGTTGACCCCGCACCCGACGGAGAGCGCCGGGTCGATGCGGTCGGCGAGGTCGGGATGCCCGGCGTCGATGCCGTTGTCCGCGACCCCCACGACCACGCCTGCGCCGCCCGGGGTCGTCGCGCCGACGGCGACGGTGTCCCACGCGGTGCCCTCGGCGGGCATGGCCTCCGGCTCCTCGGTGACCCCGGCTGCCGATACCGCCGGCTCGGGAAGGCGATCCGGCGTGGTCGACGTGCGGGTAGGGCCGACGGACTGCACCCACGGCTGAGCGCGGAGCTGCGCCGCGAACTCCCCCTCGGGCGCCCGGACGACGGTGACCCCGATCTCCGGGTACGAGATCAGCAGCGTCCCTCCCGCGTCGGCGATGGCCGCGCGCAGCGTCTCGTCGCTCGCCGCACCGGGGGCGGTGTTCACGACCCAGTTCAGGGCGGGGGCGTCGGGGGCGACCTCCGCCGCCGCCGGAAGCGCGGATGACGGGATCGCCAGGGCGAGAACGGCGCCGACGGCGAGCGCGACGCCGATGCAACGGGAGAGGGGACGGGTCACAGCAGCCTGCCTTTCGAATGCGGCCGGGGGCCGTCGAGTCGGGATGGTCCGGTGAACAAGAGGCGGAGGGGGCGGATCGATTACGCGCGTCCGAGATTCCGGTCGCGGAAGAACCAGGGCCCACGGCGGGCGAGATGCGCGAGACTGGAAGCATGGCGCTCGATCTCCTCCTGTCCCGCATCGTCGAGAGCGGTCTGCTCGAAGACCCCGTGTCCGAGAACGGTCTCGTCTACGGCCGGGCGAGCCTGGATGCCGCCGGCACCGTCGTGAACGTGAACGTCGACCCCGAGCTGGAGGGCGACGAGACCGCGGAGGACCTGGATCCGGACGAGCTCGTCGCGGCCATCGCGCGCGTGCTCTCGATGAGCGAGAAGCGCTGGCGGGCGATCGTCGAGGAGGTCGCGCTCGACATCGAGGACGCGGTGCAGGACGAGCCCGTCGTCGAACAGATCGACCTGCGGGACGACCTCGAGGCCACGTCGGTGGTCGTGTTCGCGGACGCCGTGCTGCTGGCGTTCGTCGCCCCCAAGCAGTTCCCGGAGTCGCGCATCCTGGTGCAGCTCGATGAGGAGCTGGAGGTCGACGGCATCGAGGTGCGCGAGCCCGACGGCACCGAGGTCATCGACGTCGACACGCTCGACGAGCTGATGGACCTCATCAGTCGCGCCGACCGCGACTGACTCACTCACACGCGGAAACAGGCGAACGCGCGAGCACAGGCCACCCCCAGAAGAGGGGCCTGCACCCGCGCGTCCGCCTGAGTGCCGGCTAGCGCGCGCTGCCGTAGTAGGTGACGTTCGGGAAGGCGAAGCCGTCGCCGTTCCCGTTCCAGACACCGGTGAAGGTGATCACGACCGTCTCACCGGAGGCGAGGGGTCCCTTCCAGTCGATGCTGTCGCCGCTCACGGTGACGGTGCCGCGGTTGGCCGTCACGCTCGACGGGTTCCAGCTGGAATCGTCGAGGATACCGGCCAGCGTGTACGCGATCTCCGCGTTCGCCGAGTCGACATTGCCGTTGTTGCCGAACTCCATCCGATACGTCACGGCCTGACCCGGCGTCGGGTCGGTCGGGTTCGAGTTGAACGTGTACTGGAAGAACTCGCGCTTGACGGTGTCGGTGTCGGTCGCGCAGACGTTCGCCGCGTTCCCGGCGACCGCGCAGGCCTGGTTGGTCAGCGCCCCGGGAGGAGCCGACTGGTTGACCTTGGCGTTCACCTTCAGCGTGACCGACTGCCCGGGCGCCAGCGTGCCGAGGTTGGCGGTCACGTTGCGCCCGGAGGCGCTCACCGTCACTCCCGACGGGCCGCTGCCCGAGACGAAGTCGAGACCGGCCGGGAGCGGGTCGCTGACCACGACGTTCGTGGCTGCGCCGTCTCCGGTGTTCCGCACGACGATGTCGTACGTGAGGTCCTGGCCGAGCTTCACATCACCCTGGCCGTCGTCCTTGCTGATGGTCAGCACCGGCGTCGTCTTCTTGGTGATGGTGGTGTCGTCCCAGTCGCACGCCTGGTTCGTGGAGGTCGCCACGGCGCACGCGTTGTTGCGCAGGTTCCCGATCGGCGTCGCATCGCCGACGGTGGCCTTCACGGTGATCGTCGAGGACGCCCCGGGAGCGAGCGACGGGATGGTCCCCTGGACGCGCTGCCCGCTGACCGAGACCGTCCCGGTCGTGCCGGCGGTGTACGCGGCGGTGATCCCGGTGAGCCCGGCCGGCAGGTCATCGCTGACGACGACGTTGCTCGCCGCACCGGTGCCGGTGTTGCGCACCACGATGTCGTACGAGAGCTGGTCGCCGATCACGGCCGTGTCGCGGTGGTCGTTCTTGTCCACCGTCAGCGCGGGCGCCGTGGGCTTGTCCACGTCGATGTCGATGCTGTGCAGGTCGCTCGGCACCTTCGTCCACGTCGGCACGAGCCCGAGGAACGCGCCCTTCGAGCGCATGCTGAGCTGGAACTCGACCTTCGAGACCGTGCCGTTGACCTGGACCGTGCCGGTCTTGGCGGCGAAGGAGGTCGAGGTGATCGTGTTCGACGTCACATCGAGGTTCCCGCTCACGGTGCTCAGGCTCACGCCGGAGGTCTTCAGCGTGTACTTCGCCGACGACTGCACCACGCCGCCGATGG
Organism: Microbacterium paraoxydans; assembly: GCF_900105335.1. NCBI lineage: Bacteria > Bacillati > Actinomycetota > Actinomycetes > Micrococcales > Microbacteriaceae > Microbacterium > Microbacterium paraoxydans. Next base: position 2,156,980 of record NZ_LT629770.1, on the reverse strand, counting down.
AGTAGACGTCGCCGCCGAGGTTCGCGAGGGTGATCTTCGGGTTCGTGACCTGCTGGCCGAAGTCGATCACGACGTTCCCGCGGACGCACTCGATGCCGTTCTTGCAGGGGAACCCCTCGTTGAGACCGATGACGTTGAGGCCGAGCTCTCCGCCGTCGCGGACCGTGGCGAGGTTGACGACGTCGCCGGAGCCCTTGATCTGCACCTTGTCGGTGGTCGTGATGCGGGCGGTCGCGCCGGCGGCCGACGCGGTACGGGTGTCTCCCGATCCGCTCCAGCCGTTGACGTCGGCCGCCGAGGCGGCGGGGGCACCCGCGAGGGCGCCCGCCGCCAGAGCGGTGAGCACCCCCACGGTCAGCGCACCCCGAAGAAAGGATGTCTTCTTCACAGGTCTCTCGTCCTCCGTTTCTGTCCGGCGCCCGTCACCGGTTCGCCGAGGGACGACGGCGCAGCGCGAACGCGCCCGCGGCTCCGACGGCGATCACACCGGCTCCGGCCAGCCCGACGGCCGGATCGGCCAACGGTACCGGGGGACGCTCGGCGAAGGTGTGGCCGTAGTTGTAGGTGAAGCGGTGGTCGTCGGTGAAGACGCCGCCGGTGTAGAGCACCTTGGCGCTGTTGGTGATCTGCGGACCCCAGTAGTCGGCGTCGACGGTGAACGTCGCCATCGGGGTCACGATGCTGGCGCCTCCGTCGTGCGTGACGTTGAAGGTCCAGACGACGTTGCCTCCGACGAGCTGACCGCCGCTGGTCGCCGATGCGAAGGTCGTGTGCGCCGGCACGGGCAGGATCACCTTGTAGACGCCGTCGATCTGCTCGTCGTTGACGAGCTGCACGATGGCGCCCTCCTTGATCTCCGATCCCGGCGTCACGCCCGTCGCAGCCGTCTGGGTGGCTCGACCCAGGTAGCCGCGGGTCGAGGCCTGGCCGTCGACGTCTTCCGTGCTGCGGACCGAGGAGACCCCGCCGCTCGACGTGGTGCTCGGGGAGTCCGGCTCGTCGGCGGCCATGGCCCCCTGCGTGCCGAGGAGCGAGCCCCCGACGATCAGCAGGCCGACACCGGCGCTGCACGCGGTCTTGAGGATGCTCTTCATGATGAAGCCTCTTTCTTGATGTGGACACGACGAGCAGAGTGCTTCGCCGCGAATGAGACGGAGGGGGCGACGGTCGATTACGTCCGGGGACGACGAGTATTCCGGCGCTGAGGGGCACGGACTCCGATGATCAGGAGCATGACGACGAATCCGACGACGTAGCCGAGCACGCCGACGAGCGACCCCACGAAGACATGGCTCACCTTGTACCCGGGATCGAGACCCCAGGTCTGGGTGGCCCAACCGATCAGCACGAGCCGCAGCATGTTGACCGCGAAGACGATGCCCCACATCGCCGCGAGCCCGCCGAAGAGCCGGCTCCACCGCACGCGGGTGAAGGCGAGGATGACCGCGGCGACCACGGTGAGGGGGAGGCCGATCAGGAGCGCCGTGCACTCGACCGTGATCTGCAGGGCGATCAGGTCTCCGGTCGGGGTCCAGACGAGGTAGTGCTCGCCGATCGCTGCACGCTGTCCCTCGACGAACGGCGAGAGCAACCACGTCGCGGCGACCGCCTCGATGGCGCGGAAGGAGGTGTTGACCGCCAGGAGCGCTCCCCCCGCGGCGAGCATCAGCAGCGCCACGACCACGCGCGCGGCACGGTTCGGCGGCGACACCCGATCCAATCGGCGAGCGCGGAGGGCGGGCAGGGTTTCGGTGACGGCGGTCATCAGGCCTCCACGGCGACGGATCCGTTGACGACGACGTGGGCCTCCGCATTGCGGCGTGTCTTGGCCCATCCGTTCTTGCCCCGGACGATGCGCAGGAACGCCCGCGCGATGCAGATGTACATGTAGTAGACGTAGAGCCACACTCCGAGCCCCCACCCCAGCGCCGTCAGCCAGCTCGCCTGGGGTTCGCAGCGGATCTTGTAGACGAACCCCCAGACGGCGAACGGGGCGACGGAGAAGGCGAACAGCAGTCCGAGGACGCCGAGGGTGTCGCCGAGCGCGACCTGGAAGAGCTCCGGCTGCTGCACCCAGTACCCGACCTGGGCCCCGAAGAGGATGAGGAACGAGAGTCCGCCGAGCATCTGGAGGAACGGCAGCACGAGGTAGTACACCGTCTCGATGACCCCGGCGTTGTCGACGTACGGCGACTTCACCACCTCGCGGATGTACTTGACGCACTGGATGTTCCCCTGCGCCCACCGGGTGCGCTGCGTGAGCAGGCGACGGATCGACGGAAGCGCCTCCTGGTTCACGTGCGTGTCGTAGACGTGGCGCACCTGGTAGCCCGCCAGCACGACGTGCACGCCCAGCTCGTAGTCCTCGAGCAGGGCGCCGTGCCACGGTTCGCCGAACGTGTCGCCGATCGCGTCGAGCACGGAGAGCCGGGTGAACTGCCCGTTGCCTCCCAGCCCGACCGTCCCCGTCTTGGCCCGCAGCGACTGCATCGCGGCGATCGTGGTGCGGAACTCGAGATCCTGCATCCGCAGCAGGAACCGCGCGAACATGTTCGCGAACCGACCACTGTGCGGGTACGGCTTCGGGTCGTCGCGATTCTTCATCCACACCGCGATCTGCGCCGCCCCCACGCTCTCGTCGCCGAAGATGTCGTCGGCCGCGCAGATCTCGAGGGCGTTGGGCTCCATCTCGCCGTCCGCGTCGATGACGACGACGACGATCCGATCATGGTCGGCGTCGGCGGGGAGCCAGCCGAGGAGCTGATGGTAGGCGGCGTTGAGGGCATCGCCCTTGCCGGTCCGCGCCTGGGGTCGCCGCCGCTGGACGAGATGCACGTGCTCGTCGGCGTCGGCCCAGCGGGTGACGATCGCCGCCGTGGCATCCTCGCTGTCGTCGTCGATCACCCAGACGTGGGCCCCGGGGAAGTCCCGCCGCGCCCGCGACACGGTGGTGTCGATGACCGCTTCCTCGTCCCGACACGGGATGAAGAAGTGCCATTCGAAGTGCGCGGGGTCCCCGGGAACGGTCTTCGGATAGCGCAGATAGGGGATGAGGATGAACAGGACATACGTGACGAACGCGACGCCGAGCAGGACCGTGAACGCGTTGAGCACCGGGAACATCAGGGAGTCCTCCCCCGCACGGGATCCTCTTCCGGCGCGACGGATCGGCGGATCGGGCGAGGAGCCGGCGACGATCGCCGCAGCAGGCGGGTGCGCAGGAGCAGTCCCGCCCCCACGGTCACCGCGATCCCCGCCGCCATGACCACGGTGGTCATGGATTCCGGCCCGGTGGCGGCAAGGGCGCCGACCGTGGCGAGCGGAGTGGTCAGGGCGTTGCTGTACATCAGGACTCCTCGGGGCGGGGCGGGGCGACGGTGGTGCGGATATGCGCCGCGATGCGCGCAGTGGCCTGGCCGTCACCGAAGGGCGACGGCACGGTGGCGAGTCGGGCGAGGGTCGGCTCCACCGCATCCAGCAGGGTGGCGGCCGCAGCGGCGAGCTCCTGCGGTGAGACCAGCCGCGTGAAGGAGCCCAGCGCCTCGGGGCGCTCGGTCGAGTCCCGGACAACGAGGACGGGGCGCCCGATCACCGTCGCCTCCTCCTGGATACCTCCGGAGTCGGAGACCAACAGGGCGGCATGCGCGGCGAGCGCGAGGAACCGCTCGTAGGGAAGCGGCTCCTCGGCGATCAGCGCGTCCAGGAGATGCGTGGCGTCCAGCGTGGTGAGCATCGCCCTGGTGCGTGGGTGCACCGGGAACACGACGGGCCACCCCGATGCCGCGATGGCATTGAACGCACGGAGCGTGGCCAGGAGGTTCTCCGGCGTGTCCACGTTCTCCTGGCGGTGCAGAGTCGCGAGGACGTAGCCGGCGCGAGTCAGTCCGAGCTCGGCGAGCACCTCGGCATCGCCGTCCGCCCCGGCGCGCTGCGCACGCACCGCCTCCACCACCGGGTTGCCGGTGACCAGGATGCGGGCATCGTCGATGCCCTCGGCGAGGAGGTTGGCGCGGTTCGCCTCGGTCGCCGCGAACAGGTCGTCGGCGATGTGGTCGACCATCACCCTGTTGTGCTCCTCGGGCATCCGGCGATCGTTCGCCCGGAGTCCTGCCTCCACGTGCCCGAGGCGGACTCCGGCGGCGTTCGCGGCCAGAGCGGCGGCGAACGTCGCGTTCGTGTCCCCCTGGACCACGACGTACCGCGGCTCGAAGCGCGTGACGGCCTCGGCGATCTGCTCGGCGGCCCGCCCGATCTGAGCGGCCCGCGGGAGACCTCCGACGTGCAGCTGGAGGTCGACCCGCTCGATCCCGCAGGCCCGGAGGAACACCCGGGACATCCCCGGGTCATAGTGCTGACCGGTATGGACGACGAAGGCGGCGTCTCCCAGTTCCCGGACGAGGGGGGCGAGTTTGATGATCTCGGGACGGGTCCCGAAGACGATCATGACGGAGCCTTTCGGCAGCGGAACGGACGAAGTGGACTGTGAGAAGTGCATTTCTGGGTACCTCGATCAGCCCCCGGAGGGAGGTCCCCCGTGGCTGACGCGATCAGTGGTTATCGGTGGGTCGCGCGACGCGCGGAGACGATGAGGAGCAGAGCCCCACCTGCCAGCAGCGCGATCGCGGGGAGGACGGAGAGCGGCGTGCCACCGGTCTGGGCGAGCCCTGCGGCCGCAGGGGCACGGACGACGGTCGCTGCGCACGACCACTGCGCGTCGTCCGCGCAGGCGTGCGCCGCCGACAGCGGCGGCAGCGCCGGAAGGCCGGACAGGTCATCCGGGACGGCGATCCCGGCCTGGACCGCTGCCGCCCGCAGACCGGCGATCATCGACTCGTCGTAGGCCACGGTGGCGCGGTTGACGATGGTGCCCTCCGCGTCGCGCGGCAGCTGGGCACGCAGGGTCATCGTGGCGGACTCCCCCGGTCCGAGCTCGGGCACCACCCAGCCCACACGGTCCTGCACCGCGACCCCGCCGGTCGAGGCGGCGATGAACCGTGCGCCGTCCGGGAGATCGTCGACGACGGGGACCTGGGTCGCGGTACCGGGGCCGACGTTCGACACGGTGATCGTGTAGTCGAGGATGGATCCGGCGACCGCCGCGGATTGCGCGACCGTCTTGTCGATCTCGAGCGAGGCGAGCGCGGCCACCGCGGTCAGGGCGCACGCCTGCTGCGGGTCGTCAGGGCACGGGGTGGTCACCGTCGGCGCCGGGGTTCCGGCGGGCGCATCCGCAGGGTTCTGCACGGTGGCGCGGTTGAGGAGCTGCGCCTCGTCCAGGCCCCCCGGGGTGGTTCCGGTCACGTGCAGCGCGACCTCGCCCCCGGCGGGGACCTCGGGCAGCGTCCAGCGGACGGTGCCGTCGGCGACCACGCCGCCCTGATCGGCCGAGACCGCCGTCAGGGCCGGCGGCAGGAGGTCGGTCACCGGGACGTCGTTCGCCGGACCCGTGCCGGCGTTGGCGACGACGAGGGTGTATGTCAGCACCTCATCGTGCCCGGCGACCTGCTTGTCGACCGTCTTCGCGAGCGACAACGCCGGCAGGGCGGCGACCGTCGTGGCGGCGCAGGCGGCACCCGCGTCGTCCGCACACGGCGTCGCCGACGTGGGTGCGGGCGTCTCGGCCGGGGCATCGGCGGGATTCTTCACCACGGCGCGATTGACGAGCGTGCTGCCCGCACCCGCGCGATCGACCGTCCCGAAAACATGCAGGGTGCTCGTGCCGCCGGCAGGAAGGGCGTCGATCGTCCACGTGACCGTGCCGTCCGCGACGACGCAGCCCTGATCGGCCGTCACATCACGCAGCCCGGCGGGAAGGGTGTCGGTCACGGGCACCTGCCGGGCGTCCGCCTCGCCGGAGTTCCGGACGGTGATGGTGTAGTCGAGGGTCTCGCCGGGCGCGGCGGCCGCCTTGTCCACGACCTTCGCGATCGAGAGACCGGCGAGCTTCGGGTCCGGTGTGGCGGTGGCCGTGATCCCGAGCGCGTAGCCGTCGGTCGCCGTCGTCTGCATGCCGCCGAGGGCGAAGCGGGCGACGTCGAAGACGATGCGCGTGATCTTGGTGCCGGGGACGGTGAAGCTTCCGCAGCCTCCGGGGCGGGAGGCTGCGGTGCAGGAGATGCGGAGGTCGCCACGGACGTACCCGTCGCCTCCGTCCACGAAGGTCGCGCCGTCGGAGACGACCGCGCGGGTGGCGCCGCCGTCCGCGGAGGCGAAGCGCATGCCATCCGCGATGGCGATCCCGCCGAGCCCGGTACCTCCGGTCCCGGCGCCGAACTCGGCGATGTGGATGGCGGGATCGTCGACGGGGCGGTCGAACGTGATCGTGAGCTGTCCCTCACCGCACCGCGACGCCGTGCCGCAGTTCGCCTTCGAGTGCACGTCGAGCGTCGCGAGGTCCTTCGCCGAGACACCGGCGGCGTACATCGCGTCCGTGCCACTCCAGGAGCTCAGCGTCTTGCCCTCGCCCCCGAAGATGCGCGAGCCGCCCGACAGTGTCGCCGTGGCGACTGTGCCGTCCGGCAGCGTGAACCTGCCGGTGTTCGCGTCGACGATGGTCGCCGCTCCCGACGCGGCGGTCGCGGGGGCCGCGGCGACGACGGCACCGAGGGCGAGCAGCAGTCCGAGCACGAAGGCGCCCGATCGTTTCCTCATGGCGATGTGATTCCAATCTCGATCTCTTCATCCGCTGGTATCCGGAGATGGCGGACTCCTACAGGACAGCGAGGCGCAGGGGTGATTACGCGCGGTTCCGAAATCAATCCACGATGACCACCTCGGCCGTCGCGGCCCCGGAGACTCCGGCGATGTTGGACTGCGCGAAGCTCAAGGTCACCGCGGTCCCGGCCGGGACCGGGTAGGCGTCGACCTCGAAGCTCGCCTGCCACCGTTCGTTCGCCGCGCAGGTACCCGCCGCGAGCGTGGCGCCGTACGCGGACACCGTCAGGTCGGCGCCGGCCTCGCAGGCCACGGTGACAGACAGGAGCTTGGTGCGTGAGACCTGGCCCGGGACGGAGATGAGGACCGGCGGGCTCGGCACGGTCGCCTCGGGAACCGGGTCCGGCGCCGGCTCCGGATCCGGATCCGCCGGAGGCTCCGCCGGGGCCGGCGGCTCGGATTCCCCAGGCGGCTCCGTCGTCTCGGCAGGCGTCGCCACCGGGGCGGGGGCCGCCGAGGGCGATGCCGTCGGGGTGGGCACGCTCCACGTCACGACCTGACTGGCGGCGGGGGTCGCGACCACCGCGGTGCCGCCCACGACCGTGGCGACGACGGTCGCCGCCAGAGTCGTCGCGGCGACCGCGGTCACGATGGCGACGGTGGCCTTCGCCGCGGCGATGCCCGCGACCGGAGCAGCGATCGCCGGCGGCAGCGGTGCGGCGCTGGCGGAGAGTCCCGCCGAGGTCAACGACTGCCAGATCTGCGCGCCCGCCCCCACGGCGATGCCGGCGGGGAACAGGACCGACAACATGCGCGAACTGGCGTGACGGGCTTCGTCGGCCTTCGCGCGGCAGTCGGCGCACTCGTCGAGGTGGGCGTGCACGCGGGCGGTGTCTCGAGAGGTGAGTCGCTGGCGGGCGTGCGCGCCCAGCTTCCCCATCGTCCACTGGCACTCTCGCGATGCCGGCGGACGAGCGGCGACGTGCGCGGTGATCCAGGCCTGCCGGAGCCCCTCTCTGGCGCGGAAGGCGAGGACCGCGGCGGCGCGCTCGCTGATGTCGAGGCGCTTGCCGATCTCGTGCATCGACAGGTGCTCGACCTCGCCGAACCACAGCACGTCCTGCCACCGCTCCGGCAGGGCCAGGATGGCCTGGGAGACGAGGGAGGCGTCGAAGTCGGCGTCCGCGGCGGCGTCGGTGCTGTTCGGATCCTCCACCGCCTCGATGTACTCGATCGGCACTTCGCGGCGGGCACGGCCCCAGCTGATGGCGAGGTTGCGCATGGTGGCGAACAGATAGGGCTTGAACGCGGCCGTCGGCCCCTTCCCTGCCTGGATCGCCTGGTAGATGCGGGTAAACGACTCCGCGACGAGGTCGTCGGCATCGGCCGACCACCAGTAGCTGCGCGCCACAGCCGCGGCCGCGGGCGCGTACCGCTCCCACAGTTCCGCATAGGCCTGCTCGTCCCCCCCGCGGACGCGGCCCAGCAGGTCGGCATCGCGTTCTCTGTCTTCGTCTCTGCGTTCGTCGCTCATGGTGTTCCCTTCCCCCAGGGCATCAGTCGGCGAGGTGACGGACCTCGCCCGTGCGTTCTCGCGCCGACGCGGGGTGCGGCCGACAGACGTCGGCCGCACCCCGCACGGCACGTGCGATCAGCGGTTCCCGCGGCGTGCGCGTCGCGCGGCCGCCAGGGCACCCCCCATCCCCAGCAGCAGCACCCCGGCGACCAGACCCGTGACCGCGATCTCCCCACCGGTCGAGGCCAGCGATTTGCCCGGAGTTCCCGGCGTGGTCGGCGTGCCGGGCGTCGTCGGAGTGCCCGGCGTCGTGGGCGGCGTGGTCGGAGTGCCCGGCGTCGGCGGCGTGGTCGGCGTCGGCGGCGGCGGCACGACGGACACCGGGTTCTGCACACTCACGGCGACCGTCTCGTCCCCTACGGTGAACCGCTCCGGACTGATCGTCGGAGTGCCCCAGGCGATGCCGGCCACCGACTCGGGCGTGCGCTCGCGGACCGTGACCTCCGCACCGACCGGCAGCGCCGGGCTCGTTACCGGCGATCCCGCCTCGAGCGTGAGCACCCCGGAGCCCGCCGGGAAGCCCCGGCCCGCCGGATACGCGTACTCCAGCACATACCGGGTCTCGGCAGGGATCCGCTCGGTCGCGGCCGCCTCACCGTCGAGGGTCTTCAGCGCCGTGAACCGCCCGACCCGCGTGCCGTTCCCCGTCCCCGAGCCCCCGTGGCGGGTGACCTCCGACGTGACCGTCGACGAGGTCTCGGTGCCGACCCGGATCTCGGCCGCGTTGCGGTAGCTGCCGGCCGCGCCGTCGTCGGTCACGCGCGAGAGATAGTGCACGTTGTAGAAGGCCCCCTCGCGGGCGGTGAAGGTCACGGTGGTGCCGTCCGCGGAGACGGTGTAATCGGAGGCCGGGGCCTCGGTGATCGGCCCCGGCACGACAAGACCGCTGGGGAGCGTCTCCAGGCCGGTGGCCACCCAGAGCGACGGGTAGCGCTCGCCGGCGGCGGATTCGCGCAGGAGTTCCTGATCCGGACCGATGATGTCGGTGACGACGACCTCTTGACCCGCGACCATGCCCTTCGCTCCCGCACCGACGGCGACGTCCCAGGCGATGGTGTCGGAGGAGTTCTGATACTCCCCGCTCTTGAAGTCGGTCCGCCCGCGGAAGTCGCAGTCCGTCGAGCAGGCGAAGGGGTCCGGCTTCACGTCCACGGCGGCCGTGACGTCGCCGAAGTCGTAGGTGACCGTGGTGGTCTCCGTCACCTCGGTGGTCACGGTCGCCCAGAAGGAGAAGCCGCCGGAGAGACCGACGGGGTGCTCCTGCAGGTAGGTGCCGTCGATGTCGCAGACGAGCTGGGCGGCGGTCGTGACGCAGCTCCCGGCCTCCTGGCCATCGTCGTCGAGCAGCGGGAACGCGTCCGGCAGCCCGCGGAGACCCTCGGGGAGATCGACGACGAACCCGGCTGGTGCCACGGGGTCGTCCGGCAGAGACCAGCTCCCGGTGAGCTCGGCCTTCGTACCGCTCGCGACGGCCTTCTCCGTGAAGGCGAGCGACGACACCGTCGCGCTGGTCGTGTACGGCGGCGCCGCCGTCGCGACGACGGGGGCGAGCAGGGCTCCGACGATTCCTCCGACGATCACGGCGAGGGCGGCGACGCGGCGGGCGACGCGGCTCCTCCGCCCCGAGCGGGGTCGGACGGGTGGCGAATGGGTCAGCATGTGTTCCTCCGGTGACAGCCGCGCGCACGCGACGTGGGCACGGTCGAAGATGAGACACGTCGAAGCCCGGCGTACTACGCGCGCTCCGCAGGATTGCGGAACCCGACGACGCTCGCCGCGCGCGTCTCCACGCCGCACGCGAGCGGCGCACCCTTGCTCGCGGCGATGCCGCGAGCTCTCCCCCGGCCCGCAAGGTTCCCCTCCCTCGAACAGGCCGCGAACGACGGTACCCCTCATGCGGCGGATCACAGGTGTTCGCAGCCGCGCGTATATCGGCGTTCCGGAATGGGTCGACGGAACGCCCCCGAGACCGGGGATGTGCGGCGGGCCGGGGGAGCAGCCCGCCGCACGAGGGACTCGATTTCTCCACATCGTCGGGTTGGGGATTCGACGATGTCCTGGGCCGCGGATCCCGTCCGCGCTCACATGCCCAGCCTCGCCCCTCGGGAAACAGGACGGGAACGATGCCGGGGCATTACGCCACCCCGTCAGGAAGCAGGTCGCGGGCGACGGATAAGCTCTGAGGCGTGCCGATCGCCCCCTCCGCCTCCCCCGCCACCGCCTCCGCCGACCTGGGCCGCCTCGCCGCCGCCCTCCGCGACCCCGCACCGTTGAACTGGATCATCACCGGCGACTCGATCACCCACGGCCTGGTTCACACCCAGGGTGGGCGCAGCTACCCGGAGCACCTCCACGAGCTGGTCAGGGGCGAGCTCGAGCGCGTCCGCGACATCGTCCTCAACACCGCGATCAGCGGCAACCGGATCGTCGACATCCTCGACGACTGGGAGCGTCGGGTCGCGGGCTGGCAGCCGGATGTCGTGACCCTCATGGTCGGCACCAACGACGCCTCCGACGGCGGACCACGACCGGTCATCTCGCCGGAGGACTACGCCGCGTCTCTGCACGACTTCGTGCGCCGGGTACGCGGGCTCGGCGCCATCCCGGTGCTCCAGACGCCGCCCGCCATCGACGTCCGCAATGCTCCGGAGCGGGCGCGGATCGCCGACTTCGCCGAGGCCGTCCGCCGGGTCGCTTCCGCGGAGGACGTGATCCTCGTCGACCAGCACGCGCACTTCGCGGAGCTGGGGAACGGCGGCGTGCCGTGGGGCCTCATGAACGATCCGTTCCACCCCAGCGCGGTCGGCCACGCCGCCCTCGCCCTCGAGCTCGCCCGCGTGCTCGGCATCGCGCCGGAGGGCCCCCGCGCCCGCACGACCGCCCTCCTCGAAGGCATGGTGGGCACGGCCCGCGTCTTCGGCTGAGTGGCCCGGATTCACCCGGCCAGGGTGACCGCTCTGGACGGCGGTGACGGCGCGACGCTAGGTTGAGCGCATTCACATCCGACAGTGAGGTGGGGGCATGTCGCACGTCGTCGCAACCGGGGCCGGCAAGGCCATGATGGAACGTCGGAACGATCCGACGCACGAGTACATCCTGAAGCTCACCGGCAAGGAGCGTCCCCGGGTCCTCTTCGTCGGGACCGCGACCGGCGACGACACCGCCTACATCGTGAGCTTCTACTCCACGTACGACTCCGACAGATGCGCGCCCCATCATCTGCCGCTGTTCCACCGCGCGGTCGACGACCTCGCCGGCTTCGTGAAGGGCTTCGACGTCATCCACGTCGGCGGGGGGAACACCGCCAACATGCTCGACGTCTGGAAGCGTCAGGGGCTCGACGTGGTCATGCGCGAGATGTGGGAGGACCCCTCTTCGAACGTCGTGTTCACCGGAGGCAGCGCAGGCGGCATCTGCTGGTTCGAGGGCGGCACGACCGACAGCTACGGCCCCACGCTGCAGGTGCTCCCCGAGGGCCTCGGGTTCCTGCACGGCAGCTTCTGTCCGCATTACGACGCCGAGGACCAGCGCCGGCCCCTCTTCCACGCCTCGCTCCTCAGCGGCGAGCTGTCGACCGGGTACGCGGTGGGCAATCTGCAGTCGCTCCACTTCGAGAACGGCGAGTTCGTCACCGCGGTCAGCCCGGTCGAGAACCCTCTGGCGCTGAAGGTCCAGGCGGTCGACGGGAAGATCGTCGAGACCGAGCTGCCCGTGCAGGTCCTCGCCGGATCCGCGCCGATCGTGAAGGGGCCCTCGTCGTGAACGACAGCGTCTGGATCCTCGTCGCGGAGCTCATCGTCGTCGTCCTGGCGATCTTCATGGGCACCCGCACGAGCGGGATCGGCCTGGGCGTGTGGGGCCTCGTCGGCGTCGCGGTGCTCGTGTTCGTGTTCGGGGAGGCCCCCGGCAACGCCCCGGTCGATGCCGTGTTCATCGTCATCACGGTCATCACCGCGGCCTCGACCATGCAGGCCGCTGGCGGCATCGACTGGATGGTGTCGGTGGCCGCCAAGGTCATCCGCAAACGGCCGAAGTCCGTCGTCTTCCTCGCACCGGCGATGTCGTTCCTCTTCACGGTCGGCGCGGGCACCGGCAACATCTTCTACCCGCTGCTGCCGGTGATCCACGACGTCTCCTACCAGCAGAAGATCCGACCGGAGCGGGCGCTGTCGGTCTCGGCCGTCGCCTCGCAGGTCGGCATCCTCTGCTCTCCGGTCTCCGCCGCCACCGCATCGATGGTCGTGCTGCTCGCGCCGCAGGGCGTCGACCTCGGCGGCCTGCTCCTCATCATGTGGCCGGCCTCCATCGCGGGCCTGCTCGTGGCCGCGCTGGTCATGATGCGCCACGGCAAGGACCTCGAGGACGACCCGGAGTACCAGAGGCGCCTGGCGGAGGGACAGATCAAGCCGCCCGTGGTCGACGCGCACGAGAACAAGCTCCCGGCGACCGCCGTACTGTCGGCCTCGCTGTTCCTCGCCGGTGTCGCGGTGATCGTGTTCTTCGGCCTGTTCGAGAACCTCCGTCCGGTCATCGGCACCGACGACGACGGCGATCCGCTGCGCCTGAGCGTCACCGTGATCATCGAGGTCGTCATGGGCATCATCGCCGCACTGATCTTCGTGTTCTGCAAGGTGAAGGCCGCCGACGTGCCGAAGCAGTCCACCTTCCCCGCGGGCATCGTCGGCGCCATCGCCCTGTTCGGCATCGCCTGGCTCGCGAACACGTTCGTCGCCGCGAACCAGACCCTCATCGTCGACGGGCTGGGCTCGGTCGTCTCCGGCTCGTCCGCCTTCCTCGGTGCCCTGCTGTTCGCGCTGGCGCTGTTCGCGGTCGCCATGCTCACGACCAGCCAATCGAGCGCCACGAACGCGATCGTCCCGATCGGCATCACGATCGGGCTGCCCGCCTCTCTGCTGGTGGGGCTGTGGCCGGCGGCGATGGGCATCTACACGCTGCCCGCCAACGGCAGCCAGGTGGCCACGGTCGCGTTCGACCAGACCGGGACGACGAAGATGGGCAAGTTCGTCCTCGACCACTCGTTCCAGCTGCCGAACCTCGTCTACGTCGGCACGGCCATCATCGTCGGGGTGGCGCTGTCGTTCCTGTTCTGGTGACATGACCGACGTCGTCGACCGTTCGGCGCTGCGGCAGTTCCTGCTGGGGTTGGCGCAGGGGATGAACGCGTCGGCGGAGTCCGTCGACCGCATCCGGGACACGATCGCCGAGGTCGCCACGGCGTCGGGCGGAGACGGCGCCGACTTCGTCGTCCTGCCCACCATCATCATCGTGGAGACGGGGGACGCGGAGGAGCAGCGGGTCGCGTTCCGCTCGGCCACGAACGCCTCGTTCCGCTTCGATCAGATCGCCGCGCTGTACGACCTCATCGCGCAGGCGAAGACCGGCGACGTGGACCCGCTGGACGGCATCCGGCGGCTCAACGAGATCGGGGCGATGCGTCCGCGCCTCGGCTGGTTCACCCGGACGCTCGGCCACGCCATCCTCACGACCGGCCTGGCGCTCCTGCTCGCACCGACCTGGCAGGGCGCCCTCGTCGCCTTCGTGCTCGGATTCGGGATCGGCCTGCTCAAACTCGTGCGCTCCCCCACTCTGCAGCTCGTCATGCCCATCGCCGCGGCCTTCGTGTGCGCGGCTGCGGTGTTCCTCCTCGCGGAGGTCATCGAGATCGGCGACCCGATCCGGCTGTTGATCGCCCCGCTGGTCACCTTCCTCCCCGGTGGTGTGCTGACCACGGCGACGGTTGAGCTCGCGGCCGGGCAGATGATCTCCGGTGCATCCCGCCTCATCTACGGCTTCGTGCAGCTCGCGCTCCTCGCCTTCGGCATCCTCGCCGCCGGTGCCGTGGTGGGCGTCTCGAGCGATTCGTACGAGGCCCTCGACGCCTCCTCGTCGTATCTGCCCTGGTGGGTGCCGCTGCTCGGCATCCTCGTGTTCGCACTCGGCAACTACCTGCACTTCTCCTCCCCGCCGTCCACGTTCGGGTGGGTGCTGCTCGCCCTGGTCGTCGCGTACCTCGGCCAGTGGGCGGGAACGGAGTTCATCGACCCGGCAGTGGACGGGTTCGTCGGTGCGGTCGCCGTCACCCCGGTGGTGTTCTGGATCGCCGGGCTGCGTCACGGAGCCCCCTCGCAGCTCACGTTCCTCCCGGCGTTCTGGCTGCTGGTGCCCGGCGCCGCCGGGCTCGTGGGGCTCACCGAGGCGGTGGCGACCGACAACGGCCTCGCCGACTTCACCGCGGCCCTGGTGTCGGTCATGTCGATCGCGCTCGGCGTGCTCATCGGCACGGCGCTCTATCGCGTCGTGCACCATGGCGCGGAGGAGTTCGTCCAGTTCGCCGTCGCCCCGCCTCCCACCGAGGACGAGGAGCCCGCGCCGACCCTCTGGCACCGCCTCTCTGCTCCGCTGCGCCGCCTGCGCCGCCGCGACGGCTAGCGGTACACCTCGCGACGGTGGCCGGCATGCACGACGACGATCGTCAGGATCCCGTCCTCGATCCGGTAGAGCACCCGGTAGTCGCCCGTCCGCACCCGCCACTCCGGTCGGCCGGTGAGCTTGCGGGCCGCGGGGGGCCGCGGGTCTTCGGAGAGGAGCTCGATGACGGCCTCGATACGTCGCCTCCCCTCGGGAGGGAGCTTGCGGATCGCCCGCACGGCGACCGGCAGGACCTGGACGTCGTAGGTCACGGCACGAGCCCGAGGTCCCGCTTCACCTCTTCCCAGGGGATCGGCGTCTCGTGGAGCCGCGCGGTCTCGTCCCAGGCGGCATCGACCGCGCGGATGTCGGCCAGTTCCTCCGCATCTTCGAGGAGTCGCTCCAGCAGGCTGGCATCGACGACAGCGGCCACCGGGACGTTTCGTCGGGTGAGGTAGACGGGCTCTTCACGCGCCTCGTCGATGATGGACGCCAGCCGCGCCCTGGCCTCCGTGATCGCGATCTCGCTCATGGGTACATGATAGTGCGAAATGTACAGAACAGCGCGGAATGGACAGATCGCGCACGGGCGACGGGCCCCGCGTCGCCTGCGCGACGCGGGGCCGGCTCCGATCAGAGCGTGGCGAGGATCTCCTTCATCTCCGCGATCTCGGCGGTCTGCGCGTCGACGATGTCCTGCGCGAGGGCGACCGCGTCGGCGTTCTCGCCGTCCGCGACCTCCGCCTCGGCCATCTCGACCGCGCCCTCGTGATGCGCGATCATCTGCTCCAGGAACAGTCGGGACGCCTCCGCGCCCGCGGCGGCCTCGAGCGCGGCGAGGTCGTCGTCGCTCATCATGCCGTCGCCGTGATCCATGTCGGCGGGGTCACCCGCCTCGGCACCCCAGTCGTCGAGCCAGCCCTGCAACTGCTCGATCTCGGGCCCCTGAGCGGCCTTGATCCGCTCGGCGAGGTCGGCGACCCGCGGATCGACGTCCTCCTTCGCGAGCACGATGTCGGACATCTCCACGGCCTGCTCGTGGTGGACGACCATCATCGACGCGAACATCGCGTCGGCCTCGTTCGCTCCGGTCAGCGGGGCGTCCGAGGTGGTGTGATCCATACCGGAGTGGTCGGCCGGCCCGGCAGGTGCGGTCGAGGCGCACCCGGCGAGGGCGAGGGTCCCGGCCAGCACGAGGACGGCGGCGGCAGTGGTTCGATTGGTCATTTCTCTCTCATCTCTGTCTGTCGGAAGGGCGTCCGCGGTCGCGGCGCCCGGGCGCATCGGCGCCGATCAGGTCCGACTGATGCAGAGGATGTGGAGTGAGGGAGGACGAAGCGGGGCGGCGGCCGGCTCCACGGGCGAGCGGAGAGCGCGGAGCAGGGGTCCGGTCAGGAGAGCGCGAGAGGGGCGCAGCAGCAGGAGGAGCCCGCCGAGCAGGGCGAGGACGCAGGCCGCCCCGCCATCGTGCACAGGATCACCCGGGACGACGGCCTCGTCCGCTCCGCCCGCCTCGTGCGCTGCCGACGCTGCGGGGTGCGCGGGGGCCGCGTGCCCCGCGACGGCGTGCGCCCCCGGGGTGCCGTGGGTGTCGAGGGCGTGCATGCCGAGGAGGCCGAGGAGGACGCCGCCAACGAGGAGGACGGCGAGCATCGCTCCCTGGAACGCGCGACGACCGACCATGTGTCCATGGTACCCGGTGGGGGTATGTCGACCGGCATGCCGGCTCAGCGGGCGACGCCGGCGCGCCGCAGCAGCCGGCGGACGGCGAGGACGACACCGGCCACCGCGAGCTCGCCGACCACCCGCCCCAGCAGCGTGCCGATGAGCACCGGCGGAACGAGGTGCTCCGGGGAGAAGACGGGGAGGGCGACGACGAAGAGCACCGCACCGGTCACGGCGCCGGCGAGCAGGACACGGGCCGGGCGGACGGGGGCGTCGCGCCGGAACGGCAGCGCCAGGTCGAGGACCACGCCGCCGAGGACGAGCGGAACGACGCCGAGCAGCCCGATGGGCGACACCGCGACCGTCAGCACACCGGTCACGAAGGCGGCCAGCGTCGCCATCCCCGGCACGCGGGTGACGACGCGCGCGAGGAAGGGCAGTGCGGTGTGCACGGCCGCGACCAGGGCATACGCGGGAGGGGAGGCGGCGGCGAGCACGCTCGTGATCGGCACGACGGCCAGGAAGACGAGGGCCTGGACCGCGCCGAGCGCGGCGCTCACGAGGAGGGCGCTGGTCGGCACGCGGCGGGAGGACACGGGGGCTGTCGGACCACTCACCCCTCCGAGCCTAGAACCGTGGGCGGGTTGGATATCGTAGGGGTGGGGATGCGTACCTGGGGAGGGACGATGCCGGCTTTCGGCGCGCAAGGGGACAAGAGGTTGCCGCGGGTTTCCGCGCACGTCATCGGACGTCCGCGGGTGAACGCCGCGCTGGACGACGGAGCTCCGCTCACACTGCTGCGCGGAGCCGCGGGCTCCGGGAAGACCACCGCCTTGGTGGGCTGGGCCTTCACCTCCCCCGACCGCGTCGTCTGGCTCACGGCCACGCCCGCGCTGGCGACGAGCGCGGCCCTCGCCGCCGCCCTGCTGCGGGTGCTGCGCGGCGCGGGGGAGGCCGTCGGCGGCGGCCATCGTGCCGCGGACACCGGGGAGGGGTGGCCGGCCGTCGCCCAGTACCTGTGCGATCACCAGGAGCCTCTCGTCCTCGTGCTCGACGACGCCGCCGCGCTCGACCGGGATGCGGTCTTCGACCTGTGCCGCACGGTCGCCGTCCCGCCGCACGTCCGCCTGATCGTCGCCACGAACCGCCCCAGCCCGTTCGACAGCGAAGGCATCGGCCTGGTGATCGACACCGCGCTGATCTCTCCGGAGGACCTCGCGTTCGACACGGACGAGATCCGTCGCGCGCTCGACGTCGACGGGGACACCGCCGTCGCCGTGCGGGAGGCGACCGAGGGGTTCGCGGCGGTCATCCGCGCCGTCGCCCTCCGCGGCCGAGTCCCCGACGGCGCGACGATCGTGGAGGTCGCGACCGCGGCGGTCGACGACTACCTCCGCAGCCGCATGGAGGAGGGCACGTTCGGCGCCGGCGTCCTCGAAGGCCTGATCCGGATCAGCATCACGGACACCGTCGATCTCCCGTTGGCCCAGGCCCTCAGCAGTGATCCCGACATCGGCGCCGCCCTCGACGAGGCCGAGGCGTTCGGCTTCGGGCGGTGGTCGACGGAATCCGGGCGCCGGACCTTCACGATCGCCGCGCCGGCTCGCGCACTTCTGCGCCGCGACCTCCTGGAGCGCTTCCCGGCCGAGGTCCGCCTGCTCCGGCGCCTCGCGATCGAGGGTGCGCTGCGGCGCGACGCCCCCTTCGAGGGGCTCCGCCTGGCGATGGAGGAGGACGACCTCCACCTCGCCGCCCACGTCATCATGTCGGGCTGGAGCCACCTTCTGGATCACGACGGCCGCCGGGTCGTGGCGCTGCTGGGCGACCTGCCCCTCGCGCGGCTCAAGCAGGAGCCGCTGGTGGCGATGCTGCTGGGCATCTGCCTCAACGCCAACCGACTCCGCCGGGTGCGCGGCCTGCAGCTGCTGCGGATGGCGATCTCCGCCGCGAACGCCCGGCGGAGCGCCCTCTCGCCGACGGAGCGCCTGTTCATCTGGACCGCGGAGAGCGCGGCGCTGCGGGTGGTCGGGATGCCCGAGCGGGCCGGGCAGGTCGCGGCCCGCGCGCTCGCGCTGTACACGGAGACCTCGGAGTCGCAGTGGCAGCAGTACGCGATCGAGATGCCGCTGCTGTGCACGCACCTCGGGATCTCGCTGTACTACGGCGGTCGCCGCGATCAAGCCCTCCGCCTCTTCGACGAGGCCGCCGCCCTCGCCGCATCCCAGGGCACAGGCAACGCCTTCCACGCCGTGAGCCTGCTCAGCGGGATCCACGCCCTCAACGGCGACCTCCCGGAGGCGCGGCACTACGTCGAGATCATCCGGGACGGCTCGTGGGACCCCGCCCTGCTGGACGGGTACCGCGGCACGTTCTACCGCGTCGCGGAAGCGATGCTCGCCGTGGAAGAGGGCGACCTCGCCACGGCCAAGCAGCACGTGCGGGCCTTCGAGCCGCACCGGGCGACGAGCGAGCACTGGACGACGATGGCGACCGTGGAAGCCTGGATCGCACTGCACGACGGCGACGCCGCCGCCGGACTGGAGCGTCTGGAGTCGTTCGGGAGGATGCGCGGGCGGGAGGCCGGAGCGGCGTCGGCACGCCAGGCATTGAGTCGCCCCCGGATCCTGCTGCACCTCGCCCTCGGCGACGTCCGCGCCGCGCGCAGCGTCAAGCAACGCGACGCCGGGACGGACCGGTTCGGCACCCTCCTGGAACGGGCCAGGATCGCCCTGATCGACGGTCGCGCTCCGGACGCGGTGCGACTGCTCGCCACGACGCGCCTCGAACCGACGACCTCCCGCGAGCGCGCCGAGGCCGCCGCGGTGCACAGTGCGGCGCTCCACCGCGTCAGCCCCGCCGCTGCGCAGGCTGTGACAGAGGCGCTGCACGCCCAGCTCGCCGATCGGGACCTGCGCACTCCGCTGGCCCTGCTCGGCGCCGAGGACTTCGCCGCCGTCCGGGCCGACCTGGCTCCGGTCGGCGACCCGCCGCCGCCCACCCGCTCGGCGTTGCCGTCGTTCGCGGCGCGCCCGAAGCTCTCCTCGCGGGAGCAGGTGGTGCTGCACGCGCTCACGACCGGGGCACCGCTGCCCGAGATCGCCGCGGAGCTGCGGGTCTCGCCGAACACCCTGAAGACGCAGCTCCGCAGCATCTACCGCAAGCTCGACGCGGCCAACCGCACGGAGGCGCTCGAGCAGGCCGCCCGGCACGGACTCCTCCCGGGATGACGAAGGCCCCGCCCGTCGGACACGACGGGCGGGGCCTCCTTCTTCGGAACCGTCAGCTCTGCATGCGGCGACGTCGCACCACCAGCAGCACCGCGCCGCCGATCAGCAGGGCGATCGCGAGGCCGAGGATCCACGGCGCCAGCTGTCCGCCGGTGAGGGCGAGCGGCGTCAGCACCCGGTTCTCGGTCGTGCTCGTCGGCGGGGTGATCGTCTCCCCGCCGGGAGGCGTGGCCGAGGCGGTGGCCACGTTCCGTAGCGTCGCCCCCGCCGCGTCGGCGTGCACGGTCACCGCGTAGGTGATCACGACGCGCACTCCCTCGGCGAGGCTGCCGGTCCAGCGCAGCGTCGTGCCGTCGATCGTCGGCGCGGCCACCACACGGTCACCCACCGTGGCGGTCGCCGTGCCGCGGAGGTCGGCATGCCGCAGCACTCCGGTCAGGTCGTCCGTGACGACGACCTCGTCCAGACCCGTCTCGCCGGTGTTGGTGCCGGTGAGCGTGTACGTCACGACGCTGCCCGTCGCGACGGCGGAGCCGGATGCGGGGTCGGACGACTTGACGAACGTGAAGCCCGGGGTGCCGACGGGGTTCTCCGTCGTCACCGGCGGCGGGGTCAGCTCGGCGCCGCCGGGAGGCGTGGCCGTGCCCTCGACGGTGTTCGCGATGATCGCACCGCCGGCGTCGCCGTGCACGGTCACCGAGTAGGTGATCGTGACGCGCTGGCCGACCGCGAGGTCACCGGCCCAGGTGAGCTCGTCGCCCGCGACGACGGGAGCAGACGTGGTGCCGTCGCTCAGGGTCGCCGTCGCGTCGCCGTTGTAGGCGGCGTGGGCGAGCACGGCCGACAGGTCGTCGACGATGCGGACCGGAGCCAGCGCCGTCTCCCCCGTGTTCACGCCGGTCACCGTGTAGGTGACGACGCTGCCCGGGTCGACCCGGGTGCCGGACGCGGGATCGGCGGACTTGCGCAGCTCGAAGCCGGGCTTGTTCACGGGATTCTCGGTCGTCGCCGGCGGCGTCTCGATCGGCGACACCCCACCCGGCGGGGTCGCCGAGCCGGAGGCCGAGTTCTCGAGGACGGCGCCGCCGGCCTCGGCGCGCACGGTCACCGAGTACGTGATCGTGACGCTCTCGCCGACCTGCAGCGCACCCGTCCAGGACAGCCGGTCCTCGGCCACCGTCGGCGCGGTCGTCGCCGTGCCGCCGATCGTCGCGGTCGCGTCGTCGTTGTACTCCGCGTGCGCCAGGACACCGGAGAGGTCGTCGGCGATGGTGACGGGGTCGAGAGCCGTCTCGCCCGTGTTCACACCGGTCACCGTGTAGGTGAGGACGCTGCCCGGGTCGACCGCCGTGCCCGCAGCCGGGTCGACGCTCTTCGAGACGGAGAATCCGGGCTCGTTGACCGGGTTGGTCGTGACACCGGGCGGCGGCGTGATCGTCGATCCTCCCGGCGGGGTCGCCGTCGCGGACGCCGCGTTCTCGATCACAGTGCCGACGCCCTCGGCGCTCACGGTCACGGAGTAGGTGACGGTCACGGTCTGGCCGACCGCGAGCGCCCCCGTCCACGACAGCTCGGTGCCGTCCAGGGTCGCGGGAGCCGCAGCGGCACCCGCGATGCTCGCCACGGCATCCGCGTTGAACGTCGCGTACGGCAGCACACCGGACAGGTCGTCGGTGATCGTCACCGGGTCGAGCGCCGTCTGGCCCGTGTTGGCCGCGGTCAGCGTGTAGGTGAGCACGTCACCCGGGTCGACAGCGGTCCCGGCGGCGGGGTCGACGGTCTTGGCGAACGTGAAGCCGGGCTCGTTCACCGGGTGCTCCGTGCTCGACGGCGGCGGCGTGATCGGCGTGCCGGGAGTCGTGGGACTCTCGGGGTCGCTCGGGTCGGCGGGGATCAGCGGGGTCGCCTCTCCGGTCGCCGTGTTCGCGATGGTCTCGCCGCCGGCGGTGGCGTCGACGGTCACCGAGTAGGTGATCACGACGTCCTGGCCGGGACGCAGCACGCCGTTCCACGAGAGGGCGCCGTCGGCCACGCGGACGTCGCCGCGGGTGGCGGACACGTCGTCGTTGTACGACGCGTGGGCCAGCGCCGCGCGCAGGTCGTCGCCGATCTCGATCGGGTCGAGGACGGTGTCGCCCGTGTTGCGGCCGGTCACGGTGTACGTGATCACGCTGCCGGGGTCGACGCGCGTGCCCGTCGCCGGGTTGGCCGTCTTGGTGACGGTGAACCCGGGCGTCGCGACGGGGTGCTCCGTCGTCGCCGGCGGGGCCTCGACCGGGGTGCCCGGCGTGGTCGGGCTCTCCGGGTCGGTCGGGTCGGTCGGGATCAGCGGGGTGCCCTCACCGGACACCGTGTTGCGGAGCAGCACGCCGGTCGCATCCTCGTCCACCGTCACCGTGTAGGTGATGTCGACGCGGTCGCCGGGAGCGAGCGTTCCGGTCCAGGTGAGCGTGGTGCCGGAGAGCGCGACGGATCCGGACGAGGCCTTCGCGTCGCCGCCGTACTCCGCGTTCGCGAGGACGGCCGAGAGGTCGTCGACGATGGTCGCGGGGTCGAGGACCGTGTTGCCGGTGTTGACGCCCGAGACCGTGTACGTGAGGGTGTCGCCCGCGCGGACGGCGGTGCCGGAGGCCGGGTCGGCCGACTTCGAGACCTCGAAGCCGGTGTCGACGACGGGGTGCTCCGTCTCCGCCGCGGGCGGGACGATCGGGGTCCCCGGGGTCTTCGCTCCGGAGGGGTCGGCGGGGTCGGTCGGGATCTGCGGCGTGGCCGATCCGGTGACGACGTTGTGCAGCAGGGCCTTCTCGACACCCGCATCCACCGTCACCGTGTAGCGGATCGTGACCGATTCCCCGCGCGGGATGGCCCCGGTCCAGGTGAGGGTGGCGTCGGCGACCCGCACGGAGCCGCGGTCGGCCGTGACGTCGTCGTTGTAGCCGGCGGAGCCGAGCACGCCCGACAGGTCGTCGACGATCTCCGCGGGATCGAGGTCGGTGTCGCCCGTGTTGGTGCCGGTGATCGTGTAGGTGATCGTGTCGCCCGCGGACACGGCCGTGCCGGAGGCGGGGTCGGCCGACTTCGAGATGGTGAAGCCGGAGCCGATCACGGGGTGCTCGGTGGTGACCGTCGGCGGGACGATCGGCTCACCGGGAACCTGCGGCCCGGTCGGGTCGCCGGGATTCGGGGTGGTCGGCGTACCCGATCCGGTCACGCTGTTGCGCAGGATCTCGCCGGAGGTGTCGTCGCCCACGGTCACCGAGTACGTGATCGTCACGGTCTGTCCGGGCTGGAGCGTTCCGGTCCAGGCGAGGGTGTTCCCGGTCAGGGTTGCACCGCCCGTGGTCAGGGTCGTGCCGCCGACCGTGGTCGTGATGTCGTCGTTGAAGGCGGCGTTCGCGAGCACGCCGGAGAGGTCGTCGGTGACGGTCACCGGGTCGAGGACGGTCGCGCCGGTGTTCGTGCCGGTGACGGTGTACTCAATGGTCTGGCCCGGCTCCACCACGGTGCCCGCGGCGGGGTCGGAGGTCTTCGCGACCTCGAAGCCGGCGACCGGGTGCTCGGTGGTGACGGCCGGAGGCGTGGTCGGGGGCAGCCCCCCGGGCGGGGTGCCGGATGCGGTGACGCGGTTGGCGATGCGCTCGCCCTCCACGCCCTCGTCGACAACGACGGAGTACGTGATCGTGAGCACCTGCCCGGGCTCGAGAGCACCGGTCCAGGCCAGGTCGTCGTCCGTGACGGTGGCGGCGCCGGACGACACCGGGTCACCGTCGATCGCCGTCGCCACGTCGCCCTGGTACTCGGCGTTGGCGAGCACACCCGACAGGTCGTCGGTCACGGTGACCGGGTCGAGGCGGGTGTTGCCGGTGTTCTCGGCCTGCACCGTGTAGGTCAGTCGCTGGCCAGCCTGCACCGCAGTGCCGTCGGCGGGGTCGGAGGTCTTGCGGAGAGCGAGGTCCGGCGCGAGGCGGACGTTCGTGTACGTGCACGTGACGTCGGTGCCGAGCGGCCCGGCCGGCTGGGTGACCTGCCCGTCCGCGGTGACGGCCACCGGGGTGGTCGAGCCGTCGGCGTTCACCTGCCGGCAGACGAGGGAGGCGTCGTACTTCGTGAGGTCGGTCGAGCCCGCCGCCGATTCGGACAGCCGGAAGGTGTCCCCCTGGTTCGTGAAGACGGGGCCGGCGTAGTCCGGCTGCAGACCGGAGCGGTCGCCGCGGGTGACGGCGTCGGTCTGCGCGACCTGGTAGCCGGCCGGCGACTGCACCCGGAGGCCGAACTGATCGGTCGCCGCGTGACGGCCCTCGGGGAGGTCCTTCTTCAGCGTCAGCGTGTTCGGGAACGTGCAGCTCGCCATGTCGGTCGGCGAGAAGGTGCCGAGCTGGGTCGTGTTGACCGTCTGCCCGCGCGGCAGGTCGACCTCAATGATGCGGTTGCCGCCGCCGGAGACCGAGACGAAGATGTGGCCGAGGTTGCCGAACGCGATGCCGTTGCCCTGCACGCCGGCGCCCATGTCGTGCACCTGCTTGGCGTCGATCGTCGCGGTGCTGGGTTCGAGCGTGGCCGGGAGGTCGGAGGAGTAGATGAAGTTGTCGGCGACGAGCACGAGCTGACCGGAGGCGCTGAAGGCCATGTCGCCGTTGGCGCCGAACGCGCTGCTGCCCGTGGTCGGACGGAGGGTTCCGACCTGCACGTAGTCCTGCGGCGTGACCTTCTCGTTCCACGCGTAGAGGTTGATGGCGCCGTTCACCGTGCCGCTGGCGAAGTAGTAGACGCCGGTCACGGGGTGCACGGCACCGCGCAGCACCGAGGAGTTCAGCGTGAACGTCGTCTGCGCCGTCGTGTCGGTGACGCGGTCGTGCTTGGCCAGCGTCTTGGTTCCCGCGGCATTGGTGACCGTGTAGGCGTACCGCCCGGTCGAGGAGAGCCCGAGGGCGTTGTTGGAGTGGTTCGCGCCGAGGTTGATGGAGCCGAGCGTGCCGCCGTCGCCGGGGGCACCGCCCTGCTCGTTCACGGCGAACTCGCGCACCTCGGTGGCGCTCTGCACGTACACCGCTCCGGGCGTGCACAGGAACGGCTCCGCCGCGGCGGCCGGTGCGGCGGTCAGCGTCCCGCCGACGACGATCATCGACGACGCGACGAGCGCCGTGCTCACGGCACCGCCGATCAGCCTCTTCGTCCGGCCCCGCCAGCGGCTGTGCCGCTCCGGCGGAAGGCCATCGGACGTGCGGTCCTTGCGGGCAACACGGAATCCCATGACTGCTCTCCCCATTCATCGCGTTCCGGCACGCATCCGCGCACACGGAAGCCCCCGCCCCCTCAGGCGACCGCCGAGCACCCTTTCGGGCAGGGTGGACTCGGTCCGGGCCTCCGCCAGCCTGCCGGTCCGCCGCGGAGCCCTCCGGCCGAAGCGGGGGAATTCACCCCTCGTTTTCACCCCGGGCGCACGCCGGAGGGCGCACCGGGATCCCGATGCGCCCTCCGGTGGTCGCGGAGCTACTCGCGAGAGCCGATCTCCTCGATCGGACGACGGCGCAGCGCGGCCCCTGTCGCGACCCGCAACGCGACGAGGGCCAGGGCCCCCATCCCGCCGATGATCGCGAGGGAGCCGAGCACGGGCATCGCCGGGAGCGGCTGCCCGGAGATGCCGTAGCTCATGCCCATCAGCGGCGGGATCGCCACCAGCACGCCGAAGACCATCGAGAGGACGGCGATCATGATCGCCTCGGTGCGCATCGTGGCGCGCACCTGGCCCCGGGAGGCGCCGATGAGCTGCAGCAGGGCGAACTCCCGGGACCGCTCCCCCGTCGCCATCACGAGGGTGTTCACGACGGCGATCGCGATATACCCGAGGATGACCAGCAGGCCGATGAGGCTCACCCACCCCTGCTGCGAGACGGCACCGGTCGCGCTCGCCTTCTGCCCCGACCCCGGGGCCACCTGCAGACCGTCGGCGGCGAGGGCGTCGGCCGCGCCCGAACCGTCCACCGACACGAGCGCGAACGAGTCGAGTCCTGCGGAGGTGTGCGCGCGGATGTGGTCGGCGGCCATGGTGAGATCCCCGAAGCCGAGACCTCGTTGGTAGATGCCGACCACGGTCGCCTCCAGGGGTGAGCCGTCGCCGAGCGCGCCCGTCACCGGGTCGCCGATGTCGAGGCCGAGCGTGTGGGCCATATCGGCGCTGACGGCGACGGTCGCACCGCCGTCGAGGGCGGCGAGAGACCCTTCCCGCACCCGCAGGTCGAGCAGGCCGTCCACCGTCGCCGGGTCGACACCCTGCAGCACGTACTCCGTGCGTTCGACCTTGCCTTCGATGTCGAGCGAGTCGATCACCGCGGTGCTGACGACCACGCCGGTCGCGGCAGTCACCCCCGGCTTGCCGCGCAGCCCGCCGACGACGTCGGGGGAGAGCCCGGCCGGGGCCGCCACCCGCAGGTCGGCGATGACCCCGGCCCTCGCCTGGGTCGCCGCCTCGTCCGCGACGATCGCCGGCCCGCCGATCTGCACGAGACCCAACCCGATACCGAGGGCGATCGGGAGGACGGCGGCCGCCATGCGCCGGCTGCCCGCGGTGGTGTGGGCGGCGGCGAGGAATCCAGCCGCCGAGGAGCGGCGCAGCACGGGGCCGACGAGGCGCACGCACAGGGCGACGAGCCACGGCCCCAGCAGCGCGAGAGCGACGATGAGCAGGATCGCCGCACCGGCCGACGCACCGACGGCGGCGTCTCCGCGGACGGTCAGAGGGACGGTGGAGACCGAGACGCCGGCGGCGGCGAAGACGATCCCGGTGATGA
Organism: Microbacterium paraoxydans; assembly: GCF_900105335.1. Classification (NCBI taxonomy): domain Bacteria; kingdom Bacillati; phylum Actinomycetota; class Actinomycetes; order Micrococcales; family Microbacteriaceae; genus Microbacterium; species Microbacterium paraoxydans. The sequence goes on along the minus strand of NZ_LT629770.1, from coordinate 2,130,641 downwards.
CGCGGGGCAGGCCGATCGGACCCGGACCCGTCGACGACTCGCGCAGCGCCTCGATGGGATCGAGGCGGGCAGGACGCCGCGCGGCGATGCGCGCCGCACCCCAGGCCGAACCGAGCACCAGCACCAGGGCGGCCAGTGCCGGGAACGGGCTCAGCGCGAGGGCGAAGTCGCCGGGGATCACGCCGCCCGCGACGAACGCCGACTGCAGCGCGGAGGACAGCAGGTACCCCGGAGCGATCCCGAGCAGCGCGGCAACGACCGCGATCGTGAGCACCTCCCTGGCGATGAGGGAATGCACCTGCGACGAGGTGGCCCCGACGGCACGGAGCAGCGCGTACTCGCGCCGACGCGCCTGCACCGACAGCGACAGCGTCCCCGCGACGATGAAGAGGGCGACGAGGATGCAGGTGCCCACGAAGGCGCTGCCGATCGCGACGAGCAGGGTGCGTGCCGCCGCCGAGTCGAGGAACTCCACGTCGCCGCGGGCGTCTCCGGTCCGGGCGACCAGCTGCGGGAACGCCTCGCGGATCGCGGTCGCCACCGGTTCGGGGTCCCCGTCGACGAACACGCCCAGCGCCTGCGGGGCGCCGCCGTGCGGGTCGAGGTCGCGGATGCGCTCGTCCGTCAGGAACACCGGTACCGCGCGCTCCGGCACGCTCTCCGCGGACACCAGACCGACGACCGTGTACATCGCCGCGATGCCGCCGTGGGCGAGCGGAAGGGTGTCGCCCACGGCATGGCCGGCACCGGCGAGCACCACGGCCTCGTCACCGGCAGCGGGTTCTCGGCCCTCCGCGAGCGTGAAGCCGGTGAGCGCCGTCGCGGACCAGGGGTGCGCCTCGACCACGGCATCCGTCGTCCCGTTCCGGAGCGCCAGGGGCACGGTCACGTCGGCGACCACGGCCTCGACTCCGGGCAGCGCGGCGATCTCCCGCGCGGCGTCGTCGGGAACGGGGGCACGCTCACGCAGCGGCACCGGCAGGTCCTCCGGCACGTCGACCTGCTGCGCGGCCCCGACGACCACCTCGGCGGCGGTGTAGCGCTGCGGGGCGAGGCCACCGCGGATGCCCGACTCGACGAGCACGCCGAGCCCCGTGACGAGCGCGCTCGCGACGAAGATGGCGACGAACACCCCGGCCAGACTGCGCCGATGGTGACGGAGGTCGGCGCGGACGATGCGCCCGAGCCCGAGGGTCGAGGCGGACATCACCACTCCCCCAGCGTGCTCATGCGATCCGTGATCTGCTGCGGGCTGCCGCCGTCGAGATGTCCGGCGAACGCCCCGTCGGCGAGGAAGATCACCCGGTCGGCGTGGGAGGCCACCACCGGGTCGTGGGTGACGACCACAACGGTCTGGTGCAGCTCCTTCGCGGTGTGGGCGAGGAGATCGAGGACCTGCTTCCCGGTGCGCGAGTCCAGGGCGCCGGTGGGCTCGTCGCCGAACACGACGTGCGGACGCGTGATGAGCGCCCTGGCGATCGCGACGCGCTGCTGCTGTCCGCCGGAGAGCTCGGCGGGGCGGCGGTGGCGACGGTCGGTGAGGCCCACCGCGTCGAGCAGGGTCTCCAGCCAGCGATGATCCAGGCCCTGCCGGCCGAGGCGCAGCGGGAGGGTGATGTTCTCCTCCACGCTGAGCGCCGGAAGCAGGTTGTAGGCCTGGAAGACGAACCCCACGTGGTCGCGGCGGAAGGCCGTGAGCTGCCGGGGCGCGAGCGCGGAGATCTCGGTGCCACCGAGGTGCACCGTGCCGCTGGTCGGACGGTCGAGCCCTGCGGCACTGTGCAGCAGGGTGCTCTTGCCCGAGCCGGACGGCCCCATGATCGCGGTGAACGAACCCCGCGCGATGACGAGGTCGATGCCGCGGAGGGCGGTCACCCGGGCGCTGCCGGAACCGTAGGTCTTGACGAGGCCGCTGAGGCGCAGGGCCTCGGCCGGTGCCGCTTCGACGAGCGGCGGAGAGGAGAGGAAGGTCATGCTTCGACGGTAGGAACGCCGGGCGACCGCCCCCATCCCGCACGGCCCCGCATCGATGGTGGAGCTGGCTCTACCGCGGGCGGCGGGACGCTCGGGCAGACTTGCAGGGTGAAGGACGGATGGATGCGCCGCTGGCTGCGCGGATGGCTGCCCGATGCGCGGTTCCTCGCCGTCGAACTCGGCGCCTCCGTCGTGTCCCTCGCGCTGTTCTGCGTCATCCTCGTGCTGCTGCCGCTCATGCTCATCACCGGCGGGGTGCTGTTGCTTCCGCAGGTCGTGCAGGTGCTGCACGCCTGGAGCGACCGCGCGCGGCGACGGATCGGACGACGACGCGGGGAGGATCTGCCGCCACTCGGGCGCACGCTGCCGCGCGGCGCGACGATCGACGAACGGCTCCGCTTCGCCTTCTCCCGCACCACCGCCCGCGACGCCCTGTGGCTCACCGTGCACGCCTTCCCGGTGATGTGGCTGTCGCTGCTGACGCTCGCGCTGCCGTTGTCCGCCGTCAATACACTCGCGGTCACCTGGTACTGGCAGTTCGCGCCCGCCGACGACCCGGTCGGCTCGCCGTACCCGGTCACGTCGTGGGAGCTCGCGTGGACCATGCCGCTCGTCGCCCTCGCCTACGCGGTGGCCGCGCTGTTCCTCGTGCCGGTGGTCGCCCGACTTGTGGCCTTCGTCTCGGCGAGGCTCCTCGCGACGCCGCAGAAGTCGCGCCTCGCCGCCCGCGTCGACGCGCTGACGCTCAGCCGCGCGGCCGCGCTCGATGCCCACGCCGCCGAGCTCCGGCGCATCGAGCGCGATCTGCACGACGGCGCCCAGAACCGCCTGGTGAACGTCGTGATGATGCTGGGGATCGCGGAGCGCGCCCAGGAGACCGGCGGCGATGTGATCGAGCCGTTGCACCGTGCGCAGGATGCCGCGGCCGATGCCCTCGCCGGCCTCCGGCGCACGGTGCACGACATCTATCCGCCGATCCTCGACGAACTGGGTCTCGAGGGGGCGCTGGCCTCGCTCGCCGGGCGCAGCGTCGTCCCGTGCACGCTCGACGCCGCGGACATCGGCCGGGTGCCGGCGGCGGTCGAGTCGGCGTCGTACTTCGTGGTCGCGGAGGCGCTGACCAACGTGAACAAGTACAGCGCCGCCACGCGAGCTGCCGTGCGAGTGGAGCGGGAGGGCGAGCTGCTCTTCATCGCGGTGGAGGACGACGGGGTCGGCGGCGCGATCGAGCGTCCGGGCGGAGGTCTCGCCGGGATCCGGCGCCGGGTCGAGGCGTTCGAGGGCACGATGGAACTGTCGAGTCCCGCCGGGGGACCCACCATCCTGCGGACGGAGCTGCCATGCGGATCGTGATCGCGGAGGACGACACCCTGCTGCGGGAGGGCCTCGCGCTCCTGTTGCGCAGCGAGGGCTTCGACGTGATCGGCGCCGTGCCGGACGCGGACGGGTTCCTCGCCCTCCTCGACGAGGCCGATGCGGCGGTGGTCGATGTGCGGATGCCGCCGACCTTCACCAGCGAGGGGCTCAAGGCCGCGGCCGAGGCGAGAGCCCGCCGCCCCGGCTTCCCGGTGCTCGTGCTCTCGGCGTATGTGGAGGACCGTTACGCGGGGGAGCTCCTCGCGGCGGGGGCGGACGGCCTCGGCTACCTGTTGAAGGAGCGCGTGGGCAAGGTCGCGGCGTTCGTCGACGCGCTTCGCCGCGTGGCAGCCGGCGGCACGGTCATGGACCCCGAGGTCATCTCGCAGCTCATGAGCCGACGTCGCGCCGACGACCCCGTGCAGACCCTCACTCCGCGGGAGCGTGAGGTGCTCAGGCTCATGGCCGAGGGCCTGGACAACACCACCATCGCCGCACGCTTGTTCGTGACGGAGACCGCGGTGAGCAAGCACATCGGCAACATCTTCGCCAAGCTCGGGCTGGCCGCCAGCGACAGCGGCCACCGCCGCGTCCTCGCCGTCCTCGCCTATCTCCGCGGCTGACGCTTCCGCTCCCTCCCCTCTTTCGCTGAGACCCCGGGTTGTCGTCGACACCCCGGGGTTTTCGCGTCTGCAGCCCGGGGTCTCGCCGCGTACCCGGGGTCCCGGCGAAAAGATTCAGTATTCGGTGTTGCTAAGTACCGGTACTCAGTGTTACTTTGTACCGGTACCCAGCAATACTGAGTACCGAACGGAAGAAACAGGAACGAGAGGAGGGGACGATGGGCAAGCAGATGACCGAGATGCTCAAGGGAACCCTGGAGGGCATCGTGCTGGCCCTCCTCGCCGAGCAGCCGGCCTACGGGTACGAGATCACCGCGCGCCTGCGGGAGCACGGATTCACCGACACCGCGGAAGGCACCGTCTACGCCCTGCTGGTCAGGATCGAGCAGAAGAAGCTCGTGGACGTCGAGAAGGTGCCGAGCGAGAAGGGCCCGCCCCGCAAGGTGTACACCCTCAATGCGCAGGGCCGACAGGAGCTGGAGGAGTTCTGGACGACCTGGGACTTCCTCCGCACGCACATCGAACGACTCAACACGAACACCACGGACAAGGGGAACTGACATGGCCGCCAAATGGATCGAAGCGCTCACCGGATCGCTCGAGCAGAAGAAGCAGTACAAGCAGGCGAAGGCGCGGATCGAGGCTCTGCCGGAGCCGTACCGCACGGTCGCCAACGCCCAGCACCGCTACACGATGTATTACGGGGGGATCACCGACGGGGACACCCTCGTGCAGATCTTCCTCGACCTCGCCGACCTGTGGGAGCGCGCCGCGATCGACGGCACCCCGATCGACGACATCATCGGCGACGACCCCGTGGAGTTCGCCGAGAACTACGCCGAGGCCTACGGCGGCACGCAGTGGGTCGACAAGGAGCGCGCGCGGCTGAACAACGCGGTCGCGGAGGCGAGGAAGAAGGAGGACGAGTCATGACGACGCCGGCCCTCTCGGTGCACGGCATCGAGAAGTCGTACAAGGATCTGCACGTGCTGCGCGGCGTCGACTTCGAGGTGGAGCGGGGATCGATCTTCGCCCTCCTCGGGTCGAACGGCGCGGGAAAGACCACCATGGTGCGCATCCTCTCCACGCTGCTCACGGCCGACGCGGGCACGGCGACGGTGCAGGGCATCGACGTCGCGGCGAACCCGGTCGGAGTGCGCGAGCGCATCAGCCTCACCGGACAGTTCGCCGCGGTCGACGAGATCCTCACCGGACGCGAGAACCTGGTGCTGGTCGCCAAGTTGCGGCATCTCCCCGACGCCGGCGCCGTGGCCGATCGGCTTCTCGCGCGCTTCCGGCTCACCGAGGCCGGGGGCCGCAAGGTCGGCACGTACTCCGGAGGGATGCGGCGCCGGCTCGACATCGCGATGAGCCTGGTCGGCGACCCCGAGGTCATCTACCTCGACGAGCCGACCACGGGCCTCGACCCCGAGTCGCGCATCGAGGTGTGGGACGTCGTGAAGGAGCTCGCGGGCGGCGGCACGACCGTGCTGCTCACCACGCAGTATCTCGATGAGGCGGAGCAGCTGGCCGACCGCATCGCGATCCTGCACGAGGGCCGCATCATCGCGAACGACACGCTCGCCGGACTGAAGCGGCTCCTTCCGCCCGCGAAGGTCGAGTACGTCGAGAAGCAGCCCACCCTCGAGGAGATCTTCCTCACCCTCATCGGCCCTTCGACAGGCTCAGAGACCCAGGCCGGGACCCGGGCGGGGACCCAGGTCCAGAGAGGAGATGCAGCATGACCACGCACTTCGCCGCCGACACGGCGACGCTCACCGGCCGCTCCATGCGGCACATCTTCCGCAGCCCCGACACGATCATCACCACCGCGGTCACCCCGATCGCCCTGATGCTCCTGTTCGTGTACGTCTTCGGCGGCGCGCTCCAGCAGAGCACCGGCGCCGAGAACTACGTGAACTACCTGCTGCCGGGGATCCTGCTCATCGCGATCGCGTCGGGCATCGCCTACACGGCGTTCCGGCTGTTCACCGATATGCAAAGCGGCATCTTCGAGCGGTTCCACTCCATGCCGATCGCCCGGTCGAGCGTGCTGTGGGCCCACGTGCTCACGTCCCTCACGGCGAACGCCATCACCCTCGCGATCATCTTCGGGGTCGGGTTCCTCATGGGCTTCCGCACCGACGCGAGCGTCTGGGCCTGGCTCGGCGTGATCGGCATCCTGATGCTGTTCACGCTGGCGCTCACCTGGTTGGCGATCATCGCGGGCCTGAACGCGAAGACGGTCGACGGCGCGAGCGCCTTCTCGTATCCCCTGATCTTCCTGCCGTTCATCAGCTCGGCGTTCGTGCCGACCGACACCATGCCGGCACCGGTGCAGTGGTTCGCGGAGAACCAGCCGGTGACCTCGATCGTCGACACCATCCAGGCGTTGTTCGCGGGGGAGCCGGTCGGGTCCGACATCTGGGTCGCTCTCGCCTGGTGCGTCGGGATCCTCGTGGTCGCCTACGTGTTCGCGATCATCTCGTACCGGAAGAAGGTCAGCTGATCGACGTCAAGCGAGACGGAACGCTCCGACCGGGGACTCTCCCCGGCCGGGGCGTTTCGCCGCGCTCGGCGGCCGTCCGAATCGCCCGAATGGCTCCATCCGGCCCGGATTTGCCGCACAGCGCGCGACTCGAAGTCAGCGGAGACCGACCGGACCGAGCACCACGCGCCGACCGGTCCGCACCCAGACAGCGCCGTCGACACGGTGCTCGGCGCGGGTCGTGAAGCGGTAGCGGTACGACACGGCGCGCACCCACCGCGGCCGCTCGCCGTCGAAGGGGTCCACGCGCAGCATCCGCAGCGTCGGGGCATCCGCCTCCAGGAGCCGCACGAGGAACACGGAGAACCAGTCGTCCAACGAGTGGCCGAGCGGCAGGAACCACATCAGCCAGTCCAGCCGCAGGTGATACGGGGCGAACTGCCGCGGGATCCGCCGCACGTCCCCCGGCTTCCCGCGGAACTCGTACTCGCGCCAGTGCCGGCCCTCCTCGTCGTCCGACCCCTCCACGACGATCTCGATCCGCTCCCGCGTGACCGTGCCGAAGGCTCCGTAGGCGTTGGCGAGCTGCCAGCGGTGAAAACTCGCGTTCATGAGCTGCCGTCGCGCGAAGAGGTTGCGCACGGCGGGCACGCTCAGCACGACGAACAGCACCCCGACCGCCGAGGTCACCACGACCCACCACAGCGGCATACCCGACACCGTCCACGGCAGCGAGGTCTCCGGCGCCCGCTCCGGAGTCCCGATGCCGGGGAGGCCGATCGCGGAGAACCCGAGCACGATCGTCGCCCAGTTCAGCCACGCGAAGTTCCCGGTGAGCACGAGCCACAGCTGCGTCGCGATCACGATGCCGCCGGCGACGGCGCCGACCCACGCGACCCCTTCGACCCCTTCGACAAGCTCAGGGACCCACGCGCGGTCGGGGAGCCACAGCGACAGCAGCGGGGCGAAGAGGAAGAACGGCACGACCAGCTGCGCGACGTGGTTACCGACGACCTCGAGCTTGTGGAACCACCGCGGCAGCAGATGCGCCTGGCGGCTCAGCGGCCCGGGCATCGGCTGGGTCTCGTGGTGGAAGGTCATCGCGGTGAGGTCGCGCCACTCGCGTCCGCCGCGGATCTTGATCATCCCCGCACCGAACTCCAGCCGGAACAGCAGCCACCAGAACAGCACGATCACCACGGTCGGCGGCGGCTGGTCGTTCGAGCCGAGGAAGGCCGCGAGGAACCCCGCCTCCAGCAGCAGCATCTCCCACCCGAAGGAGTAGAACGTCTGCCCGATGCTCACGACCGACATATAGCCGAACCACAGGGCGAGGAAGGCGAGCATCGGCACCCACGGCGGTCCGAGCTGCGGCACCCCGGCGATGAGCAGGGCGGCGATGACGATCCCCGCCCCGCACAGCGCGACCAGGCGCCGGTCGGTGTAGCGGACGCGGGTGAAGAGCGTGGGGTGCAGCAGCTTCCGGCGCTCGCGCTTCTGCGCCACCCAGTCCAGCAGCACGGGCGCGGGCAGGAGCCCGTGCTCACCGAGGAGCGGACGGAACTGGTTGAGCGTCGAGACGAATGCCACGAGGTACAGCGCCGCGATGCCCCGCTGCAGGACCTCGCGGGCGAACCCGAAGTCGACCGCCGCGAACCCGTCCACGGCCACAGGCTACGCCGCGGCCGCCCGCCCGATGAGGGGGTTGCGCGGAGCGGAGATCAGTTCTGCATCGCGATCTGCTGCCCCTTCACGAGCGGATACGCCGCGAGCTCGGACCCGTCGAGATCCTCCTTGTGCATGTCCACGCCGGTGATCTGACTGTTCTCGTAGGTCGTGTAGTAGTACACGCCCGTGGCGGTGTTGGCGCACGACGAGTAGATGGTGATCTCGTACTTCTCCTCATCGCCGACCTGCACGCACCCGCGCTGCTGGGCGACAGAGCCGAGGATCTGGAAGAACTGGCTGATCGACTCCGACTCCGTCGTCCCGCACACCGAGTTCATGCGCGTGAACACCGCCTTCACGAACCGCGACGATGACGACAAGTCGCCCGGCAGCCCGATCCCTCCCATGCCGCGACTGTAGAGGTCCATCGGCACGTCCGAGGCGAACGTGTTCTCCGGCTGCCGCTTCGAGAGGTGCTGATAGTCGTTGAGCCGGAAGCTCTGGATGTCGAACGTGGGGTTGTTCGTGAGCACGCCCCAAGGGTTGTCGTAGACCTTGAGGCCGCCGCGCACGCTCTCGACCGTGATCGATGCGCTCTTGTCGGCGATGATCCAGTGCAGCGGCGACAGCGGGAACTCCGGGCTGAAGTCGATGTCGACGAGACTCACCGACCGCAGCGCCTCTTTCACCTCGGCCACCGTCTCGAACTGTCCGAGGACCCAGGGGATGAACTCGAACGGCGTGACCTCGGTGTCCCCCGACCCCGGCGCCGGATAGTGGGCGTTGTCCGGGAAGTTGAGCCCCGCCATGCCGAGCCCCTTCTCGTTGACCGCGTCGTAGTAGAGCGGGTAGCCGTCGGCGATCGTGGCGATCCCGATGATCGCGTGGTGCGTCGGCAACGACGGCAGCCGGTGGAACGGGAACGGGAAGTTCCGCGGTGTGACGGTCACGGTCTCGTTGTACGAGAACTCCAGATCGAGATTCCTCCCGAAGTAGTGGTCGGCGGTCGTGAAACTCAGTCCTGTGCACATGGTCGTGTCCCCCCATCCGCGGGCCGGTCGACCCGCCGGTTTCGCGCCATGCTTCCACCTCCCGTACCGGAATGTAAGTGGGGTCACCCACGACGAAGGAGGGCCTCCCGGCGCGGGAGACCCTCCTTCGAGACGTGCGACGGGTGTCAGCTGGTGACGGTCCAGTCGAACTGGTCGCCGTACTCCTCGAGCCACGCGTCGACCGCGTCGGCTTCCTTGCCCTCGCCGTACTCGTTGACCACGAGGTCTTCGAGCGCGCCGTACTGCTCGTCGTCGAGCTTGATCTTCTCGATCAGCTCGGCAGCCTCGGGGAACTCGTCCGCGAAGCCCGCGGTACCCAGGAAGTGCAGGGCCTCGGCCTCGCCCATGGCGCCCTTCGGGTCTTCGAGGTCCTTCACGGGGAAGGCGTCGTTGGCCCAGAACGGACGCCACAGCGTGACGACGATGTCCTCCTTCTTGTCGGTCGCGGTCTTCAGCTCGGTGAGCATCGCCGCGGTCGACGAGGTGACGAGCTCGTACTCGCCGTCGAGGCCGTACTCGGGCATCATCTTCTGGGTCTGGGCGGTCAGGCCCGCACCCGGCTCGATGCCGTAGATCTTGCCGTCGAAGTCGGCGCCCTTGCCCGCGAGGTCCTCGATCGAGGTGAGCTCGGAGTACTCCGGCACCGCGAGGGTCAGCTTGGCGTTCTCGTAGTACTTGCCGAGGTCTTCGATGTCGTCGCCGTACTTGTCCATGTACGAGGCGTGGGTGAGTTCCGGCCACGCCGACGGGTAGATGTCGACATCGCCCTGCGCGAGCCCGGTGTAGAGCGGGCCGGCCTCGGTGAGCGTCTTCATCTCGACCGTGTAGCCGATCTTCTCGAGCTGGTCCTGCAGGAGGTAGGCGGTGCTGAGGCCGTCGGTCCAGGAGGGCAGGAACCCGAGGGTGATGGTGCCCTTGTCGTCGGCGCCGTCGCCGCCACCGCTCGTGCCGCCGGCGCCGTCGCCGCTGCATCCGGCGAGGGTGAGCGCTGCGGCAGCCCCGAGGGCGGTGATGGTCAGGATCTTCTTCTTCATGTGACTCTCTCTCTTGCGTTCCGTATGTGATTCAGGAGGTGCGGACGAGGCCGCGGGACAGCTGTGCCGGGATCGAAACCGTGCCGGGATCCGCGCCCCCGCGCCCCTTTTCCGTCCCGCACCGGACGAAAGGGGGTGGGGGACGCGGGGGCTCAGGCGCGGGCGAGCTCGGATTCGGTCGAAGCCTCCTCGGCGGGCGCGGAGGCTGCGGGCTCCGACGCCACGGGGGCGGAGGGCCGGGACGAACCGCGACGCTTCAGCATGCCGAGGAGCGAGGAGCGATTCTCGCCGGGGGCACCCAGAGCGGCGGTCACCCGGTCGAGGAACACGGCGATGAGCACGACGCCCAGTCCGGCCTCGACACCCTTGGGGATGTTGATGGTCGAGATCGCCTCGACGACCATCTTCCCGAGCCCGTCGGCACCGGCCATGCCGGCGATGACCGCCATCGACAGGGCGAGCATGATGACCTGGTTGACGCCGGCCATGATGGTCGGCATCGCGAGCGGGAGCTGAATGCCGCGGAGGATCTGCCCCGGCGTCGCTCCGAAGGCGTGGCCGGCCTCGACGGTCTCCGCGTCGACGCCGCGGATGCCCAGCTCGGTCAGGCGCACGCCGGGAGGCAGCGCGAAGATCACGGTGGCGACGAGTCCGGGCACCACACCGATGCCGAAGAACACGATCGCCGGGATCAGGTACACGAAGGCCGGCATGGTCTGCATGAAGTCGAGCACCGGCTTGAGCGTCGCGCGCACGGTCGCATTGCGCGCCGACCAGATGCCGAGCGGCACCGCGATCAGCACGGCCACGACCGCGGCGACGAGCACCAGGGCGAGCGTCTGCATCGCCGGGACCCAGAGGTCCATGGCGACGATGAGCCCGAACGACAGGATCGTGCCGATGGCGAGCTGCCACGAGCGCACGAGCCAGGCGATCAGCGCCGCGATCACGATGATGACCGCGAAGTGCGGCGTGAGGAGCAGGCGGGTGAGGCCGTCGACGAGGAAGCTCACCACGAACGAGACCGCGTCGAGCAGGCCGTCGAGGTTGGCTGTGATCCAGTCGACGCCGGCGGCGACCCAGTCGCCCACGGGGATGCGGAAACCGTCCATCAGCGCACCTCCTCCGTGTCGACCTGGGCCCCTGAGGCGAACCCGCCCTGGGTCCCTGAGGCGAACCCGCCCTGGGTCCCTGAGGCGAACCCGCCCTGGGTCCCTGAGGCGAACCCGCCCTGGGTCCCTGAGCTCGTCGAAGGGCCGGGCTCGGCCGTCCACCCGTCGTCGAGCACGGCGTCGATCTCGGCCTGGGGCATGGGGGTCATCGGCAGCAGGATCTCCTCGGTCGCTCCGGGCCCGGGACCGAGCGCCGCGAGCAGCGTGACGCGCGGGATCACGCCCGCGAGGCGGCCGTCGGCATCCGTCACCGCGAGGGGCAGCGGCGACTCGACGGCCGGGACGAACAGGTTCATGAGGACGTCGTCCTCGCGGACGCTCTGCAGCACCGGCTTGATGATCGAGTCGAGGCGCGTGGCGCCCTGACGGACGAGCTTCACGGCGTCGCGATCGGTGACGACGCCCACGAGCTGGCGGTCCTTGCCGACCACGTAGGTCGCCGACATGTAGGCGTCGCGCATCTGGCGGAGCGCAGTGCGAGGACCGGCCGACTCGGCGACGACGGGGCGCGGACGCTCCATGACGTTCGCGGCGGTGAGCACGCGGGCACGGTCGACGTCCTGCACGAACTGCTCGACGTAGTCGTTCGCCGGGTCCATGAGGATGTCCTCCGGCGTGCCGATCTGCACGATGCGACCGTCGCGCATGACGGCGATGCGGTCACCGAGGAACATGGCCTCGTTGAGGTCGTGCGTGATGAAGACGATGGTCTTCTGGAGCTTCTGCTGCAGCTCCAGGAGCTGCTCCTGCATCTCGCGGCGGATCAGCGGGTCGAGCGCGCTGAAGGCCTCGTCCATGAGCAGGATGTCGCTGTCGGCGGCGAGGGCGCGGGCGATGCCCACGCGCTGCTGCATACCGCCGGAGAGCTCGGAGGGCAGCTTGTCGCCCTGACCCTCGAGCCCGACGAGGGCGAGGATCTCCTCGGCCTTGGCCTGGCGCTCGGCCTTGCCGACGCCCTTGAGCTCGAGCGGGTAGGCGACGTTCGCGGCGACCGTGCGGTGCGGCAGCAGCGCGAAGTGCTGGAACACCATCGAGATGCGGTCGCGGCGGATCTCCCGGAGGCGCGCGGCAGGGATCCCGGTGATGGGGTCGCCCCCCACGGTGACGGTGCCGGCGGTGATGTCGTGCAGGCCGTTCAGCATGCGGATGATGGTCGATTTGCCCGATCCGGACAGGCCCATGATGACGAAGATCTCACCGCGGTTGACGGTGAAGCTGGCGTCGATGACGGCGGCGGTCCCCGCGTCGGCGACGGCGGCACGGCTCTCCCCGGCCTTCAGTCGACGGACGGCGGCGCTCGGATTCCTCCCGAACACCTTGTACAGATGGCGCGCTTCGAGTGCTGTTTCGGACACGTTTCCCCTGCGGCTCGGCCTTCGGGTGGCTGAGCCTGCTTCGGTCACGTCCGGGTGATCCTCACGAGGCCGTTCGACGTCTTCGCTGTGGCGGCACAGGCGGCGGATTTCGGATCCGCCGCAGAGGGGATCGACCGTACGCCCACGCCTCTTCGCCGCACAGCTCATCGAAGGAAGGACGTGACCGCGGACTGGTCTATGGGCCGTCAGGCCCGCCAACCAACGTAACGAAATGGCCGGTCAGCGGCAAATCCTGCGCCACGGAGCCGCCCGGGTTTCCGCCGCTGACCGGGGGATAGTACGAGCGTCTAGCAATCTCGGCGCACCGCGTTCACGGGCGTCGGACGGTGCGAGTCACGGTGAACTTCGGGGTGCGCCGGAGCTGCTCGGTGGGGCCGAGGAGCCGGGTCAGCTCGGCCCGATAGCCGAGGCTCGAGTTGTACACGGTGAACAGCTCGCCGCCGGGGCGGAGCAGACGCGCGGCGGCTTCGAACAGGCGGGTCGCGGCGCCGGTGTGCACGCTGGCACCGAGGTGGAACGGCGGATTCAGGAGAACCGTATCGAAGCTCCCCGCGGCGAGCGCCGAGCCCGCGTCGTCGTGGGTGACCTCGACCCGATCGGCCACCCCGTTCGCCGACGCGGTGCCACGGGCGGAGGCGACGGCGGCGGCCGAGCGGTCCGTGGCGACGACCCGGTCCCGCGGGGAGGCGAGTGCCCAGGACGCGGCGAGCGCGCCGGTCCCGCAGCCGAGGTCGAGGACGCGGCGCCCGCCGTTCACAACTCCGGAAGAACGGCTGCTCTCGCCGCCGTTCCGCTCGTTCTCGGCGCGTGTCACCTCTGTTCTCCTGAGTTGTGGACCGCCCAGGCCGAGCACCTCGAGCAGGACCCGGGTGCCGATATCGAGGCGGGACCCGGCGAAGGCGCCGCCGTGGGCCACGAGGACGAGGTCGCCGTGCCACGCGGAGACCGGGAACGGCGGCGACTCGGGCACCGGGAGCGGCTCGGAGGCGACGAGCAGCCGCGACTTCCGCTCGGCGCGCTGCGCCTGTACCTGGGCGAAGCTCCGCGCCAGGACATCGTTCTGCGCCAGAGTCATGTGCTTCACTCGACCGCCGGCGACGAGCACCACGTCAGGCGCAGCCCACCGGGCGACCGCATCCGCGATCTCCTCCAGTTCGGCGAGGGCCTTCGGGAGCTGCAGCAGCACCAGTTGTGCACCGGCGAGCAGGCCCTCGTCGAGTTCGTGCGGGGTGAACCCACCGCTCCCGAGCTCCTCGGCGTTGCGGGCGAGCGCGCGGCGTCCGGTCGCGAGGTCCTGGTGCACCCGGATCCCGCGCCGCCCGGCCGCCGTGAGAGCCAGCGTGATCGCGCCGTACTCGTCGCCGATCACGACCGTCTCGGACCCCGGCACGTCGAGCGCGAGTGCGCGTTCCACGAGCAGGAGGTCGGTCGCATCGTGGGCCTGGAGGTTGTCCGCCTCGACGTCGGGCCAGCGACGCAGACGACTGTGGGGGAACTCCGGCACCAGCCCACTGTACGCGGCCTGCCTCACCCCCTCCCCGTGCACAACTTCGGAGCTGACGGCCGACACGCCGCCAGAACCGACCGACGGGCGGCATGTCGACGGAGATCTCCGAAGCTGCGCCCGCCCACATACAGAGGGATTGACACCGTGGCTGGTTCCGTGGTTACTTAGTCAAGTAAGTAACCCAGCGACCACGGAGGACTCGTGATCGAAGAAGGCAAGCCGCTCTTCCTCCAGATCGCCGAGCAGATCGAGGACTCCATCCTCGACGGCTCGCTGGCCGAGGAGGCGCAGGCCCCTTCGACGAACGAGCTCGCCGCGTTCTACCGCATCAACCCCGCCACTGCCGCGAAGGGAGTCGCCATGCTCACCGACAAGGGAGTGCTACACAAGCGCCGAGGCATCGGCATGTTCGTCTCGGAAGGCGCCAGGGACCTGCTCCTCGGCGAGCGCCGCGCGGCCTTCGCCGACCGCTACATCGACCCGCTCCTCGCGGAGGCCCGCACGCTGGGCCTCGGCGCGGAAGACCTCGCGGACCTGCTCCGTCAGCGCGCCGCATCCGCCCCCACCCCAGAAGGGAAGAACCCCGCATGACCGCCGTCATCGAGGTGCAGAACCTCACCAAGCGCTACAAGGAGAAGCGGGCGCTCGACAACGTGTCGCTCGCCCTCGAGGGAGGCTCGATCTACGGGCTCCTCGGCCGCAACGGCGCCGGGAAGACGACACTCATGTCGATCCTCACGGCCCAGAACTTCGAATCCTCCGGCACCGTGAAGGTGTTCGGCGAGCACCCGTACGAGAACGCGCATGTGCTCGGCCGGATCTGCTTCGTCCGGGAGAGCCAGAAGTACCCGGACGACGCGACCCCGCGGCACGCGTTCGCCGCCGCCCGCCTGTTCTTCCCGCACTGGGACCAGGGCCTCGCGGACGAGCTCATCGCGGAGTTCCAGCTGCCGATGAAGCAGACCATCAAGAAGCTGTCCCGCGGGCAGCTCTCCGCGGTCGGCGTGATCATCGGCCTGGCCTCCCGCGCCGAGATCACGTTCTTCGACGAGCCCTATCTGGGACTCGACGCGGTCGCTCGGCAGATCTTCTACGACCGCCTCGTGGAGGACTACGCGGAGCACCCGCGCACGATCATCCTCTCCTCGCACCTGATCAACGAGGTCGCGAACCTCATCGAGAAGGTCATCGTGATCGACAACGGCCAGATCCTCCTCAACGAGGACACGGATGCCGTCCGCGACCGCGCCGTGACCGTCGTCGGGGATGCCGCGAAGGTCGACGCCTGGGTCGGCGATCGCGAGGTGCTGCACCGGGACGAGCTCGGTCGCGTCGCCTCCGTCACCGTGCTCGGCGCCCTCACCGCCGACGATCGCGCGGAGGTGCGGGCCGCCGGCCTCGACCTCGCCCCCGTCTCGCTGCAGCAGCTCATCGTCCGCCTCACCCAGAAGGCGGAGACCCGCACCGGCACCAGAGCCGACGCCACCACGGAAGGAGTCCGCTGATGCGACGCACACTCAACGTCATCCGCCTGCAGCTCATCAACCGGCAGACCTTCGTCTGGGTGCCGCTGATCATCCTCGCTTCGGCTGTGGTGATCTCGGTCCTCATCTACGCGATGATTCCCGGCGACGCCCCCAAGTACGGCGGAGGCGGCCAGGCACCGCTGTGGTACTTCTTCGCGATCGGGCTGTCGGCCATGACGCTGACCTTCCCGTTCTCCCAGGCCATGAGCGTCACCCGGCGCGAGTTCTTCATCGGAACCCTGCTGACCGCGATCCTCGGCAGCGCGCTGCTCGGTCTGCTGTTCCTCCTCGGCGGCGCGATCGAGCTGGCCACGAACGGGTACGGCGTGAACGGCTGGGTGTTCCACCTGCCGTGGCTGTGGGAGGCCGGACCGCTCGGAGCCTTCGTCGTCTACTTCACCCTCGCCCTGTTCTTCTTCGTGGTCGGGTTCACCGGCGCGACGATCTACAAGAGCTGGGGCCCGATGGTGCTCACCATCGTGGGCGTCGCCCTGGCGCTCCTCCTCGTGGGGGTCGTGTTCCTCGTGACGCGGCTCGAGCTGTGGGGCGACGTGTGGCTCGGCATCCTCGACCTCGGCGCCGTGGGCCTCGCCCTCTGGGGGCTCGTGGTCGTCGCCGTCCTCAGCGCCGTCTCCTTCCTCGCGTTCCGCCGGGCCACGCCCTGACGCGACGACCGGAATCCGCCGATGCCGCGGCCGCGCACCCCGCGCGGTCGCGGCATCCGCGTTCGGCCGCCCTCTACCCGGCGACCCGAGGCGGGGCAACCCGGTGGCCGCGCGCCGCCTACCGCCCTATCCTCGCCAGAGATGGACCACCCGACCGCCGCGAGGAGAGGATGACGTGACGCCCGACCTTGCGCGCCTGCGCGTCCGCGAGCGCCGCTCGTACCTCGCCCGCACCGTCCGTGAGGCGGTCCGCCCCGCCCGTCTGCTCCTCGTGGTCAAGACGGCGCTCGCCGTCGGACTCGCGTGGACGATCGCGCCGCACATGCCGGGGGTCACCGACGAGTACCCGTATTACGCACCCCTGGGTGCGCTCGTGAGCATGTACCCCACACTCATGGGGTCCATGCGGTCGAGCCTGCAGACCCTGTTCGGTCTGGCCACCGGTATCGGTCTGGCCGCGGTGATCGTGCTCACCGTCGGGCCGACGTGGTGGACGATCCCGCTCGTTGTCGGGCTCGGAGTCCTCGTCTCCGGCACCGGCTGGTTCGGCGTCGGCAAGGAGTACGTCCCGATGGCGGCGCTGTTCGTGCTCATCATCGGCGGTCAGAACGCGGACGACTACTCCCTCGGCTACCTCGCCCAGATGGGGGTCGGGATCGTCATCGGTCTGGTGGTGAACCTCCTCTTCGCCCCCGCCCCGCTCATCGGATCCGCCGAGGCGCGGGTGGAGGAGTTCCGACGACAGCTCGCCGGGCACCTCCACGACATCGGCTCCGCGGTCTCGGAGTCCTGGCCGCCGGAGACCGCACAGTGGGCCGACGATGCCGCGGCGCTCGCCGAGACCACCGCCGACCTCCGTGCCGCCCTGGCCGAAGCCGACGAGAGCGTCCGCTACAACCCGCGCGCGCGACGCCGGCATGCGGGCACTGCCCACATCCACGAGCAGCTCTCCACCCTCGACCGGATCGCGCACCTCATCCGGGACATCGCCGACGCGACGGCCGACACGATCTGGGAGCGTCCGGCGGCCATGCCCCTGGATCCTGCCCTGCCCGAGCCGTTGTCGGCGGCCTGCCACGCCGTCGCCGACGTCATCGCGGAGGACGACCCCGCCTCGAGCGCGGCGCATCGCCGCCGCGCGGAGGCGGCGCGCGCGATCCGGCTGCTGCTGGAGAAGGTCGACGACCGCACGTTCGACGTGCGCAGCTCGATGGGACCGGGCGTGCTGACGGCGATGCACCTCCGCCGCATCCTCATCCTCAGCGGCGAGCGCCTCGACGACGAAGACGAGTGAGTCAGATGGTGTCGTCGGCGACGACGATGTCCAGCTGCCAGTGACGGCCCGCGGGGTCGGTGTCGTCGTGCGCGTCGTCGGCGGCGGAGAGCACGTCATCGATCTTGTGCATCACGTCGTCGAACTCGGCCTCGGTCAGTCGGATGGTGCGCTGCACGAACGACGCGTGCACGTCGGCGGTGCGACCGGACACATACTCGGGCGTCCAGGCCACCACACGGCGGAGCAGGTCGACGTGGTCCTCTGCGAGCGCGGCCACCACCGCATCGCCGAGCGCCTCGTCCGCGACCGGATTCTCCGGACCGCCGACGGTGAGGGCGCCCTTGCGTCCCGTCCACACGCGGTCGCGACGGTCTCTGGCCTGCTCCGGAGCCTCCTCGATGAGTCCCGCCTCGGCGAGCACCCGCAGGTGGAAGCTGGCGCTGTTGGCCGGCACGTCGAGCGCGCCGGCGATGTCCGCGGCGCGCAGGAAACCGCGGCGCGCGATGAGGCGGAGGATCTGGCGGCGCAGCGGGTGTGAGTAGGCCTTGAGCATGGCCGACGTCATGAAGGCGGCGTCCTCCCGAGAGGTCTTCTCCGCGTCGTCAGCCATTCCCCGATCCTAGTCACGCAAATGCGCACGAACAGTTGCGCAATTATTCTTGCGGAACTATCGTCGAGCCATGAGCACGACGAGCACTCCGCACCGCCTGTGGCAGAACACGCGCTACCTCACCTGGCTCGTGAGCGACACGAGCAAGGGGCTCGCCTCGGCGCTCTTCGGGTTCGCGGTCCCGCTCCTCGCGCTCGTCATCACGAACGACCCCGCACAGGCCGGCATCATCGCGGGGGCGGGCATGGTGGCGCGTGTGCTGCTCACCCTCGTGGGCGGGATCATCGCGGACCGGCACCAGCGCATCGTGCTCATGCTCGTCGGCTCGATTCTGGGGATCGTGCTGGCCGGGGCCTTCACCCTGCTCGCCCTCGGCGGCGCCCTCACCTTCGCAACTCTCCTCGTGATCGACGTGCTGCTGGCCGCGCGGAGCGGCCTCTTCGACGTCGCCGGGGAGAGCGCGCTGAAGGAGATCGTCCCGGACGACGCGATGGGGCGCGCGCAGGCCGCGAACCAGGGGCGCGATGCGGCCCTTCAGCTCGCCGGCGGCCCGCTGGGCGGGCTGCTGCTCGGCGTAGGCGGCTGGCTCGTCGGCGCGGTCATGACCCTGTGCCACCTCGTCGCCGCCGTGACCGCCGGGCTCCTCGGGCGACAGGTCCGGCGCGCGGGCATCGCCGACGTCGGCGCCCTGGACGAGGACGACGGCGGCGCGCCCCCCGCGCGCCCGAACGCCTGGCGGGAGTTCCGCGAAGGCTTCGGCTGGCTGCTGTCCCGTCCCGACCTCGGCGGCGTCATGCTCATCATGACCATCGTGAACCTCGGCTTCAACGCCGCGATCACCACGGCCGTCTATGCGCTGCAGCAGGCAGGCCATTCCGAACTCCTCATCGGAACCGTCAGCGCGGCCATCGGCGCCGTAATGCTCGTCGGCGCGATCGTCGCCCCGCTCCTCGTGCCCCGGATCCCGGCGGGCGTGCTCACGATCGGCGGGCTCGCAGTGGTCGCCCTCGGCGCCGTCGTGCTGTCGTTCGCGTCGGCACCGTGGACCGTCTCCGCCGTCCTCGGTGCCACGGTGCTCCTCGTCCCCGCCCTGAACGCCGGGATGATGGGCTACTTCATGGTGGCCACGCCATCACGTCTGCTGGGGCGCGCGAACAGCGCCATGGGGGTCCTCGCGATGGGCGCGATGCCGCTCGCCCCGCTCATCGCCGGCTTCGGCCTGGCCGGGCTCGGACGACAAGGCACCATCCTCATCTGCGCGGCCCTCTGCGTGGTGGCCGCCGCCCTCGCGATCGGGAACCGCGCCCTCCGCAGCCTCCCGGTCGAGTCTCGCTGGGCCGCGCACGCCGCCCGGTACGAGGGGGACTGAGGTGGAGACACTGCGCTAGGGCGCGACCGCGAGCACGGTGATCCCCGCCGCCGCGGAGGCCACGGCCAGCACCAGCGCGATCGCGATGAGGATGCCGTGCACGCGGAGGAACGGGGTGGCCTTGCCGTTCTCGTCCCTCGCACGCGGGTCCTTCGCGACGCGGGTGTAGAACCGCGGCCAGACCAGCACGTTGAAACCGGCGTTGAGGAACAGCACGACGACGAGAGCGATCACCCCTCCACGCTAGCGAGGGCGGCGTCGCACCACGGATCCGGCCGTCGGAATTCTTGGACGGCGACATGTATCACCGAGCCCTTGCCGTGCTCCTAGTAGGTGTGATCACAATGGGCTTCATGATCGACGGTGCCCCCGGCGCCGCCTTCGATCCGGCATCCGACGACGGGCGTGCACGCTGGGAACGCGCCGCGGACCTGTTCGATGCGTGGCGCGATGGCGACGGCCGCTCGATGGACGACCTGGTACGGCTGATGACGCCCGTGCTCTGGCACGTCGTGCGCGCCTACGGCCTCGAACGCACCCTCGCGGAAGACGTCGTGCAGACGACCTGGCTCCAGCTCGTGCGTGGCCACGGCGCCATCGCCGACTCGCGTGCCGTCTCCGCCTGGCTCACGACCACCGCCCGCCGCGAGGCCTGGAAGGTCGGCAAGGCCGTTGGTCGCGTCGACACCGCGGAATCCGACGACCTGGACGCCCTGCTTCCGGAGCAGGCGTCCGCGGAGGAGCACGCCGCGCTCGACGACGAGAACCGCCGACTCTGGGCCGCCGTCCGCCGCCTTGCCGAGCGCTGCCAACGACTGCTCCGCGTGATCGCCTTCGAGGACCGTCCTGACTACGCCCGCCTCGCCCGCGACCTCTCCATGCCGGTCGGCAGCATCGGCCCGACCCGCAGCCGCTGCCTCGCGAAGCTCCGCGACCTCCTCGACGCCCCGGCCACCCGGACGGAGGGACAATCATGAGCGATGAGGACGACGCCCGACTGTTCGCCCGCCTGCGCAGCCTCTGGAGAGAGGTCGATCCGGTCCCTGCCGGGCTGATCGACCGGATGGTCGCCGCGGTCGCCGCGGACGGGCTCAACCGCGAGTACGCGCTGCTCACGCTCGTGGAAGGCCAGCTCGGCGCGGTCCGCGGCGAGACCGACGCCCTCACGCTGCAGTTCAGCGACGGCAGCACGAGCATCCTCCTCCACGTCACGACGACCGCGTCCGGGCGACGGCGGATCGACGGCTGGGTGGACACCGCCGCCGCGGAGATCCTGTTGCTGCAGGGCGAGCGCGAGCGCCGCACGACCCCGGCGGAGACCGGCCGATTCGTGTTCGACGAGGTGCCGTCCGGGCTCAGCCGCGTGCGCCTGACCGCGACGGTCGGCGACGAGACCCGCACCCTGGAGACCCCGCAGTTCGAGTTGTGACCCCGCGTCGCCGGCGCCGTCGCCGGCGATGCCCACGGAGAGGATGACCGATGGAGCAGCCCCAGGGATGGACCTGGCAGGACCGCGCGGAGGGATCGATCCGCCGCGGCACCGCCCTCGACCCCAGCACGGAACCGGTGGACGGGATCCGGGCGTTCCCCACCGCGTACCTGCCCGAGCGGCTGCTCATCACGCGCGCCCTGGACGAGCAGGAGGCGTACGACCGCGAGCTGCGCGCCTTGAGGGATGCCGCGGACTCCTTCGGCTGGCGGCTGGAGGTGGAGTCGCCGGAGCGCGAGATCGGGAACGGCGAGCTCGTGCCGGGTGTCGCGGGGTTCCTGCGGGCACGCCTGACCACGCCGGATGAGCCGACCAGGGGCGAGTCCCCCGTGGCGCCCGACGCCTGGCGGGTGCTGCAGCGCGCGCGCCGGCTGTCGCGCTCGACCATGCCGCGGACCAGCCTGGAGCACGTGCTCTCGATCGACCCGGTCGGACTCAACCCGTTCACCCGGACGAACCCGTTCACGCGGACGAACCCGTTCACGCGGACGAACCCCGTCCGCGGTGCCGCTCCCGGCGGAGGCGGCAGCGACGACTACCTGGAGCCCGGACGCGGGGCGCGGCAGCCGGTCACCTGGCTCGGCCCCGCTCCGGCTCGAGCAGCCGCTCCGAAGCGCGGACGACGACCGGTCGTGGCGATCCTCGACACCGGCTGCGGGGAGCACGCCTGGCTGCCGTCCGACATCGTCACCCGGCACGTCGAACTCGACGGCGTCCCCGTGGGCTTCACGGACGACGCCGACCCCGAACGCTACCCCGACCTGTACGGGCAGCTCGACGGCGAGATCGACGCGGTGGCCGGTCACGGCACCTTCATCGCGGGCCTCGTGCGTCAGGCCGCCCCGGACGCCGACATCCTCTCGATCCGCGTCGCCGGGGCGCTCGGGGTGGTCGACGAGAGCACGCTCCTGGAAACCGTGGCACAGGTCGTGGAACTGCTGCGGCGGCACCGCGAGGACCCGACGACCGGCTACCCGATCGACGTGCTCAACCTCTCCCTCAGCTACTACCACGAGACCCCGACCGACGGACTCTTCAGCAGGACTCTGTACGAGCTGCTCGCGAAGGCCAGGGAGCTCGGCTGCGTGGTCGTCTGCTCGGCCGGCAACGACGCGATCGATCGGCCCTCGTTCCCCGCCTCGCTGTGGCCGTGGCCGGGCGCCGACAACGGGCTGCCGTCCGACGACGGCGCTCCGCACGTGTCGGTCGGCGCCCTGAACCCGTCGGCGCACTCCGTCGCCCTGTTCTCGAACGTCGGCCCCTGGGTGCAGGTGTTCGCGCCGGGCGCCGCCGTGGTCAGCACCTCGCCCGCCTTCGTCGGCGGCGCGCAGGCCGCGACCCGCGCGGACATCGACGGGCTGCCGCGCGAGACGCTCGACCCGGACGACTACCGCGGCGGCTTCGCGGTGTGGAGCGGCACCTCCTTCGCGGCTCCGTACATCGCCGGTCGGGTCGCGGCCCAGCTCGGCGCCGTCCCGGCCGCGGGGGTGAAGCCCGCCGTCGCCGGGAAGGCCGTCGCCGCCGTGCTGAAGTCGCTGCCGACGCCGCACGAGCGGCTCTGACCCCTCGCACCCTTCCGCACGACCGCTCCGGCACGGCATCCTGGACGGATGCCCCTGTCCGCGAGCGCGCTGCACCGACGCGGCGTCGAGGCGGCCAACGCCCGGCAGTTCACCCGTGCCAGGCGGGAACTGGAGAAGGCCGCCGCCCGCACCGACGACGCCGACCTCCGCGCCCGCATCGACGGGACGGCCGCCTACGTGCTCGCGCAGACCGGCGAGCCCGCGGCGGCGGAGGCGCTGTGCCGGGAGGCGCTGGCCAGGGACGGGCTGCAGGCCGAGACCATCGCCCTCCTCGGCGGGCAGCTCGGCGCCCTCCTCATGCACGGGGGCCGGATGGAGGAGGCCGAGGCGAGCCTGACCGCCGCGATCGACGCCCTGGCCGCGACCGGGAGCGAGACCCCCGCGCTCGCCAACTGCCTGATGAACCGGGCGGTCGTGCGGATGCAGCGCCATCACCTGGAGACCTGCATGGCCGACCTCCGTCGTGCGATCGGGATCTACGAGGCGCACGACGAACGGGACTCCCTCGCCGAGGCCATGCACAACCTCGGTTACGCCGCGCTCCTCGGCGGCGACCTCGTCTCGGCGCTGCGCCTGATGGCCGAGTCCCGGCCGACATTCGCCGCCACCAGTGCCCTCGCCACCGCCATCAGCGACCTCGACCGCGCCGAGGTGCTCCGCGACGCCGGGCTGACGACCGAGGCGGAGGCGCTGCTCGCCCAGGTGGCCGTGCAGTTCGGCGCCCAGCGGATGCGTCAGGCCCGCGGGGAGGCGGAGTTCCACCTCGCCCGCTCGCTCGTCCGCCACGATCCGCGGGCCGCGGCGCGGGCGGCGCGGACGGCCGCCCGCCGCTTCACCGCCCTCGGCAGCAGCGGCTGGGCGGCCCGCGCCGCGGCGGTGGAACTGGAAGCGCGACAGCGGATCCGGCCCGATCGCCCCCTCGACGCCGCCGCGTGGGAGCAGGTGGCGCAGGAGCTCGACCGGAGCGGCTTCCGCACCGAGGCCACGGCCCTGCGGTTGAGCGCCCGCCGCGACGGCACCGGTCGTCTCCCCCGCATCCCCGCCTCGGCCCCGACGCCGCTGCGGCTCCGCGCGCAGGAGGTGCGCGCGGCCCGCGCCGCCGGACGCGGTCGCGACGGGGAGGCGCTGCGCGCCGCGGCCACCGGGCTCGACCTGCTGTCGGCGTGGCAGCGGTCGTTCGGCGCCCTCGACCTGCAGGCCTCCGTCGCCATGCACGCCAGCGACCTCGTGTTCACGGGACTCGCCGCCGCCGTCCGCCGCCGCGACCCGGCCACGCTCTTCGAGTGGTCCGAGCGCGCCCGGCATCTCAGTCAGCAGGTCGCCCCGGTCCGCCCGCCGCACGACGACGCCCTCGCCGCCGACCTCGCCGAGCTGCGGATGCTGCGCGCCGACCTCGCGGGGGCGGACTGGACGACCGACCCCACCGTCCGCGCGCTCCGCGACCGGGTGCGGGAGCGGCAGTGGTCGGCCACCGGCTCCGGGGCGATGCGGGAACGTCGGACGCTGACCGAGGCCTCCGCGCTCCTGCCGGCCGACACGGCAGTCCTGGCCTACGTCTATACCGGCGCCGACCTGCACGGGGTGGTGGTGCAGCCGGACGGCGCGACCCTCGTCGCCCTGTCCTGGCCGCGAGTGCGGGCCGCTCTCGAC
This sequence comes from Microbacterium paraoxydans, assembly GCF_900105335.1. Classification (NCBI taxonomy): domain Bacteria; kingdom Bacillati; phylum Actinomycetota; class Actinomycetes; order Micrococcales; family Microbacteriaceae; genus Microbacterium; species Microbacterium paraoxydans. The sequence continues at coordinate 2,106,223 of NZ_LT629770.1, read as the reverse complement.
GGCCTGCGCGCTGACCTCGACATGGCCGCTCTCACCCGGGACGGCGCGATGGGGCCGGTGACCGCGCGCGCTCTGACGGCGCGTCTCGCTGTCCTCGACGAGGAGCTGCTCGCGCCGATGCGCCGGGCCGCCGCGGGCGCCGCGCGGTTCGCGATCACCGTTCCCGGCATCCTCGGCGGGGTGCCGTGGGCCATGCTCCCCGGCATGCACGGAGTGCCGTTCACCCTCGCGACCTCGGTCTCGCGCTGGCTCGACGGGGAGGCTTCGGCCGCCTCGACCCCGCGCGTCGGGTTCGCGGCGGGACCACGGGTGGCGCGGGCCGCGGAAGAGGTCCAGCGCGCAGCGGAATCCTGGGCGAGACGAGGGACGACCCGGACGCTGCAGGGCCCCACCGCGACCGTGACCGCCGTCACGGAGCTGGCGGCCTCCGTCGACGTGCTCCATATCGCTGCGCACGGACGCCACGCGGTCGACAATCCGCTGTTCTCCGGGTTCGAACTCGCCGACGGGGTGCTCTTCGGCTACGACGTCGACCTCATCGCCCGGGTGCCGCGGACCGTGATCCTCTCGGCGTGCGAGCTGGGTCGCTCCTCCGTGCGCTGGGGCGAGGAGGCCCTGGGCATGACGCGGGTGTGGTTGCACGCGGGCGCGGAGGCGGTGATCGCGGCCCCCGTCACGGTGCCGGACGACGACGCGTGCGAGCTCCTGACCGCGGTCCACGAGGGTCTCGCCGGCGGCGCGTCCCCCGCCGACGCCCTGGCGAGCGCCGCGCTCATGACGGGGGTTTCCGCCCCGTTCCAGTGTCACGGCAACGGATTCTGACTTTTTTCCCGGATCGAGGTATCAGAATCGCACCCGCCTTCTCCTGTTCTTCGGAAGGTGTCGAGCGAAAGGCCTCGAAGGGAGAGGCACGAGGGAGGCGCCGTCGGTTCTGGGGAAACGCCGCTGGGGAGCGGGAAGACGAGACGGACACCATCTGCTCCGGGAGCGTCGCGGTATGCAGCCGCGATGCTCCCGCAGGGCCTCGGCGATCTGGGGACGCCGAGGCCCTCGGGGCGTCCGCGTGCGGCCGGAGGGCCTCAGGCGAGGAGGACGGAGTACCCCGCGGCACGCAGCGCGTCGACAGCGGCCTGGTCGGCTCCTCGATCGGTGATGACCGTGGCGAAGAGCTCCGGCCCGCCGACGGTGGAGAAGGCCTCGGCCCCGAGCTTGCTGCCGTCGGTCACGACGACGGCCCGCCGCGCGCGCTCCGCCATCATCCGGTTCACCGCCGCCTCGCGCTCGTCCTGCGTGGTCGCCCCGGCTGCCGCGTCCATCCCGTTCACGCCGATGAACGCGAGGTCCAGCCGCACCCCGCGGAGCAGCTGCTCGACGAACGGGCCGACGAGCTCGTAGGTGCGCGAGTGGATGACCCCGCCCGTGACGACCACCTTGATCTCCGGCCGGGTCGCGAGCTGGGCGGCGATGTTCACGGCATTGGTGACCACCGTGATCCCGCCCTCCGCCGCCAGATCCTCGCGGGCGGCGAGCGCGGCCGCGATGGCCGTGGTCGTCGTGCCTCCGGAGAGCCCGACCACCATGCCGGGGGTGACGAGCCCCGCCGCGGTCTGCGCGATGCTCTCCTTCTCGTGCGTGCGGAGATGGCTCTTGTAGCGGAGGGGCAGTTCGTAGGCGACGGTCTGGGCCACGGCACCGCCGTGCGTGCGGGTGAGCAGCCGCTGCTCGGCGAGGGAGTCGAGGTCGCGGCGGGTGGTGGCCGGGGAGGCCCCGAACCGCTCCACCAGCTCCTCCACCGTGACCTCTCCGTCCGCCGCGAGGAGGTCGAGGATCGCGTGCAGTCGGGCCGCGCGCTTCACCGGTCGTCGTTTCGCGTCGAGGTCGCAGCCGTGCCCGGAACCTCTGCGACCGGAGCGGGATTCTCCGACGGCAGCAGGGCGAACAGTCGCAGCATCCGGGCGGCTTCGTCCGCGAGGGCGGCGCGTGCGGGAGCGAGGTACTTGCGGGAGTCGACGAGACGCTCGTCGGCGGCGAGCACCTCGCGGACCGCCCGCGTGAAGAAGCCGTTGAGATGGGTGGAGACGTTGACCTTCGTCATCCCGGCGCGCACGGCATCGGCGATCACGGCGTCGGCCACCCCGGACGAGCCGTGCAGCACGAGGGGCACATCCGTCCCGTCGGCGGCGGCACCACGCAGGGCCGCACGCAGGCGGGCGATGAGGTCGAGGTCGAGGGAGGCGGTGCGGTCGGTCATGGCGTGCGAAGACCCCACGGCCACGGCGAGGGCGTCCACACCGGTGGCGGCCACGAACGCCCGCGCCTCGCCCGGATCGGTGCGGACACCGGGGGCGTGGGCGCCGTCCTTCCCGCCCACCTCGCCGAGCTCGCCCTCCACGTACACCCCCGCCGCGCGGGCCCGGGCGGCGACCTCGGCTGTCAGCGCCACGTTCTCGTCGTAGGGCAGCGCGCCGCCGTCGAACATCACCGAGCCGAACCCGAGGGACACGGCTTCGTCCACGAGCTCCGGTCGCTCCGCGTGGTCGAGGTGCACCGCCACCGGGGTCTCCGCGCGTCGTGCCGCGGCGAGCGTCGAGAGGGCGATCGGCTCCAGACCGCCGTGGTAGTCGGCGCAGTTCTGCGAGATCTGCAGGATCACGGGGAGCTGTGCGAGCGCGGAGGCTCGGACGAGGCCCTCTGCGGTCTCCAGATGGATGACGTTGAACGCGCCGATGCCGGTGCCGGCGGTGGCAGCCGCGGAGACGAGCTCCCGAGCGGAGACGAGGGTCACGAAGGGTCCTTCCGGAAGGAGGCGGGGTCGGGGCGGGAGACGCGGAGCCGCTCCTCGAGCGCGCGCCAGCGGGGGGAGATGTCGCCGGCGAGCGGCATGAGGACGGCGGCTGCCGACCACGCGGTCGCGCGACGGAGGATGACCTCGGGGTTGCGCTCGCCCTCCGCGGTGAGCACGGCGCAGGCCGCGACCGCGGCGTCTCCGGCGCCGGTCGGGTTGCCGGAGAGCGGCTCGTCGAGTCGGGCGTGCAGGAGATCGGTCGGGGTGACCGCGAGCATGCCGTCGGCCCCGAGCGACAGGAGCACGAGCTCGGCGCCCCGGGCCAGCAGCGACCGCGCGCCCTCGACGGGGTCGCTGATGCCGGTGGCCTCGGCGAGCTCGGCGGCGTTGGGCTTGAGCACGGCGGCGCCGGCGTCGGCGGCGCGCAGGAGGGCCGGGCCGGAGGTGTCCACGATCACGGGGACGCGGGCGTCCGCACCCACCGCGACGAGCATCGGCACGAGCGAATCCGGCGCTCCCGGCGGAAGGCTCCCGGAGACGACGAGGACCCCGGCGCCGGGAAGCCGGTCGACGATCTCCGCGAGGAGCCCGCCCCACTCGGCATCGGTGGGGTTCACCCCTCGCTCGTTGACGATCGTGGTGTCGCCCGCGGCCTCGTCGACGAGGGCGATGCTGCGACGCGTGTCGGCCGCGACGGGCACGAGCACATGGGGCACGCCGCTGGCCGTGAGCTCCGCGGCGAACTCCGCGCCGACCGGACCGCCGGCCGTGGTCAGCGCGAGGACGGACGCCCCCTCGGCGTGTGCGACCCTGGCGACGTTGAGGCCCTTGCCGCCGCCGCGGGACGCTCCGGTCTCGGCGCGGTGCGTCCCGCCGGCGACGAGACGGTCAACCTGCCACGTGAGGTCGAGCGCGGGGTTCGGGGTGACGGTGAGGATCATGCGAGCTCCCTGGCGCGAAGGGCGGCGCCGATCAGTCCCGCGTTGCCGGACAGCTCGGCCGGGACGAGTGCGGGGAGGCGGTGGAAGCTGAGGCGGGCGGCGAGGCGGGACCGCAGCTCGTCGAAGAGCGCGCCGCCCGCCCGCGACAGTCCGCCGCCGATCACCACGGCCTCGGGGGCGACCACGGCGGTCAGCTGCGCGAGCGACAGGGTGAGCGCGTCCAGCGCCGAGTCCCAGATGTCGGCGGCGACCCGGTCCCCGGCGGCCGCTCGGGCGATGACGTCCTTGGCGCCGTCCGGCGCCGTGCCCGTCGCCTCCCGGTAGCGGCGCGCGATGGCTCCCGCCGAGGCCACGGCCTCCAGACAGCCACGGGCACCGCACGGGCACACCGGTCCGTCGGCGATCGGGGAGTGCCCGATCTCACCGGCATAGCCCCCGGCCGTGTAGGGGCGGCCGCCGACGAGCAGGGCCCCGGCGATCCCGGTGCCGATCACGAGGATCACCGCGTCGTCGTAGGCCCGCGCGCCGCCCAGCTCGTGCTCGGCCCAGCTCGCGGCACGCACGTCGTGGTCGAACGCGACGGGGAGGCCGAGACGCTCCGCGGCGAGCGCGCGCAGCGGCGCGTCCCGCCAGCCCATGTTGCTCGCGAACACGCCGATCCCTGCCGCGGCGTCGACGATCCCCGGCACCACGAGCCCGGCGGCGCGGGGCACCACGTCGGGATGCTCGTCGCGGAGCTGCGCGGCGAGCACCTGCAGCCGGTCGAGCAGCGCGGGGGTGCGGTCGCCGTCGGCCGTGGGAGTCGGCGTGCGGCGGAGGCCGAGCGCCCGTCCTTCCGCGTCGAACAGTGCCGACTTGATGTCCGTCCCGCCGACGTCGAAGGCCAGGACCGGCGACCCGGCGCCGAGCGTGCGCACCGCGGCGAGCTTCTCGCCGGCCTCGTCCCTCGCGACGTCGGGGATGGCGTCCGCGGCGTCGTTCGGGGTCATCGCTCGGCTCCGGGGATCGCTGGCGTCATGCATCCAGGATGACGGATCGCGTGAGGTTGCGCGGCTGGTCGGGGTCGAGCCCACGGGCCACGGCACGGTCGAGGGCTGTGCGGTGCAAGCGCACGAGGTCGGCGAGCGGGTCGATCGCGCGGTGCTCGAAACGGGCGCCCGTGGCGCGCACCTCCGCGGCCAGTCCTTCTGGTGCCTCTCCGAACTGCCACGTCACCCGGCCCGGCGCGGCGATGGCGATCGGACCGTGGCGGTAGTCCATCGACGGGTACGCCTCGGTCCACGACTGCGACGACTCGCGCAGCTTCAGGGCGGCCTCGTGGGCCAGGCCGATCGTCCAGCCCCGCCCGAGGAACGTGTACTGCTCGGCGTCGCGCAGCTCGGTGTCGTCGCCCTCCTCGGCGAGCACGGCCGTGGCGTCGGCGATGGCCCCGGAGAGGTCCTCGCCCAGCGACGCCCGGAAGAGAGCGAGCGCGGTCGTGGCGAAGCGCGTCTGCACCACCGACTGCTCGTCGGCGAACGGCAGCAGCACGGCGTCGTCGACGAGCGAGACGAGCGGGGAGTCGGGGTCGCCGATCACGCCGATCGTGCGGGTGCGCCCCTTGATGCGGTCGACGAGTTCCAGCACCTCGGTCGTGGTGCCGGAACGGGTGAGGGCGACGACCGCGTCGTAGCCACGGTCGATGAAGGCCTCGGACGCCGCGAACGCATCGGTCTCGCCGTGACCGGACGACTCGCGCAGCGCGGCGTACGACTGGGCCATGAACCACGAGGTGCCGCAGCCGACGACCGCGACCCGTGCCCCGCGAGCCGGCAGCAGCGCCTGCTCGGCGGTGAGCTCGGCGGCGGTGGCCCACATCTGCGGCTGGGAGCGGAGCTCTTCGCGCATGTGCGCGCCGGGCAGCGAATCGGTCATGATGAGGCCTTTCGGACGAGTTGTTGCGTACTTGTGATTGTTTCGAGCTTGATCCGATCATAGTATTTCGTCCCAAGAGAGCAACATCTTGATTTGTTTGTTTGCCTGACAAATAATCGGGACGAGTTCCCCCGAGCCCCCGCTCGGACGATCGCGACCACCTCGGCGGCGTGATCATCACGCACCGTCGCGTGGAGTGTTCTGCGACTGTGCACCACCCCCCTCTCCGGAGAGCGGATCCCGCCCGCTGGAGCAGCACCCACAGTGAGGAATGCAATGCCCATGAACAAGTCACGGCGATACGGGGCCGCAGCGGTCGCGGCCGTCGCCACGCTGTCGCTCGCATCCTGCGGTTTCGGTGGATCGGGAGGAGACAGCGGCGGCGACGACGCCAGCACGCTCGACCTGCTCGTCCCCAGCTACTCCGACGCCACGAAGGGCCTCTGGGAAGACGTCATCGACGGTTTCACGAAGGACAACCCCGACATCAAAGTCAACCTCGAGGTGCAGTCGTGGGACAACCTCGAGAAGGTCATCTCCACGAAGGTCCAGGCGGGCGAGGCGCCCGACATCTACAACGGCGGCCCTTTCGCGGGCTTCGTCGAGGACGAGCTGCTCTACCCGGTCGAGGAGGTCGTGTCCGACGACGTCTACTCCGACTTCCAGGACTCCTTCCTCGCCAACGCCGAGGTCGATGGCACGGCCTACGCCCTGCCGATGATCGCCTCCGCGCGTGCCCTGTTCGTCAACAACGAGCTCCTGTCCCGGGCAGGCGTCGAGGCGCCGACCGACTGGGACTCCCTGCTCGACGCGGCGACCAAGGTGTCCGGGCTCGGCGGCGGTGTCGCGGGCTACGGCATGCCGCTCGGCTCGGAGGAGGCGCAGGCCGAGGCCGCCGTGTGGCTCTGGGGCGGCGGTGGATCCTTCGGCGACGCGTCGGAGATCACCATCGACACCCCGGAGAACCTCGTCGGCGCCGAGCAGATCAAGAAGATGATCGACGCCGGGGCGACCCAGGCCGACCCCGGCTCCACGCAGCGCTCCCCGCTGATGGACATCTTCATCCAGGGCAAGATCGGCATGCAGGTCGGCCTGCCGCCGACGGTCGGCCAGATCGCCGACAACAACCCGGACCTCGACTACTCGATCGTGCCGATCCCGACCAAGGACGGCTCGCCGTTCACCCTCGGCGTCATGGACCAGCTCATGGCGTTCGAGAACGACGGCGACAAGCAGGAGGCGATCACGAAGTTCCTCGACTACTTCTACTCGCCCGAGGTCTACGTGCCGTGGGTGCAGGCGGAGGGCTTCCTCCCCGTCACGAAGTCCGGCGCCGAGGAGCTGTCCGGCGAGGAGGCCCTCAAGCCGTTCCTCGACGTGCTGCCCGACGCGCAGTTCTACCCGTCGACCAACCCGAAGTGGTCGGCAGCGGACGGCGCCTTCAAGTCGCTGTTCGGACAGATCCAGGATCAGCCGGCGGCGGACGTGCTGAAGCAGATCCAGGACCAGGTGGACGCGGGCTGACCCGCGGAACGGAGAGGTTCGGGAATCCCCCATGAGCCAGACGACAGAATCCTCGAACCTCGCGGGGGCGGCCACCGGCCGCCCCCGCACCCCGGACGCCGGGACGGCCGTGCGCGGTCGCCCCGGCGGGCGGGACCTCCTCCAAGCGCTGCCGTGGATCGCCCCCGCGCTGGTGCTCATCATCGGCGTGGTGCTGTTCCCCGCCGGTGTCATGTTCTTCAACTCCACCCGCGACATCTCGCTCTCGGGCCTGGACAAGGGCTCGGTCGGCTTCGACAACTTCGTGACCGTCTTCACGTTCCCGGAGTTCTGGCCGATCTTCGTCCGCACGATCGTCTGGGTCGTGTCGGTGGTGCTGTTCACGGTCGTGATCTCGCTCGGCCTCGCGCAGATCCTCAACAAGGCGTTCCCGGGGCGCCAGCTCGTGCGGATGGCGGTCATCGTGCCGTGGGCCGCGTCCGTGGTGATGACCACGATGGTCTTCTACTACAGCCTCGAGCCGTACTTCGGGGTCTTCAACAAGTTCCTCTACGACATCGGGCTCTCCGACGACGCGGTGGGCTACGGCTGGACGAAGAACCCGACGACGGCGTTCGCGTGGTCGATCGTCATCGCGGTGTTCGTGTCGCTGCCCTTCACGACCTACACGATCCTCGCCGGGCTCCAGGCGGTCCCCGCCGACGCGATCGAGGCCGCGAAGATGGACGGCGCCGGGGCCGCCCGCACCTACTGGTCGATCGTCCTGCCGCAGCTGCGCAGCGCCCTCGCCGTGGCGATCCTCATCAACATCATCAACGTCTTCAACTCGCTGCCGATCCTCAAGGTGATGACCGGGTCGATCCCGGGCTACGGCGCCGACACGATCATGACGCTCATCTTCAAGTACATCGAGCTGCAGAAGAAGGTCGACGTCGCGAGCGCCCTGTCGGTCGTGGCCTTCCTCATCGTGATCGCGATCGTCGCGGCCTACGTCAAGATCGTCAAGCCCATGAAGGAGGTCTGATCATGACCGTGACCGAGACCGCCCTCGTGACCACCGCCGACTCCCGCGGACGACGCACCCCGCCCATCCCCGGCCGCCGGCGCCGCTACACCGCGGATCAGGTGTCGCTGCCCCGCGTGATCCTGCGCACCGCCGCCGGGTTCCTCGTGCTCGCGATCTTCGTGCTGCCGTACCTCATCATGTTCTTCGGATCGGTGAAGACGAAGGCGCAGATCCGCTCGGTCGACCCGACCTACCTCCCGGTGGAGTGGCACTGGGAGAACTACCTCACGATGTGGTCGACGCCCGAGACGCCGCTGCCGTACAACCTCGTCTCGACCATCGTCATCTCCGTGTTCGCGACGCTCCTGGTGCTGCTCGTGTCGCTCCCCGCGGCGTACTACACGGCCCGGTTCCGCTTCCCCGGCCGCATGGTGTTCCTGTTCCTCGTGATCGTGACGCAGATGCTGCAGCCGGCGGTGCTCACGTCGGGTCTGTTCCGGCAGTTCACCGTCCTCGGCCTCGGCGACACCTGGACCGCCATGATCTTCATCAACGCGGCCTTCAACCTGTCGTTCGCCGTGTGGATCATGCACTCGTTCTTCGCCGGCATCCCGAAGGAGGTCGACGAGGCGGCGCAGATCGACGGCGCCGGACGCCTCACGGTCCTGTTCCGGATCAACCTCCCGCTCGTCTGGCCGGGCATCGTCACCGCGATCGTGTTCACGTTCGTGGCCTGCTGGAACGAGTTCGCCGCTTCGCTGGTGATCCTGTCGACGGACAAGAACCAGCCGCTGTCGGTCGCCCTCACGAAGTTCGTCGGTCAGTACGAGACGAGCTGGCAGTACGTGTTCGGCGTCTCGATCGTGGCGATCCTGCCGGTCATCATCCTCTTCATGCTCATCGAGAAGCGCCTGGTGGGCGGCCTCACCGCCGGCAGCGTGAAGTAACCCAGTAACGCGTCCGGAACACCTGCACGACCGCGGCATGCGTGCAGGGGTTCCGGACGGGTCCGGTCGTGCACCCGTATCCGGGTCGTGCAGCCGGAACGTCGGGGACGGCGAGGTCAGGGGCGGGGGCCGCCGGCGCGGAGCTGGTCGGGACTCCACCGCACGCCGAGGACGGCGGTGAGGGCGGCCTGCGCGGTACCCGCGGACGGGGTGACACGCGGATCGGCATATCGGATGGGGACGTCGGCGGTGCCGCGGGCGGGATAGCCGCTCTCGGCGCGGACCCGCTCCAGGAACCGGGGGCCGAGCTCCGTCGCAGGACCGCCGATGACGACCTCGATGGGATCGAGCAGCGCCCCGATGAGTTTGATGGCGCGGGCCAACGCGCGGGCCCCATCGTCGATCAGTGCCTGATCCGCACGGGAGACGAGAGCGCGGACGGCCGGCACGTCCAGCGCGTCCGAGAACTCCTCCCCCAGCATCGGTCCCATCGCAGCCGCCGACTCCAGGCAGCCGCGACGGCCGCAACGACAGGGACGCGCGGCATCGCCGAAGACGACCTGCACGTGACCGATCTCCCCGGCCCGATCACGGGGCCCCGGCGCGAGCTCGCCGTCGAGGGTGACGGCGGCGCCGATGCCGCCTCCGCTGTGGATGAACAGCCGGTAGCCCGAGGGCGCGGCATCCAGCCCCGCCTCCGCGATGGCCTCGGCGTCGACGTCGTTGACGAGGAGGACCGGGACGCCGGTGATGCTCTCGAAGCGGTCCGCGAGCGGGACCTCGTGCCACTCCAGCTGCACGCTCTCCAGCACCGTGCGGCCGTCCGTCGTCCCCGGGACCTGCACACCGACCGCGAGCAGCCGTTCCCCGGAGGTCGCCACGACCTCCGCGACGGTCTCGTCCAGGACCCGGTCGCGCGTCTGCACGGTGTACGCGATGCTGCGGCGGGCGACCTCGGAGCCGTCGAGGGCGACGAGCGCCAGGTACGCACTGGTCGGCTGCACGACGAGCACGAGGATCAGATGATGCTCCGCGTCGATGCTGAGCGTGGTCGCGCGTTTGCCCCCCGTGCTCACCGCCTGCTCGCCCTCCGCGATGAGCCGGTGCTCGATGAGTTCCGCGACGAGGGACGATGCGGTCGCCGCTGTCAGGCCGGTCGCCCGCGCGATCCCTGCGCGCGTCTGCGAACCGGACGCCTGGAAGACGAGTTGGAGCGCCCGCCGCAGGTTCGCTCGCCGAACCGCCGCCTGGGTGTCCAGCGCGTCGTCGTGGGTGAACATCTGCGAGTTCCTTCTCGGGGCCGAGGTCCGTCGATTGACAGCGCGCGTACCGCTCCGTACGCTCGGTCCGTTAGTTTATTCATTGAACTTAGTCAGCCCGAGCGTCGATCGGGAGGAGCATCATGCGCTACCCCCAGATCCTAGAGCGCCCCGCCGATCGGGCACGAGCCGCGCAGGCGTCGTCCAACGGCCACGCTCGCGGCATCCGGGAACGCAACCGCGCCCTCGTCCTGCGCACGCTCATGGAGCAGTCGGCTCTCAGCCGCGCGGATCTCTCCCGGCTCACCGGCCTCGCCCGCCCCACCGTCTCCGACGTCGTGCGCGATCTGCTCGCCGACGGCGTGATCCGGGAGAGCGGACCCAGTCAGGAGTCCCGGCCGGGAAAGCCCGCCGTGATGCTCGAGTTCGACCAGCGGGCCGTGCAGGTCATCGCGCTCGACCTCTCCGTGCCCGGTGAGGTCATCGGGGCGCTGGCCTCGCCCGACGGCCGCCTCTCGCATCGCCTCCATCGGCCGCGTACCCCCGACGCCGCGGAAGCCGTCGCCGGTCTCGTCGCGGAACTGCGCAGCCTCACCGACGGGCCCGCGCTCGGGATCGGCATCGGTGTGCCCACCGGCTCCTCCGCGCTGCTCGGTCTCGGACCGCGACTCGCGGAGATCCTCGACGCCCCCGTGCACCTCTTCGACGACGCTGATCTCGTGGCCGACGCCGAGCAGCGGTTCGGTGCCGTCGGCACCGACTTCCTCCTCGTCCGCCTCGGGACCCGCATCGGCACCGCGATCCGCGTCGTCGGCGACGACGGCGCCCCGGTCGAACGATCCATCGGCGCCCGTGAGCTCGCGCACGTCGGTGCGGGTGGCGACCCCGGCGAGCTGTGCCTGTGCGGCCGCGACGGCTGCGTCCATGCGTGGGCCGCGGCTCCCGCGATCGCCCGGCGCCTGGAGACCCCGGGCGCAGACCACGCGACGGTGCTCACCGCCGCCGGCGCCCGGCTCGGCACGTCGCTCTCGGTCATCGCCGCCGCCGTCGACCTGCCCACGATCGTCCTCAGCGGTCCGGACGGGATCGTCTCCCCGGAGTTCGTGGACGCGACGGCCGCCGCGGTCCGTGCCGCCTCGCACCCCTCGCTCGGACCGGCCGTGGTGCCGAGCGCGCTCGACGACGCCGTCCTGCTGGGCGCGGCGACCCGCGTGGTGGCCGCCGAGTTCAGCCCGCGCTGACGGACGCGCCCGTCATCCGTCCTCTCCCGCCCGGAAGGGATGGGAGACTCGATCCCGCGGGGCGGCGACCCGTCGCCTCGGTCCGTCCTGGGAGAGGAATCCGCATGAAGGCACTCGTGATCGGCGCGACCGGCAGCATCGGCGGGGTCGTCGCCGCCACCCTCGACGTTCGCGGACACGAGGTCGTGCGGGCGTCCCGCTCCGGCGAGCAGAGCGTGGACGTGACCGACCCCGCCTCCATCCGCAGCCTCTTCGAGCGGGTCGGCCCGGTCGACGCCGTCGTGGTCGCCGTGGGCTCCGTGCCCTTCAAGCCGCTAACCGATCTCGACCGCGACGACTATCTGTCCGCCTTCACCGGGAAGACCCTCGCGCAGCTCGACGTCGTGCGGATCGCCCTCGACCACGTGACCGACGGCGGCTCCCTCACCCTCACCAGCGGCGTGCTCGCGCGAGAGCCGATCGCGTCGGGAGCGGCGGCGGCGATGGCCAACGGCGCCCTGGAGTCGTTCGTGATCACGGCGGCAGCCGAGGCCCCGCGGGGCATCCGCATCAACGCGGTCTCGCCCGACGTGCTGGCGAACTCCCCCGGGTACTTCTCGACCTTCCCCGGGCACCGCCCGGTCACCGACGACGAGGTCGGCCAGGCGTACGTGCGCGCGGTCGAGGGCATCGTCACGGGGCGGGTGCTCACCGTCTGATGGCGCTCTCCCTCACTCCCGTCCCCGCTCTGTCCACCGAGCGACTGGACCTCGTGCCGCTCGGACCCGAGCATCTCGACGGCACCTGGGCGGCGCTGCAGGAGCCCGAGGTGCTGCGGTTGACCGGCACCCACGCGCGCTTCACCCGCGAGGGCGTCGAGACCTGGCTCCGGTCGCTCGACGACCGGGACGACCGGGCGGATTGGGCGATCCTCCGTCGCGAAGACGGCGCGCACATCGGCGAGGTGGTCCTCAGCGACCTGGACGAGGACAATGGCTCGGCCGGTTTCCGCATTGCTCTCGCCGGCCCGCAATGGTTCGGCGCCGGATACGGGACGGAGGCGACGCGCGCGGTCATCCGTCACGCCTTCGACACCGTAGGACTGCACCGCGTGGAGCTCGAGGTGTACGCGTTCAACCCGCGGGCGCAGCGCGCCTACGAGAAGGCCGGGTTCATGGTCGAGGGCCGGCGCCGGGAGGCGCTGCGCTGGGACGGCGAATGGGTGGACGCGATCGTCATGGGCATACTCGCGGACGGGTGACTGCACGCCGAGCGGTGGTGAGCGCAAGGGGGAGGCGGAGCACAGGTCCATGTCGGAGGATGAGGGCATGACCGACGCGCCGCTGTCTTCCCGTCCCTGGCTCCGCTCCTATGCCGAGGGCGTGCCGGCCGACATCGACGAGCCGACGCAGACCCTGCCGCAGATGCTTGCCGCCGGCATCCGGCGGTACTCGCGTCGCCCCGCCCTCGAGTTCTTCGGCGCCGTCACGAGCTATCGGGAGCTCGGCGAGCAGATCGACCGCGCCGCGGAGGGACTCCGCCACCTCGGGGTCACGAAGGGCGACCGGGTGGCGCTGGTGCTGCCGAACTGCCCGCAGCACGTCGTCGCGTTCTACGCGGTCCTGCGTCTCGGCGCGATCGTCGTCGAGCACAACCCGCTATACACCGCGCGCGAGCTGCGGCATCAGTTCGAGGACCACGGGGCCCGCGTCGCGATCGTGTGGGACAAGGTCGCCGATACCGTCGCGGGGTTCCCCGACGATCTCCGGGTCGGCCACATCGTGAGCGTCGACCTCACGGCGGCGATGCCCCTGTCGAAGCGCCTCCTGCTGCGACTCCCCGTCCCGAAGGCCCGGGCATCGCGGGCGAAGCTGACCAGCACGCCACGCGCGCGCCACCTGACGCCGTGGAAGAAGCTCGTGTCGCACCGGCGGCTCCCCCGCCGCACCCCCGGGCCGTCGCTGGGCGACACCGCCGTCCTGCAGTACACGAGCGGGACGACCGGGCTCCCCAAGGGCGCCATCCTCACCCATGCGAACCTGCGGGCCAACGCGATGCAGGGGCGGGCCTGGGTGCCCGGACTCCGCAACGGCGAGGAGACGTTCTACGCCGTGCTGCCGCTCTTCCACGCCTACGGACTCACCCTGTGCCTCACGTTCGCGTTGAGCATCGGGGCGAAGGTGGTGCTGTTCCCGGCCTTCGATGTGAGCCTGGTCACAGACGCCGCCCGCACGAGCCCGCCGACCTTCCTCCCCGCGGTGCCGCCCATCTACGATCAGCTGGCCCGCGCGGCCGGACGCGGAACGGTGGACCTCTCCACGGTGCGGTTCGCGATCTCCGGGGCCATGAGCCTCCCCGTGGCGACGGTGCGACGCTGGGAGGAGGCCACCGGGGGACTGCTGGTCGAGGGGTACGGGATGACCGAGGCCTCCCCCGTCGCGCTCGGAAACCCGATGGGTCCGACGCGGCGCCCCGGTACCGTCGGCGTCCCGTTCCCGAGCACGGAGATCCGTGTCGTCGACCCCGACGACCCCGATGTCGACGTACCCACGGGTGAGCCCGGCGAACTGCTGCTGCGCGGACCGCAGGTCTTCCAGGGGTACTGGGGGCGCCCCGGCGAGACGGCCGAGACCCTGTTGCCGAACGGCTGGCTCCGCACCGGCGACATCGCCGAGGTCTCTCCCGACGGGTTCGTCACCATTGTCGACCGCCGCAAGGAGCTCATCATCACCGGCGGCTTCAACGTCGCGCCCAGCGAGGTGGAGAGCGCGCTGGAGGCCCACCCCGACGTCGTCGCGGCCGCCGTCGTGGGGCTCCCTCGGGCGAGCGGCGGCGAGGAGGTCGCCGCCGCAGTGGTGCTCCGCGAGGGCGCGGCGGCGGACATGGACGCGCTCCGTGACTTCTGCCGCACCCACCTGACCGCCTACAAGGTGCCGCGCCGGATCACCGCCGTCGACGACCTCCCCCGGTCGCTCATCGGCAAGGTGCTGCGGCGCGAGGTGCGCGACCGGCTGCTCGCCGAGCGCGGGGCCTGACGCGCGGGCTCAGCGCCCCTCGGCGGCCTCGGTGTGGTGGCGGATGACCTCGGCCACGACGAAGTTGAACCACTTCTCCGCGAACTCCGGGTCGAGGTGGGCGTCCTCCGCGAGCGCGCGGAGCCGAGCGACCTGCTGCTCCTCGCGGTTCGGGTCGGACGGCGGCATCGCGTGCTCGGCCTTGAGGTGTCCCACCTGCTGTGTGGCGCGGAACCGCTCCGCGAGCAGGAAGATCAGGGCCGCGTCGATGTTGTCGATGCTCGCACGCAGCCGGAGCAGTTCGGCCTTCGGATCCTCAGCGGCAGTCATGCCCCTACTCTAGAGCCGCGGATCACCCGGCCTCCGACGAGGGGCACCGCTATCGTGTGCTCATGAGCAACGACCAGTCGCCGGCCTCCGCTCCGCATGACGGCCAGGGCGGTCCCGCCCCGGACTCCGTCCCCGCCCCCGTCGACGCCGCGCTGGTCGGTGCCGCGGTGGAGGCGCCAGACGCCGCCGCGAAGCCGTCCGTCCCCGTGGTGATCGAGCCGACCACGCCCAGTCGCTCATTCTGGACGCGGATCGATCGGCCGTTCGTCTTCGGGTTCCTCGTGACCCTCGGCGGTCTCGGGGCGATCGTGATCGGCAGCGCGCTCTACAGCCTCTCCACCGTCCTCATCTACATCGCTCTCGCCCTGTTCGCCGCGCTCGGTCTCGACCCGGCCGTCCGCTTCCTCGAGCGTCGCGGCATCTCCCGTGCGCTCTCCGTCGTCGTGACCATCCTCGCCCTCATCGTCGTCGTCGCCCTCGTCCTCTGGATGATCGTGCCCATCGTCGTGGATCAGATCGCCGGGTTCGTGAAGTCGGTTCCCGGCATGATCCAGGACTTCACGAAGTCCGACCTCTACGCCACCCTCGACGACCAGTTCGGCGACCAGTTCCAGGACCTCGTGTCGGAAGTGGAGGATTTCCTCTCGGACTTCAGCAATCTCGCGACGATCGGCGGCGGGGCGCTCCAGGTCGGCGCGTCCATCGCGAGCGGTATCTCGGGCGCGATCGTGGTGCTCGTGCTGACGCTGTACTTCCTCGCGACCCTGCCGGCCATGCGCCAGGGGCTGCTGCGCCTGGTCCCGGCCCGCGACCGCGGCCGCGCCGGCGACATCTCCCAGCAGATCACCGACTCCGTGGGCGGCTATGTGATGGGGATGGTCGTCCTGGCGTTCTGCAACGCGACTCTCGCCCTCATCCTCTACACCGTGCTGGGCTTGCCGTTCCCGCCGCTCATGGCCGCGATCGCCTTCTGCGTCACGCTCATCCCGCTCGTCGGCTCGGTGCTGTTCTGGATGATCGGCACCATCCTCGCGCTGTTCACGAACCCGATCGCCGCGCTGATCTTCGCCGCCGTCTACCTCGTCTACATGCAGATCGAGGCGTACGTGCTCACCCCCCGGGTCATGAACAAGGCGGTGGCCGTGCCGGGCTCGCTCGTCGTCATCGGCGCCCTCGCCGGCGGCACGCTCCTCGGGCTGCTCGGCGCCCTCGTGGCCGTGCCCGTCACCGCCTCGATCCTCATCATCGTCAAGCAGGTGGTCGTGCCGAAGCAGGACTCCCGCACCTGATCCCACCCCCGCCCAGGGCACAACTTCGGAGATCCGGGGCGACACACCGTCAGGCCGGGGTCCTCCGCGGCGTGTCGGGCGCGATCTCCGAAGCTGTGCACGCCGGCGGTCGAGGACGACGAAGCGCCCGCCCCCTGAGGGCCGGGCGCTTCGCGGGGAGACGATTCAGACGAGGTCGTTGTCCGTCAGCCACTGCTTCGCGATGTCCTCCGCCGACTTCTGGTCGACCGTGCTCTGCACGTTGAGGGCGACGAGCTCCTCGGCGGTCAGCTTGGCGCTGATGCCGTTGATGACGTCGGCGATCTCGTCGGCCACGTCGCTGGAAGCGATCGGGACGACGTTCGAGGCCAGGATGATGTTCTCCGGGTCTTCCAGCGCCACGATGTCCTCGGTCTGGAATGCCGGATCGGCCGAGTAGATGTCCGCGACCTGGATCTCGCCGGCGAGCAGCGACTCCAGCGTCGTGGGACCGGTAGCGGAGAACGCCAGGTCGACGCCGTAGACCTCCTTGGCCGCCGCGGGACCGTACGGACGCTGCTCGAACTCGGGAGCCGCGCCGATCGTGACCGGGGTGGTGACGTCTGCGAGGTCGGCGATCGAGGTGAGGTCGTTCTCCTCGGCGAAGCTCTTGAGCACCGTGTAGGTGTCCTGGTCGGAGGCCTCGGCGTAGTCCAGCGCGGTGAGGCCGTCCGGGAGCGCGTCTTTCAGGGCCGCGTAGACGTCGTCCGGGCTGGTGGCGGTCGCATCCTTGTCCAGGTACTCGAGCAGGTTGCCCGTGTACTCGGGGAACAGGTCGATCGCCCCGGACTCGACGTCCGGCATGTAGGCGTCGCGCTGGCCGATGCTGAACTGGCGGTCGACGTCGAAGTCGGCGGCCTCGAGCGCCTGCGCGTAGATCTCGGCGATGATCTCGTTCGAGTAGTAGGCCTGCGAGCCGATGACGATGGTGTCGCTGCCACCACCGTCGCCGGCGTCGTCGGTGGGCGCGTCCAGCGGGTTGCTGTTGGCGCAGCCGGAGAGGGCGAGGGCGGCGGCGAGCGCGACGCCGCCGGCAAGGGCGAGGCGGGACTTTCGTGCGGTGAACATGGACTTCCTCTTCTCTGGGGGACGATGCTGTGGTTCAGGCGGGGGCGGCCGCGGGGGCGGTCGCCCGAGCGCGGCGTCGTTGCGGACGGGTGCGCACACCGCGGGGCACCGCGGCGTGCTGGGCGAGCGCGAGCAGGAGGTCGACGAGGAGCGCGAGCACCGCGACGAGGATCGCGCCGCCGAGCACCTGGTCGAAGCGGCGGAGCGGGATGCCCTGGATGATCGGCCAGCCGAGGCCGCCGAGGTTCACGTAGGCCGCGATCGTCACCGTGGCGATGACCTGCAGCAGCGCCGAGCGGAGGCCGCCGACCAGCAGCGGCATGCCGAGCGGCACCTCGACCTTCCAGAACACCTGCCAGCCGGTCATCCCCATCGCCCGCGCGGCGTCGATGGTTCGGCGGTCGACCGCCTCCAGGCCCGTGTAGGCGCCGGCCAGCAGGGACGGGATCGCCAGGACGACGAAGGTGATGATCGCCGCGAGGGGCGTGCGCAGCACCCCGAGCAGGAGCACCAGCAGCACCATGAGGCCGAAGGACGGGATGGCGCGGGCCGCTCCGGAGACGGCGACCGCGATCTCCCGCCCTTTCCCGGTGTGCCCGATGAGCCAGCCGAGCGGTACGGCGATCACCGCGGCGATCAGCACGGAGATGACCGTGTAGAAGACATGCTGGCCGAACAGGACGGGGAGGGAGTACGTCCCGACCCAGCGGTCGGGTGAGAACAGCCAGGCGAAGGCCTCGGTGAACACGTTCATGCGGCCGTCCTCAGCGTGATCGTCCGCCGCGCAGCGGCAGGGGTGGCCGCCGCCCGCGTCCACGGCATGAGGGCCCGCCCGAGGAGGACCAGCAGGAGGTCGATGACCAGGGCGATGACGACGACGGCGACGATGCCGGTGAAGACCTCGGCGAGGATGCGGCGCTGGAGGCCGTTCGTGAACAGGTAGCCGAGGTTCGTGACGCCGACGAGGATGCCGACCGTCGCGAGCGAGATGGTGCTCACCGCCGCCACTCGGAGGCCCGCGAGGATGACCGGCCCGGCGAGCGGGAAGTCGACCGTCCAGAAGCGGCGGAACCCGCCGTAGCCCATCGCGACCGCCGACTGCCGGATCGCGGGGTCGACCGAGTCCAGGCCGTCGGATACCGCGCGGACGAGGATCGCGATCGCGTAGATCGTCAGGCCGATGACGAGGTTGGCCGGGCTGCGCGCCGGGTAGCCCGCCACCGACGGCAGCAGGATGAGGAGGGCGAGGGAGGGGATCGTGTAGAGCAGCCCGGTGAGGACGATGACCGGACCCTTCACGAGCTGATAGCGCCAGGCCACCCACCCCAGCGGGAGCGCCAGCACGAAACCGAGCACGATCGCGATCGCGCTCTGCTGCAGGTGCACCGCGGTGAGCTCGAGGATCAGCCCGAGGTTGTCGCCGACCCAGTTCACGGGGCCGCCCTCACCGTGTCGGCTTCGTCGACCGCGCCCTCCGGCGCGTCGACGATCGCTCCCTGCGTGCGCCCCTCGGAGTCGACGACGACGGTTCCCCGCGGAGTCTGCTTGAGGTGCAGCGCACGGCGGCCGCGGTCGGCTCCGATGAAGGACGAGACGAAGTCGTCGGCCGGGTTCTCGATGATCTCGCTCGGGCTGCCCACCTGCACGATCCGGGCGCCCTTGTCGAGGATGACGACCTGGTCGCCGAGGAGGAAGGCCTCGTCGATGTCGTGCGTGACGAACACGACCGTCTTGTCGAGCTCGTGCTGCAGCCGCAGGGTCTCCTGCTGGAGGTCGGCGCGCACGATGGGGTCGACCGCACCGAACGGCTCGTCCATGAGGAGGATGTTCGGGTCGGCGGCGAGTCCGCGGGCCACCCCGACGCGCTGCTGCTGACCACCCGACAACTGACTCGGATACCGCTCGGCGAGCGCCTGGTCGAGGCCGACGGTCGTGAGCAGCTCGCGAGCACGCTCATGCGCCTGCTTACGCTTCACCCCGTTCAGCCGCAGCACGGTGGCCACGTTGTCGATGACGGTGAAATGCGGCATGAGCCCGGAGTTCTGCATCACATAGCCGATGCGCCGGCGCAGGGCGACCGGGTCGCCCGACAGCACGCTCTCCCCGTCGATCTCGACCTCCCCCGACGTCGGCTCCACCATGCGGTTGATCATCCGGAGCAGGGTGGTCTTCCCGCAGCCGGACGATCCGACGAACACGGTGGTCTTGCGGGAGGGCAGCACGAGGCTGAAGTCGTCGACGGCGAGCGTCCCGTCGGGGAAGCGCTTCGTGACGTTGCGGAACTCGATCATGAGGGTGTCTCTCCGACGGTCGTGCGGACGTGCGGTCGTGCGTCGTGCGGGACTAGGCCGAGACCTCGACGCCCGGGGCGAAGGCGACGTAGCCGGAGAAGTCCTTGCCGACCCGGTCGAACGCCGACGGATACGGATGCGGATACGACCACGCGAGATCCTTGTGCAGCTCCCCGTCGACCTGGACGGAGTAGTACTGGCACTCGCCCTTCCACGGACACGTGTACGGGGTGGGGCTCTCGACGAGGGCGTCCGGCGCGACGGATGCCGGCGGGAAGTACCAGTTCCCCTCGATGCGGATGAGGTCGTCCTGGTCGGCCTCGGCGATGACGTTTCCTGCGAGTACAGCCTTCATGGTCCTGCCTCCTCGGATGTGGGTTCGAGCGTATAAGACGGGTGCGACATCCGGCACCGGGTTGCGCGCGGGGTCGTCAATCTGGGACACAATGCGCGTTCTGTTCGTCACGCGACCGGAATCGGATTGCCCGGATCAGGCCGAGTCGCGGCCGTAGCCCTCCAGCAGGCGCAACCAGATCTCGCTGATCGTGGGGTAGGAGGGCACGGCGTGCCAGAGTCGGGCGATCGGGACCTCACCGACGATCGCGATGGTCGCGGCCTGCACGAGCTCGGCGACCTCGGGGCCGACGAACGTCGCACCGACGACGACGTCGCGGTCGGTGTCGACGACCAGGCGCGCCTGCCCGGCGAAGCCATCCTCGTACAGGCTCGCGCCCGCCACCCACCCGAGGTCGTAGTCGACGACCCGGACGGCGGTGCCGGCGCCCTTCGCTGCCGCCTCGGTGAGGCCGACAGACCCGACCTCCGGGATCGAGAAGGTGACCTGGGGCACCGCGGCGTGGTCGGCCGTGGCGGCGTGACGCCCCCAGGGTGCGTCATCCACACTCTCGCCCTTCGCCCGCGCGACGATGACGTCACCCGCGGCACGCGCCTGGTACTTGCCCTGGTGGGTCAGCAGCACGCGGCCGTTGACGTCGCCCACGGCGTAGAGCCAGTCGTGCCCGGGGACACGGAGGGTGTCGTCGGTCTCGATCCAGCGGCCCGGCTCAAGGCCAGCCACGTCGAGCCCGATGTCGGCGCTGCGCGGAGAGCGCCCGGTCGCGACGAGCACCTCCGCCGCGGTCACCGTCTCCCCGTTGTCGAGGGTGATGGTCACCCGGTCCCCGTCGCGGTGCACCGCCGTCGTGCCGGTGTCGGTGCGGACGTCGACGCCGAGCTCACGCAGGCCGTCGGCCACGCGCTCTCCGGCGAAGGGCTCCATCCCGCCCAGCAGCCCGCTGCGCGCGAGCAGCGTCACCGACGAGCCGAGCGCGGCGTACGCGGTGGCCATCTCGACCGCGACCACGCCGCCACCGATGACCGCGAGACTGTCGGGCAGCTCCTCGGCGCTGGTCGCCTCGCGGCTCGTCCAGGGCGAGGCCTCCCGCAGGCCCTCGATCGGCGGGATCACAGCATCCGAACCGGTGCTGATGGCGACGGCATGACGCGCGCGCAGCACCCGGGTGCCGCCGTCCTGGTCGGTCACCGTGACCTCGCGCTCCCCGGTCAGCCGGCCGTGACCCCGGGCGAGGTCGATGTGGGCGGACTCCAGCCACTTCACCTGCCCGTCGTCGGACCAGTTGCTCGTGAAGGAGTCGCGGCGCTCGAACACGGCGCGCACATCGAGGGCCCCGGTCACGGCCTGCGCGGCGCCCGCGACGTGCTGCGCGGCACGGAGCGCCTGGGCCGAGCGGAGCAGCGCCTTCGACGGCATGCACGCCCAGTAGGAGCACTCCCCGCCGACGAGCTCGCTCTCCACGATGATCGCGGTGAGACCGCCCTGCACGGCACGGTCCGCCACGTTCTCCCCGACCGGACCACCGCCCAGCACGATGAGGTCGTATTCGTCGGTCTTGTCGGCAGCAGTCATGCTCGCCCCTCTCGTGGCCGCGGCGGTCCGTGGCCCAGTCTCGCTCATGAGGAACGTCGAGTCACGGGTGAGTTGTTCCCGTCCGCCGATATGCCCGTCCTTCGCGGTGTCGGATCCGGTTTCCGACCTTCCGGGTGCACGACGGGGAGTCGACGGGACGAGCAGGGGCGGCCCGAGGGTCAGGCGACGACGGAGGGGACGGTGCGGGGGTCCGCGAAGGCCCGGGGATAGGCGCGACGGAGGGCCATGACGATGAGGGTGGCTGCGGTCACCTTGATGAGGTCGCCGGGCAGGAAGGCCAAGGTCGAGAGGGCCGTGAGGTCGAGGGGGACGCCGGTGACGAGAGCCTGGACGGGGATGCCGAAGGCGTAGACGACGAGCACACCGCCGACGAAGGCCGCGAGCGCGGTACGCCACCAGGTCGGGCGACCGGTGCGCATCAGCAGTCCGATGACGACGACGCCCACGATCCAGCCGAGCAGGTACCCCGCCGTGGGGCCGACGAAGACCCCGAGACCTCCGCGCCCACCCGCGAGCACGGGGAGTCCGACCGCCGCGAGCAGGAGGACGAGGGCGACCGACCACGGTGCGACCCGCGGGCCGAGGACGAGACCGGCGAGCATGACGGCGAGCGTCTGTCCGGTGATGGGCACCCCGCCGGGCAGCGGGACGACGACCGTGCCGAGCACGATGATGAGCGCGGCGAAGACGGCGACGCGGCCGAGGGTCGCGGAGGTGTCGCGGGGGGTGGATGCCATCGGGTGTTCCTTCCTGAACGGTGTTCACCTGAACACCGTTCACCAGGGTAGAGGTGCCCGCACAGCCCGCGCAAATCACTCCGCAGCGGGCTCCGTGCTCCTTGTCCGCGGGGCGAGGACGGCCGCCGCCGCACCGATCACCGCGGCGAGCGCGAAGACTCCCGCGAACGCATCCACGCCGGCTACGGCCCCGAGCGTGACGAAGAGCGAGCCCGTGACGGCGAGGGCGAGCGCACTCCCGAAGGAGTCGGCCACGGTCATGGCTCCGCTGTTGAAGCCCTGTTCCGCCGGGGAGGACGTCGCGAGGACGAGCGCACTGGATCGCGGGCTCATCAACCCCATGCCCGCACCCGCAACGACCCAGGCGAGGGCGGCGAGCAGCGGGGCGGCCTGCGTGACCGTGATCACCAGGATCAGGGCGATCCCGACGACCACGAGGATCGTCCCCGCCCGCACCGCGGTCACGCTCGACAGGCGCTCGCCCATTCGCCCCTGGACAGTCGCCGCCGCCGACCAGGCCAGCGCACCCCCGGTCAGCGCGAGCCCGGCGAGGGTCGGCGACAGCAGGTACCGATCAGTGAGCAGGTACGGCAGGTAGATCTGCGCCCCGAAGAACGCCGCCGCCCCGAGACCACGGACGAGGATCACCGACGGCAGGCCCCGGCGGGCGACGAGCGCGCCCCGCGGAAGGAGCGGGCGCACCGCCGCGATCGCAATCACCACCGCGGCCGCCGACAGGAAGGGCCCGGCGACCGGGACCTCGCCCACGAGGTCGAGGGCGAGCACAGCGGCGGCGGCGAGCACCGACCACCCCAGCCGCCCGAAAGCCCACGGCGTGGTGGCGTCTCCGCTGCGCGCGAGCCCGCGGAGGGCCGGGACGACCATCAGCAGCGCGAGCACGACGAGCACCACGACCCCGAGGAAGACCCAGTGCCAGCTCCACACCTCCGTGACCGCACCCGCGATCGTCGGACCGATCAGGGAGGGGACGACCCACGCGGCGGCGAACCCGGCGAAGATCGCCGGATGCAGGGACGTCGGGTACACCCGGGCGACCACGACGTAGAGAGCCACCATGCGTCCGCCGTTGCCGAGACCCTGCGCGAAGCGTCCCGCGACGAGCACCTCCATGGTCGGCGCGAGCCCCGCGACGAGCAGCCCCACGGTGAACAGGGCGACGGAGGCGTACAGCGGCACCACGGGACCCCGCCGATCGGACCAGTTGCCGGCGACCACCATGCCGATCACGCTCGTCGCCAGCGGTCCGGCGAAGGCCAGCGCGTACAGCCGCTCGCCGTCGAGATCGGAGCTGACCGCCGGCATCACGGTGGTGACCGCCAGCGATTCGAAGGCGCCGAGGAACACGAGGGCGCACGCGCCGATCGTGATCCAGACGTACTCGCTGCCGAGGATGCGGGGCGGAGCGGGCGTGGACGGCGCGGTGCACCCGGTCTCGGTCGTCATGAGGACGACGCTAGAACCTCAAGAATGGTTGAGGTCAAGCCTCTAAAGAAGAGTACGACCGGCCCGGCGTCAGCGGAGCGGGAGGATGCTCGTCGGCGCGGGAGCCTGCGCCTCGTGCCGGATTCCGAGCGGGACCCCGGTGCGGTCGTCGAGGTCGAGCAGCGTGACGGTGTCGGAGCGCTGACCGGCGACGAGGAGCTTGCCCTGGTAGACGAGGTGGTGTCGCGGCCAGTCGACTCCGGAGTCGGCGAGCGCGACCGGTTCCAGGGCCTCACCGCTGCCGCGCACTCGCAGCGCCGCGATGGTGTTGCTGCCGCGGAGGGCGGTGTAGAGGAACTGGCCGTCCTTCGAGCGGGCGAGCTCGGCGGGGAAGTCCACGCCGATCTGCGCGATGGGGCTCGCCGGAGCCGAGGAGACGACGCCCCAGGTGCCGTCGGCGGCCGCCGCAAGTGTGAAGACCTCGCAGGAGTACTCGGTCACGACATGCAGGTGACCACTCGGATGCACGACCATGTGGCGCGGACCGGTGCCGCGCGGAAGCACGACCTCCTGATCGAGGACGAGCCCGGTGCCCTGCAGGCGCCAGAACCGGACGAGATCGAAGCCGAGGTCGGTCGTCGCCACGCGCCCGTCCGGCAGGAAGGCTGCGGCGTGCGCGTGCGACGCGCGGCCCGCGTCGCCGTACGGGTCGACCGCCGCGACGCCGTCCCCGGCGGGAGTCGCCGGTGCCGCATCCGGATCGCCGTCGCCGAACAGGGCGGCGCGCAGGGCCGCGGCGGCGTCCTCCTTGGCCGGCACGAGACGACCATCGGCGGCGAGTGCGAACCGGACGACCCGCCCGTCGCCGTAGCAACTGGCGACGAGCGTCTGGCCGTTCGGCGACACCGCGAGATGACAGACGCCGTCCCCCGTCGCCACCGGATCGCCGAGCGGCGTCAGCGCCAGCTCCCCGGTGCGCGCGAACGCCTGCACGGCGGCATCGCCCTCCAGCGCCGCGTACACGACGTCGAGGGACGGATGCGCCGCCAGCCACGACGGCGACGGCGTCTGCGTCACGGGCCCGCGGTAGGCCAGCGTCGTGGCCTCCCGACCCTCGTCGCCTGCCAGCACGCCGATCCCCTCGGCGGAGCCCTCCATCGCCGGGCCGTAGCCCCCGAGCCAGAACCGCGTCATGCCGGTCAGTCGAGCAGGTCGTGGCGCACGATCACCTGATCGCGCTCCGGACCGACGCCGATCACCGAGATGCGCGTGTTGCTCATCTCCTCCAGCGCGAGCACGTAGTCCTGCGCCGTCTGCGGAAGGTCCTCGAAGGTGCGCGCGGTCGAGATGTCCTCGCTCCACCCGGGGAAGTACTCCAGGATCGGCTTCGCGTGGTGGAAGTCGGTCTGGTTCACCGGCACCTCGTCGAACCGCTCCCCGTCCACGTCGTAGGCGACGCACACGGGGATCTTCTCCAGGCCCGTGAGGATGTCGAGCTTCGTGAGCACGAGGTCGGTGATGCCGTTGATGCGCGTGGCGTACCGGGTGATGGGGGCGTCGTACCAGCCCACGCGGCGGGGACGCCCGGTGGTGGTGCCGAACTCGAAGCCCTGCTTGCGCAGCCAGTCACCCTGCTCGTCGAACAGCTCGGTCGGAAACGGACCGGAGCCGACGCGGGTCGTGTAGGCCTTGACGATGCCCACGATGCGGTCGAGGGCGCCGGGGCCGACCCCGGAGCCGGTCGAGGCGCCACCGGCCGTGGCCGAGGACGAGGTGACGAACGGGTAGGTGCCGTGGTCGATGTCGAGCATCGTCGCCTGACCACCCTCGAACACGACGACCTCGCCGCGGCTCAGGGCCTGGTCGATGAGGTAGCCGGTGTCGGCGACCATCGGACGCAGACGCTCGGCGTAGGAGAGCAGGTCGTCGACGATCTCGTCGCAGGTGACGGCGCGGCGGTTGAAGACCTTCACCAGGAGGTGGTTCTTCTGATCGAGGGCGCCCTCGACCTTCTGGCGCAGGATGTTCTCGTCGAAGAGGTCCTGCACGCGGATGCCGACGCGGTTGATCTTGTCGGCGTAGGCCGGACCGATGCCGCGGCCGGTCGTGCCGATGTTGCGCTTGCCGAGGAAACGCTCGGTGACCTTGTCGAGCGTGCGGTGGTACTGGGTGATGATGTGCGCATTGGCGCTGACCTTGAGCCGCGAGACGTCGATGCCGCGGGCGGACAGGGCCTCCAGCTCGGAGAAGAGCACCTCGAGGTCGATGACCACGCCGTTGCCGATGACCGGGTTTACGCCCGGCGACAGGATGCCGGAGGGCAGCAGGTGCAGGGCGTACTTCTCATCGCCCACGACGACGGTGTGCCCGGCGTTGTTGCCGCCGTTGAACTTCACCACCCAGTCGGTGCGCTCACCGAGCAGATCGGTGGCCTTGCCCTTTCCTTCGTCGCCCCACTGCACGCCGACGATAACGATTCCTGGCATGGGTAACCCCCTGGATGATGCCTCTCGCCGGGATTCCACCGGCGGATGAGCTGGCCCGATCGGGCTCTCCCATCCTATCGGCAGGCCTCCGACAGCCCTCGGAAGCGCGATACGGGACGGAATACGCACCGGCCCGAGGCCCTGGAGGCGCGGTTTCGATCACGTATCAGGCGCTGGCGCGCGTTCGTCGACGAAGGCTCACCGAGGACCAGCACTTCCGCTCACGAGGAAGGGACTCGTAGCGATTCCGGCACGACCTTCGCCTGTGCGATCCCACGGGGACCGCCTGGTGTGGTGTGGACCGAGCCCACGAGATCGGGTGGCGGCCATGTGGTGCGGCGATCTTCGCCAACTCACGAGGGCTCACTCTCACGCTCCCGAAAACGTCAAGATCGTATGACACCTGTCTTCTCCCCTCGCACTGGCCAGGAAGCTTGCCCTCCGAGCGGCCCCACCGACGCTATCGTGCGAAAACTCGCGTTCACCGGACCTTGACGAAGTAGTCCAATGACAGGAGCGCGACGGGCATCTCGCTCGCGCGAGCCGTCGATTTGCGGGGATTGTCAGGATCCGCCTGAACAGGAACGAACTCGGAGGGGACCCAGGCCCCCGGCTCCGTCCATGAAGCGCTGACGCTCGTCGCGGGCATGTTCGAGCGATAGACCATGCCGCCGCTCAGCTCGCGATGCGCACCCGCGGTCAGATGCGGGCGGACAAGGTCGGCGTACTCCGTGGAGAACCAGCTCAGCCACGGAGGGCTCTGCGGCAGCCCCGGCCACTCACCCCATTGCGGCAGCGCCATCGTCGGTGAGAAGCGGGACTGCGTGACCTCGGCGTACGAGAAGAAGCTGCTCGAACGCCGTGCCAACTCGATGAAGAAGCTCTCGAAGGCACTGACGAACCGAGGCTTGGAGAGCGCCGCCGCGTCGAAGACGAGCCGGACGCGCTGCTGTTCAGCGATGGACTGATCGGACCACCCACTGACAAATCCCGAGATGAGCGGCTTCCGCCCTCGGAGGACCAGTCTGCTGCGGTCACCATCCTCTCGGTAGATGCGGTCGACCCCTTCCGCCCCCTCCGCTGCGAGCTTTCCTCGTAGTGGCTCGCTGAACCCGAACACGGTGGGCAGTGCGGCCGGAAGATGCTCCTTCGCCGACTCGAGATACATCTGGGCAAACGAAGGGCTTTCCTCGTCGAAGCGCCGGAACCACTCGACGTGCAGGAACTTCTCGCGGCTGGGCCCGGTCCTCCGTGACACGTATCGAGGGTCGGACGTCTCCTCCACGACGACCTGTGGGTCGTGCACGACCCCTCCCACCACCCCGGCAAGCTCATCCGCGAAACGCAGCGCGTGTCCGATATGCGGCTGCGCAGAACCTTCGACGACGACTGCGTACCGGAAGCGCACGTTGTCGGGGAGACCGGTGGGAACACTGTCCATGTCTTCGCCGCCGACGTCGTGGGGCCCGTCGACGATGAAGCAGTACTCCCCTGAATCATGAGTGAAGGCCTGAACGAGCCCCTCGCCAGCGATCTCGCTCGCTGTGACTGAACTCGTCCCGGTCTGCACCTCGGACGGTGCGAGCCGGAGCTTTCCATACACTTCGATGTCGTACGACATGACTACCTCCGGCGGGTCCGTGGCCTTCGTGACGCCATCTCGACCATCATTGCCGAAGCTTGTCCGCCGGGGAAGCGCGATACGGGACGGAATCTGCTCCTCCCGGGGTCGCCGGAGGCACGGTTTCGATCCCACACCCGGGGGGGGGGAGGCACGGTTTCGATCCCGCTACAGTGGCGACGGAGGTGGCGATGATGCGGTGGTGGCCCTACATCCGACTCGCGGCGGCGGCGCTCGCGGTGGCGGCGATCGTCGCGCAGCTCGTGCGCACCCTGGAGATCGCCCTCGCCGCAGACACCGCGTGGGGCGCGCACCTGCCCACCGTGTTCGCGAACTTCTTCAGCTTCTTCACGATCCTCTCCAACGTGCTGGCAGCGGTGGTGCTGGCCGTCGGCGGGGTCTGGGGGCTGACGCACCGCGACGCGAGAATCGAACCGACGTGGCTGGCGACGCTGCTCGTGTGCGCGAGCACCTACATGATCGTCACGGGCGTCGTCTACAACACGCTGCTCCGCGGGATCGCGCTGCCGCAGGGGGCCACGGTCGCCTGGTCGAACGAGGTGCTGCACGTCGTCATCCCGCTCGTCCTGCTCGCCGACGTGCTGTTCGCGCCGCGTCGTCGTGCCCTCGGCCGGGGCACCGTGGGGATCGCCGCGCTCTTCCCGATCGTGTGGGTCGTCTACACCCTGCTCCGCGCGAACCTCGTGACCGCACCCGCGACCGGGAACCCGTGGTGGTACCCGTACCCCTTCCTCGATCCCTCGTTGAACGGCGGCTACGGCGGCGTCGCGCTCTGGGTGCTCCTCATCGCCGCGATCATCCTCGCCACCGCCGCGCTCGTCGTGGGGATCGGGCGGCGTCGGGCCAGGCCGTGAGCCACCCCTTTCCGTGCGCCCCACCCCCTTGCGAACGTACGAAAAGGGGTGGGACGGCCGGAAGGGGGTGGGTCGGCGATCAGACGAGGAGCGCGTCGGCCTCGAGATAGCGCTCGAGGGAGTCGTCGAGCTCGTCCAGCCACGGGGTGTGGTGTGCGGCGGCGAGCGTCCCGGTCATGACCGAGGGGTACACGCGGTCGCGGTAGCCCATGATGTCGGCCTTCTTGTCGTGCTTCCAGGCGAGGAAGATCTCCACGACGCGATCGAGGTCGAACGCCGGATAGTCGGTGCACTCCAGCAGGTCGCGGATGTAGTCGGCCTGGAAGCGGATCTCTGTCGCCGCCGAGTCGATCTCAGCGAACCGCTTCCGCCACGCGGCGATGGACGCGGCACGCTCGCCCTCGTCGGGGAGGGCGATCCGGCCGAGGATGACGTCGCGCACGAACCAGGCCTGCGCGTCGAACATGTTGAAGGTGAACCACTGGTCCTGCGCGCCGAGGTAGGCCAGGCGCGGGTTGCCCTGCCAGAGCACCCCCCGGTACAGCCCGTCGGGGTAGACGTTGTTCGGCGAGGACAGGGCGAGCTCCGCGGGCAGGAACGGGTACTTGTGCAGGTAGCCGGTGCAGAGGATGACCGCGTCCACCTCCTTCGAGGTGCCGTCGGCGAAGTGCACGGTACGGCCCTCGAAGCGCTCGACGCACGGACGCTCCTCGAAGCCCTCCGGCCAGTCGTATCCCATCGGCGCGGTCCGGTAGCTCGCGGTGACCGAGCGGGCGCCCATCTTGAACGCCTGGCTGCCGATGTCCTCCGCCGAGTAGCTCGACCCGATCACGAGCACGTCCCGCCCGGCGAGGGCCTCCGCGCCCCGGAAGTCGTGCGCGTGGGCGACGGATCCGGGGAAGGTCTCGATGCCGTCGAAGTGCGGCACGTTCGGGAAGGAGAAGTGACCGCTGGCCACGACGACCCGGTCGAACTCCTCCGTGGTCGTGCGTCCGGTGGGCAGGTGCTCGCTGGTGAGGCGGAACACCTCACGCTCCTCGTCGAACTCCACCCAGCGCACCGCGGTCTCGAAACGGATGAGGTCGCGCACCTGCGTCTTCGCGAGACGCCCGGCGATGTAGTCCCACAGCACCGGACGCGGCGGGTACGACGAGATCGGCCGTCCGAAGTGCTCGTCGAAGGTGTAGTCGGCGAACTCCAGGGCCTCCTTCGGGCCGTTCGACCACAGGTTGCGGTACATGCTGGAGTGCACGGGCTCGCCGTACTCGTCCAGCCCGGTGCGCCAGGTGTAGTTCCACTGGCCGCCCCAGTCGGCCTGCTTCTCGAAGCAGACCAGTTCGGGGATCTCCGCCCCCGCACGGGCCGCGGACTCGAAGGCCCGCAGCTGCGCCATCCCCGAGGGGCCGGCGCCGATGATCGCTACTCGTTCACTGTTCGTCACGTATCGTCCTCAAACTCTTCCGTCATGTATCGGGCGCAGCCGTATCCGGGAGAGGAGGACAGTTCTTCCCCGGTGGGAGCGGAACGCTCGACCCGCCCGGACAGTGGCTGCTCTTCGACGTTAGCAGTGCCCCGCGGCGACGCTGGCGGGAATGCGACGACGGCTGTCGCTTCCGCGCATGGCCGATGTCGGCGGCCGGTGCCAGGATCGGACGGTGCGACAGGACATCAGGGCATCGGAGCGGCTCGACCCGCAGGGCTCGCCGGCCCGATCGCGCGGCGCCCTGGTCCTGCTCGCGGCCGCGGTGACGGTGGTGCTCTGGGCCTCGGCCTTCATCGGGATCCGTGGCGCGGGGCCGCACTACGACCCCGGGGCCTTGGCGCTGCTGCGCATGGCCGTGGGCACCCTCGTGCTGACGATCATCGCGCTGCGGCACG
Source organism: Microbacterium paraoxydans (assembly GCF_900105335.1). Classification (NCBI taxonomy): domain Bacteria; kingdom Bacillati; phylum Actinomycetota; class Actinomycetes; order Micrococcales; family Microbacteriaceae; genus Microbacterium; species Microbacterium paraoxydans. The sequence continues at coordinate 2,075,650 of NZ_LT629770.1, read as the reverse complement.
GCATCCGGCTCCCGGAGCGCCGCCGCTGGCTGCTGATCGCCGTGTGGGGCGTCGGATGGTTCTGCATCTACAACCTGGCCCTCAACAGCGCCGAACGCACCCTCGACGCCGGAACCGCCGCGATGGTCGTGAACCTGGCGCCGCTCATGGTCGTCGTCTTCAGCGGTCTCTTCCTCCGGGAGGGATTCCCCCGCCCCCTCGTGATCGGCGCCCCCATCGCCTTCCTCGGGGTGGTCCTCATCGGCATGAACTCCACCAGCAGCACCGGCCCCGACCTCACGGGCCTCCTGCTGGCCCTTCTCGCCGCGGTCATGTACGCGGGGTGCACCCTGCTGCAGAAACACCTGCTCACCTCGGGGGCCGACGCCACCACGCTGACCTGGCTCGGGGCGGCCGCCGGCACGATCGCCCTGCTTCCCTGGCTCGGCGCGTTGATCGCCGACGTGCAGACGGCGCCCCTCGACGCGACGCTGTGGGTGGTCTACCTCGGCATCTTCCCCACCGCGATCGCCTTCACCACCTGGGCGTACGTGCTGCAGCGCAGCACCGCGGGGAAGACCTCAGCGACGACGTACGTGGTCCCGGCCCTCACGATCCTGCTGTCGTGGCTGATCCTCGGGGAGGTGCCCACCCCGCTCATGTTCGTGGGGGGCGCGCTGTGCCTGCTCGGCGTGCTCATCACGCGTCTGCGATGGCACCCGCGGACAGGGGAAGCGGTTCGACCTGGTCGAACTCGCTCCTCCGGGGAATAGCTCCGACCGCCCTGGAGAGCGCAGCGGCCACCGCCGTGCCCGCGAGGATGGCGAGAGGCACCCCGACCGCAAGGTAGTAACCGGCGTACTCCAGAAGCGCTCCGGCCAGCAGAGGCGCGGCACCGCCGGCGAGCGCTCCGAGCAAGGACGAAAGCGACAGCACGCGACCGCGGATCTGGTCGGGGATGATCAACGCGAGGTACGACCCCTGCACGGCGTTGAGAGGTATCAACGGCATCGAGGCGACGAAGCCGATGACCGCCACAGCGGGAACGCTCTGAGTAACGAGAAGAGCGGTGAACGCCAGAGTGATCATGCAGATCGATAGGCGCACGATCGCGCGCCCGCTGTATCGGCGGAGTATCCATCCCGCGACGGCTCCACCTGCGAGCACGCCTGCGCCCTGCATGGTCTGGATGGTTCCGATCTGCCACGCGGGGGTGCCTGTCTGTTGCTGGCTGAGCACGATGGTCATTCCACAGGCACCCAGGCAGAAGTTGACCAGCACGATCAGACCGATGAGGGTTCGCGGTTGACGCCACACCGCCAGCCAACGACGACCTGCGGCGAGCGATCGCACCCCCGCTCCGTCACCGAGGCCCTCGGGGCTGAGGTCCTTGCGTATCGCGAGGGCGGATCCGACTTCTCCGAGCCGAGCGACCGCCGAGACGATCAGCGGCAACGAAGGGTGCACACCGAAGAGCAGCCCCGATACCGGTGCCGCCGCAAGCCGGATGGCTGCGTCGCGAGACTGGTTGGCTGCGGATGCCTCGGCCAGGAATCGCTTCCCGACGATGCGCGGGAGCGCGACGTCCGTGACCGTGAAGAAGAGCCCCACGACGAGCCCCTCTCCTGCCGCGATGACGATGAGCGCAGCTGTCGTCAGCGTGCCCGTGACGTACATCGCCGACAGCCCTGCGTAGATTGCGAACGCGGACGCGCCCGACCAGATCATCAGCCTTCGGGCGTCGAACCTGTCGGCGAGAACGCCACCAGGAAGGGTCGACACCGCCCGCGCGACGGCCGAGACAGTGCCGATCAGCCCTGCGAGAAAGGCGTCGGATGTGACGTAGTAGCCGAGAAGAGTGAAGGCGAAGGCCCCGATGCTCAGGCCGACTTGGGTGAGCGTGTCACCGGCGAACCACGCCCGATAGTCGCGGACGCGCCAGAGACCCAGCCGAGGCGGATTCACAGCGGGTCGGCATCGAAGATGTAGTCGAACTGGGAGTCGCCCGATCCGCACGTCGGGCAGCCCGGGTGTCGATCCCAGTTCATGATGATGCGGAGCGCTCCTGAGATGTAGTTCACCTCGACCTGTCGGCCGAGACCCAAAGGGGCCGCGTATCCGGTGATCAGGCGCATCGCCTCGTCCACGCCGAAGGACGTGAGCCTCTGAATGTGCGGCGCAATCGCCGCGGTCGCCGCGTCTCTCGCCGGCGACATCAGTGCATGGAACTGCCGCAGGAAGCCATCCGTGTTGAGTTCGTCGAAGATGTGCAAGCAATCGAGGCAGCCGGACTCTCGCGGAACCACCGAGAAGAAGCGGCCGCTGGTGTGCTGAGTGAGCATGATGACGACGGGGATTCCGAGCCGCACCGCCGCGGCGTTCGCACGGCGTTGGGCAATGAACCGAGGCTCATCGATGGCGCAGATGATGACGTCGGCTCCCCGCGCGACCCGAATGATGTCGTCCACCGAGGCGACCTTCAGATCGAACACCTCGACATCGACGTCCGGAGCGAACGCTCGACAATACTCTGCGCTTACGTCGGTCTTCTTCCGCCCGATATCACTCGTCCGGAACAGAGTCTGCCGGTTGAGGTTGCTCTCATCTACGACGTCGTAGTCGAGGATGGTGAGCTTACGGAGGCCGCACGCCAGAAGCTGCGGGAGGCTTGCGCTTCCGCCCCCTCCGAGCCCGAGCAGAACGACATGAGACTCGCGGAGAACGTGCTGGGCACGATTCGCCGCTGCCTGCGTATTCTCGGCGGCGGCCGCAAAGAACGTCTGATTGGCCTCCAGCCGAACGGGCAGGCTGTCGTAAGAGCACGCGTCCTCGATGAGGCCGCTTGCGTCGAGATACTGGATCCCCTCGCGCACGTCGTCTTCAGACAGGTCGACGAGGGCTTGGCACGCCTCTCGAAGGACGTCGCCGTACTCACGCCTGCCGTCGAGCAGCGGTAACAGGACGCGCAATTGGCCCTGCGGGTCGGTGAGCTCCTTCGTGATCCCCTGCTGCGCGCCGATGCGGACGACATCGTCAGCGAGCCAATAGATGGGTAGCGCTCTTTTGATCTGCGGTCGCATGAAGTTCCTTCCGGCCCCGTATCGCTCGACCGAGGAGGCCGAGCGATACGGGGTGGCGTGCGCGTTCTCAGAGAACACCCCAGCTGATGTCACGTTCCTTGGTTGCCCGAACTGTGAACGACATAGCTCCTCCTCTCGCATAGTCGGGTCGGTATCTAACGAGCCAAGTATCAGCGGGTAAAACGTTGCATGTCAATGGAGGCGTTGGAGCAGACTCATCCGGCCGCTTAGCGGCGACCTCCGCGCAGGTTGCGATTACGCTGGTCGGCGGAGGGGCGCGCCGTGCGGGCCCGCGTGTGACCGAGGGAGACGAAGACCGATGACCGACGCCGACGCGCCGACCCCGCCGACGATCTCCGCACCCCCGCCACCGCCCGCGTCCGCCGCGCCGATCGCCGCAGCGGCCCCCGCCGCCGCTCCGACCGACGCCGAGATGGCGCGCGCCGGTTCCGTGCTGCAGACGATCTCCGACGCGTACTCCGCGAAGATGGTGGGCCAGGAGCGCCTGCGCACCAGCCTGCTCGTGGCGCTCATCGCCGGCGGTCACATCCTCCTCGAGAGCGTGCCTGGCCTCGCCAAGACCACTGCCGCCAGCACGCTCGCGGACACCGTGAAGGCGAAGTTCAAGCGCATCCAGTGCACGCCCGACCTCCTGCCGAGCGACATCACGGGCAACCAGATCTACGACGCCGCGACGGGCAGCTTCCGGACGGTGCTCGGCCCCGTGCACGCGAACTTCGTGCTGCTCGACGAGATCAACCGCTCCAGCGCCAAGACCCAGAGCGCCATGCTCGAGGCGATGCAGGAGCACCAGACCACCATCGGCGGCGAGATCCACCCGCTGCCGAAGCCGTTCCTCGTGATCGCGACGCAGAACCCCATCGAGCAGGAGGGCACGTACGAGCTGCCCGAAGCGCAGATGGACCGGTTCCTCCTCAAGGAGATCGTGGAGTACCCGAGCCCGGCGGAGGAGTTCGAGATCCTCAGCCGCATCGACTCAGGCGTGCTCGACCCCGACCGGCACGTGCACAGCGCCGTCACGCTGGACGACGTGCACCTGCTGCAGGACGTCGCGAGCCGCATCTACGTCGACCCCGCGATCCGCAACTACATCGTGTCGATCGCGTACGTGACCCGGAATCCCGCGCCGTACATCGGGGACGAGCGCGCCCGCTTCATCAAGTACGGCGCGAGCCCGCGGGCCAGCATCGCCTTCCTCCAGGCCTCGCGCGCCCTCGCCCTCCTCAGCGGCCGGACCCACGTCCTTCCCGAGGACATCCGCGCCCTGCGACACCTCGTGCTGCGGCACCGCGTGCTGCTGACGTTCGAGGCTGACGCCGAGGGCATCCGCAGCGAGGAGATCATCGACCAGATCTTCGCCGCCGTGCCCACCCCCTGACCCGTCGACACGTTCAGGGATCCCGCGCCAGATGCCCAGCCTCATCACGCAGGTGAAGAGCAAGCTCTTCATCCACTCGAACCGCAAGTCGCTGCACGCGCTCGACGGCGCCTACGCGTCGTTGCTGCACGGGCGGAGCCTCGACTTCGAGGACCTGCGCAAGTACGAGTACGGCGACCAGGTGCGCGACATCGACTGGCGCGCGACCGCCCGCCTCGGCACCCCGTTGGTCAAGCGGTCACGGGCCACGCGCATGCACACGGTGATGTTCGTCGTCGACACGGGACGCTCTATGACCGCTCTCGCCGCGGACGAGCGCTCGAAGAAGGACCTGGCGATCCTGGCGACCGGAGCCCTCGGCGTGCTGACGCTCCGGCACGGCGACGACTTCACGGTCGTCTACGGCGACGCCTCCCGCGTCCGTCGCCTGGCACCGGGGCGCAGCGAGGGCGCCCTCGAACACGCGCTGCGGACGATCGACCGCGCGGTCGACGACGCGGCGGCCCCCAGCGATCGCGACGCCCTGCTGTCCTTCGTCACGCGGACGATCGCACGGCGCATGATCGTGGTCGTGCTCACTGACGAGGCCCCGGTCACTACCGAGACCGAGCGCCTGCTTCGCCGCCTGCGGGTGCAGCACGACGTGCTCTGGCTCACCCTGCGCGACGCCGAACCGGTGCTCAACCACCGTTCCGCCCGGCTGCGCGCCGACGTCGACAGCCTCTGGGAGGTCCCCGATTTCATCCAGGGCGACCGGGCGATCGTGAACGAGCTCGGTGCGCAGCGGGCTGCCGACGCCGCCCGGCTCGCCGACCTGCTCACGCGGATGGAGATCAGTCACGGCGCGCTCGACGGTCAGGACGACGCCGTTCCGCAGCTGCTGCACCTGTTGAACCGGAGGTCCGATGCCCGGTTCTGACGAGCTCTACCCGCCCGCGCAGTACGGGTGGGGATGGATGCTGCTCGCGCTCGGCATCCTCGCCCTGCTGATCGTCGGCGCGTGGCTGCTGTTCCGGCTCACTCGCCCCCGCACCGCCGCCTCCGGAGCGGCCGCGGATGCCGGTCAGCCGTCCACGCTCGACGTGCTGTCCGCTCTGCGCTCGGAGTACCTCGACCGCATCGATCGCGTCGAGCACGACTACCGTGACCGCCACCTCTCCGCGCGGCAGGCGAACCTGGAGCTGAGCCGCGTCGTGCGCACGTTCGTCAACGAGTACAGCGGCCTGGAAGCACCGGTGCTCACCCTCGACGACCTCGTCTCCCGCGGCGTGCACCCTGCGCTCATCGACGCGATGGGCCGCCACTACTATCCGAGCATCTTCCGGCAGGGGCCCGCCATCGATCCGGCCGCCGGCGCCGAAGCCGCCAGGACGGTGGTACGCGCGTGGCACTAGCGAACGTCTGGATGCTGGTCCTCGCCGCGGCGGTCGTCGTCGCCGCGGTGGCGATCGGTCTCGCGGTCGGCCTGCGCCGCCACCGGGACCGGCGCGCCGCGGACACCGCTCGCGTGGCCAGGGCGGAGCGGCTGCGAGCGCTGCCGTCCTTCCGCCAGGCGCTATCCCGTCGCGCCGTCGCCCTGACGGGTCTGCTCGCCCTCGGTGCGGGGGCCGCGCTGGTCGCCGGCGTCGTGGCCGCGCGTCCGATGTCCGCCCAGACCGTCCAACCCGTCGACACGAGCCGCGACATCATGCTGTGCCTGGACGTGTCGGGTTCGATGTCGGAGGTCGACGTCGAGGTGCTCTCCGTGTTCGACGAGCTGCTCGACGGCTTCGAGGGCGAGCGCATCGGCCTGACGATCTTCAACAGCTCTCCCGTACAGATCTTCCCCCTCACCGACGACTACGACTTCATCCGCGAGCACCTCGCGAGCATGATGTCGAGCTTCGACTACGTGGATGAGATCCCGGAGCACTGGCTGGGCACGCTCAACGGCGACGGCGCCTCCCTCATCGGCGACGGACTCGCGGCCTGCACCATGGGCTTCGATCACCCGGACGACGACCGGTCCCGGTCCGTGATCTTCGCGACGGACAACGAGATCAACGGCGCCTCGATCGTGACGCTCGATGAGGCCGCGGCGTATGCGGCCTCGAAGGATGTCCGGGTGTTCGCGATCAACCCGGTCGAGGGCAAGGACGCCGCCGTCAGCGCCGAGCTGGCCGCCGCCGCCGAGGCCACCGGGGGCGCCGCCTACGGGCTCCGCGACACGACCACGGTCGGGGACATCATCGACGAGGTGCAGAAGCAGGAGGCCACGGCACTGCGCGGCGAGGCGCAGGTGGTCTGGACGGACACTCCGAACCTGTGGATCGCCGTCCTGTCGGTCCTCGCGCTCGGCTTCGTCGTGCTGGTCTGGAGGGTGCGCCTGTGATCTTCCAACCCGTGCTCCCCGTGTTCCTCATCCTGCTGCTGTGCGCCGGTGTCGCCGGCGTGGCCGTCTGGATGCTCGTGCGTGCGCCGCGTGCCGGGGGCGAGGTCGTGACCGACCGACGCGCTCTCGCCGTGCATCGGTCCCTCTGGGCGCTGCGCCTCGTGATGGTGCTCGCCTGCGCCGTGATGCTGCTGCGGCCGGGGCTCCCCGGCGGCTCCACGCAGACCCTGGCGACCGACACCGACATCGTGCTCGTCGTCGACACCACCGCGAGCATCGTGGCCGAGGACTGGGACGACGGCGCTCCCCGGCTCGACGGTGTGCGCGCCGACGTGCGCGCGCTCGTGGAGGAGTACCCCGGAGCCCGCTTCGCCCTCCTCACCTCGGATGCGGCCGCCGAGCTGCGGATCCCGCTGACCACCGACACCACCGCCCTGCTCGGCTCACTCGACGTGCTGCGCCCCGAGGTCACGAGCCAGTCGCGCGGCAGCTCGATCGGCGTGGCCGCTCCGCTGCTGAGCGAGACCCTCGCCGCCGCGGCGGAGTCGTCGCCGGACCGTTCGCGCATGGTCTTCTACTTCGGCGACGGCGAGCAGACCACGGGGTCCGCCCCGGAGTCCTTCGCCGACAGCGCGCGCTACACCGACGCGGGTGCCGTCTTCGGGTACGGCACGACGGAGGGCGGTCCCATGCGCGTCACGACGGGCGGGCTCGACCAGAACGGCTCCGAGTACATCCAGTACCAGGGTGCGGATGCACTCTCCGTCATCGACGAGGGAAACCTCGAGACGATCGCCGGGCAGCTCGGCGTCGGGTACGAACACCGGGAGGCGGATGTCGCCCCGTCGCTCCCCGCCGCACCGTCGAGCACCACCGCCTACGCCGACGCCGGCGAGGTGGGGAACGTGATCGAGCTGTACTGGGTCGCGGCACTCGTGGTCCTCGCCGCGCTGGGGGTGGAACTCACCCGCGCGACGATCCTGGTCGCCCGACTCCGAGGTCTTCGCGCGCCTCGCGCGGGGCGGCCCGCTCCGCTCGACGCCCCCTGACAGCACGCGAGACCCCAGGATCCCTGCGGGTACGGCGTGTACTCCGCTCCCGGCGATGGTATTGTGTTACCCGTCGGAGGCTTCTGCGCCTTCGACGGGGGTTCGTCGGAACGAACCGCCGCGGTCCGAGCATCTCTGGGGGAGCTCTCGCGGTCGGTCGTCCGACGATGACGTGCCGACGTGGGGTCGGCCATCGAATGACTGGGGAACACACATGGGGAACAGTGCTGTCTGGAAGAGCGCGCGCACGGGCGTGGCCGGAGTGATCGCGGGGGTGATGGTCGCCGCGGGGCTGGTAGCCCTCGGCGGCGGAGCCGCCGCGGCGGCCGACGATCCGGGCGGGATGCCTCCGCTGCTGCAGCGGGACGAGAACGTCGTCACATCCGATCCGATCCCGACCGTGCAGATCGACAACGGGTATGTCTGGGCCCAGACGGCGATCGGGTCCATCGTGTACGCGGTCGGCAAATTCGACAACGCCCGCGAGCCGAAGGCCCCTCCCGGGACCGCACTGACGGCACGCTCGAACGTGCTCGCCTACAACATCGACACCGGTGCGCTGCTGCCGTTCGCCCCACAGGTGAACGGCGTGATCAAGGCCGTCGCCGCCTCGCCCGACGGCTCCCGCATCTACATCGGCGGCTCGTTCAACAAGGTCAACGGCAAGGACCGCTGGAACATCGCGGCGATCGACGCGAAGACCGGTGAGCTCGTCCCGGGCTTCGTGCCTTCCATCGGCGGATCCGGCGTCTACGCGCTGGCGACGTCGGGGACGACCGTCTACGCCGGCGGCCTCTTCACCCAGGCCAACGGCACGCCGCGGAAGAACCTGGCCGCCTTCGACACCACCAACGGCGCGCTCCGTCCCTGGGCTCCACAGACCGACCTCCAGGTCGATGCCATGGTCATGGACCCTGCGGGCGCGGACACCATCGTGGGCGGACGCTTCTCCCAGGTCAACGGCAACACCGAGATGCGCGGCAGCGCCTCCGTCGACAAGACCACCGGAGCCCTGAACACCGAGTGGGAACTGGCCAAGACGGTCAAGAACGGCGCCGGATCGGGCATCTACGCCGGCAAGGCCGGAACCTTCGGTCTCGCCACCGACGCGACCGGCGTGTACGGCACCGGCTGGGGCTTCGCCGACGCCGCGACGGGCAGCCTCGAGGGCACCTTCGCCGCCGAGGCCGGCACCGGCAAGGTGCGCTGGATCGCGGACTGCATCGGCGACCACTACGGCGTCTACTCCACCGGCAAGGTCGTCTACACCACCAGCCACACCCACACCTGCGTGACCCTCGGGCTCCACCCGGAGCAGGCTCCTCGCATCCACCGCTACTCCGAGGCCTACACCGCCGACGCCAGGGGGACGCTTGCTCCCCAGCCCGCGGCACCGGGCCGCAAGGACTGGGGCGGCACGCCGGCGCCGTCGCCGTACGCGTGGTCTCCGGACTGGGCGGTCGGCGTGACGACCGGTCTGGGTCAGGCCGGCCTCTCCATCACCGGCACCGGGAACATGATCTCCATCGGCGGCGAGTTCCGCTCGGTCAACAACGGGCAGTTCGAAGGACTCGTGCGATTCTCGACGACTCCTCCCGGCGGCCCGAAGGACGGACCCCGCCTCTCCGGAGACAAGTGGGAGCCGACCGCGACCTCGCTCGTACCCGGCCACGTGAAGGTCTCGATCCCGTCCAACTGGGACCGGGACGACCTCACGCTCACCTATGAACTGCGCCGCGCCGGCTCGACCGCGCCGGTGTTCACCACGAAAGCGGACTCCACCTGGTGGAACCTGCCCGCCATCACCTTCGAAGACACGACGGCTCCGGCCGGCTCGCAGCAGAGGTATACGTTCACAGCCACGGACGGCGACGGCAACACGGTCACGAGCAAGACGGCGACCGTCACGGTGGCCGGTTCGACCCCTCCGTACTCCGACGCCGTGCTCGCCGACGCACCGCAGCTCTACTACCCGCTGGGAACCGTCGGTCAGGACGTGGCCGGCACGAACAACCCCATCTTCCGCGCGGGGGCGAAGCCGTCGACGTCGGGCGTGCCGAAGGGAGTGGCGGGTGCCACGGCCCTCGACGGCACCGAGACGGGGCGCGTCGACACCACCACCAAGATGCCGACGCCCGGGGCGTACTCGGCCGAGATGTGGTTCCAGACGTCGACGACCAGCGGCGGTCTGCTGTTCGATTTCGAGAGCTCGGCCGCGGGCTTCTCGAGGAACCACGATCGCAACGTGTACATGTCGAACGACGGGCGCCTGAACTTCGGGGTGTACAGCGACGGCACGAAGGTCATCACGACGAAGTCGGCATACAACGACAACCAGTGGCACCACGTCGTGGCCTCGGTGAGCCCGGAAGGCATGAAGCTGTTCGTCGACGGGCAACTCAACGATCAGATCACCGGAGTGACCAAGGGCCAGGACTACGAGGGCTTCTGGAAGATCGGCAGCGGCAAGCTCGCCAACTGGCCGAACACCCCGAAGTCGGTCTCCCTCACCGGCAACGTCGACGAGTTCGCCGTGTACCCGTACGGACTGAGCGCCGCCCAGGTCAAGACGCACTACCTGGTCGGCAAGGGCTCGACAGCTCCGGTCGCCGCCTTCACCACAGCCGTCACCGGGCTCGATGTCGCCTTCGACGCGAGCACCTCCGTGCCGCCGGGGAACACCACGATCTCGGACTACCGCTGGGACTTCGGGGACGGTACGACGGGTACGGGCAAGACGCCGTCGCACGCCTACGCGAAGCCCGGCACGTACGTGGTCAAGCTCACGGTCACCGACAGCCAGAATCTCGTGGGCTCGGTCGCGAAGCGTGTCGTCGTGCAGGGCGCCAACGCGCTGCCCACGGCTTCGTTCACGCTCTCGGCCTCGGGGCTGACGGTGTCAGCCGACGCGTCTGCCTCGACGGACGCCGACGGCACCATCCGCAGCTACCGCTGGGACTGGGGTGATGGCACGACCGGTGAGGGAGCATCGGCGACGCACACGTACGCGGCGGCCGGGACGCGCACGGTCACCCTCACGGTGACGGCCGACATCGGCGGCTCTGCCACAACCACGCGGGAAGCCGTGGTGGCGGAACCCGCGCCGCTCGCGAGCGACGAGTTCGACCGCACGGCCGGTCCCGGCTGGGGAGAAGCCCTCACGGGCGGAGCATGGAAGATCGCCGGCGGGTCCGCAGCCGCGGCCAGCGTCGCCGAAGGCTCAGGGCAGCTGAAGCTGGCCGCGGGAGACACCCGCCACGCGACGCTGAACGCACCGTCGGTGCTGAACCCGGCGCTGGAGACGACGTTCCGCGTCGATCAGCCGTCGAGCACGGGAGGCTCCTACATCGGGGTCATCGCCCGCGACTCGTCCGCCGGCCGGTACCTCGTGCGCGCGTGGCTCCGCCCGGACGGCACGGTCTGGCTCGTGGCGCACAGAGACGGCACCGTCCTCGCGACCCGGGCCCTGAACGGCGTCACGGTCACCCCGGGCACCACCTACACGCTCAAGGCGGCCGTGACGGGGGCGGACAAGGCCTCCCTCGTCGCGAAGCTCTGGACGAGCGATGCCGCGGAGCCCGCCGACTGGCAGCTGCGGGCGACCGACGCCGCCCCGCTTCCGGCGGGTGGCGTGGGTCTCAGCGGCAGCCGCTCGGCGAGCGCGACTGCGCCCCTCGGCGTGTCCTTCGACACGTTCCGCGTCAAGGCGGCGGAGTAGCCGGACGGGCACTCCCCGTCACGAACGCCGGCCTCGATCGGGGCCGGCGTTCGTCGCACACGCCAGCCCGGACGGACCGTCGCGGATAGGATGTTCAGACGCCGACGACAGGGGAGGAGGTGGGTCGTGACGCTTGCGCAGGACGACGCCGCCGCAGCCCTCCTCCGCTCGAACCGCCGTCGGCGCCTCATCCGCCGCTGGGTCGCGATCGGGACGATCCCGCTCACCCTCGCCGCCCTGCTCTTCGTGGGCAAGCTGCTGAGCATGTACGCGTTCGCCCACCAGGCCATCACCGCGTACGTCGTCGACGACTTCGCCGGCTCCGCGGCCTCGGCGCGCGGACAGGACGTCCTGAACTGGTTCGAGCCGTACAAGGCGCCGTACAACATCGGCACCGCGATGGCCGGCGCCGAGGAGCTCCCTGCCGCCCGCGCGGAGCTGGAGCGCTCACTCGACCTCGCGACCGGGCTCGAGGTGTGCCCGGTCCGGATCAACCTCGCCCTCGTCATCGAGCGGATGGGCGATGCCGCCAGGGCCGAGGGAGACGGCGCCGCCGCGACAGCTCTCTACGGCGAGGCGCTGACTGTCACCGTCGAGACCCCGGAGGAGTGCCACAGCGAAGAGGCGCAGCAGCAGTCCCCCGATCCCGAGCGCGACATGGCGGACACCCTCGACAGCACCGAGGACCGCCTCAAGCAGAAGCAGCAGGAGCAGGAGCAACAACAGCAGCCCCAGGAGGAGCAGGAACAGCAGGAGGAGCCGCAGCCGTCCGAGGACAAGCTGCAGGATCTCCAGGACAAGCTCGAGCAGGGGACGCAGGAACGCGATCAGCAGCAGGGCGACGAACCCGGCGGCACCGGAGCGGACAAGCCGTGGTGAGCGATCACGAGCGACAGCGCGCCCGGTATGTCGGCGGCACCGAGGGCGCCCCACCCGTCCCGCCGCCCGGGGGCTATCGCGGCGCCCGGCGGCAGCAGCAGATCGGTCCCACGCGGCCCGTCCTCTCCCCGCTGCCGCCCCAGGAGAAGAAACCAGCGGCGAACGCCCTCGGCTGGATCGCCCTGGTGGCCGCGATCCTCTTCGTCCTGATCCTGTTCGGCACGCTCGTGGTCGGCGGCACCGACCTGCTGTACGGCGTGACGATGATCACACTGCAGCTCTTGGTGCTCGGCGTGATCGTCGCCGCACTCGTCACCACCGGCGGGCGCCGCCTGGGCATCGTCGCCCTCGTTCTCACCATCTTGTTCAACGTCGCGACCGTCGGGGCGCTCAGCGCGCTGCGCACCTCGGCATCCGGCAACTACGAAGGCGTGAAGACCGCGGAACAGCGGCACGCGGAGGCCTACCCGGGCATCAAGGGCACGGCCCCGCAGGAAGCGCTCACCCAGCAGTCCATGGAGGAGGTGCGCGCCGAGGCCGACGCTCTCTTCACGGACATCCGGGAGCGGCTCTCCGCCGACTTCGGGTTCACGTGGGTTCAGGTGGGTGACGAGGACATCCGGCCGGAGCGCAACGGCTACGGCGGGGAGTCGATGCTGTCCGAGTACACGTCCGCGGCCTGGGCGACCGAGCAGCCCGTGCAGGGCTACGCGCGCAAGCTCGAGGTGATGGCCGCGATCGACGAGGTGGTGGCGGCGCACGGCCTGTGGAACCTGTACTCGTTCAACGACCCCGCGAACTCCGGCATCGACCCGTCCATGATCGCCAAGCTCTACGGCAGCGACGACCCGCGCACGCAGACGACATGGGAGTACTACACGGAGAACTACCCCGATCCCTTGCGCTTCTACGCGAACATCTACGATCTGTCGAACGATGCCGACGGCGGCTTCCGCGCGTCGCGGGAGGCACAGAGCGCACGCACGGGCGAGCCGGTCGAGGGGCTCCAGCTCGTGGTCATCGCCGGCAAGGTGTTGAGCGAGGCCGACCGCGCGGAGTTCGAGAAGCGGCTGCAGGACTACCCCGGCTTCGAGTGATCACCCGCCCGGTGCGAGGATGACGGGATGAGGCAGGGAGCGGTCGGCGCGGTGCGGCTCGTCGAGCGCGGCGGACGACGGCTGGTCGAGAAGCGCCTCGCCGATCCGGCACGGCACCAGAACGAGCTTCGGGCCCTCCGCGGTCTCGTCGGCTCCGGACTCCCGGTACCCGAGGTGGTCGAGGAGCGGCCGGGCGCGATCCTCATGACGGAGCTCCCCGGCGCCCGCCTCGACGACGCCGACGCCGAGGCCCGGCTCGCGGGCCTCGGGGCATCAGCGCCCCTGCTCCGTGCCCTGCATCGGCTCGCCGCTCCGGACGACCTCCTTCCCGCACCCGACGATGCGACGATCATCGAGCGGTACCGCGCCGCCGGCGGGCCTCGCCTCCCGCTGCGCATCCCGCCGTCGTCCGGGGTCGTCTTCTGCCACGGCGACTGGACCGACGGCAACCTGCTCGCGCAGCACGGACGTGTCTCCGGGGTCGTCGACTGGGAGGCGGCGCACTGCGGCGACCCGCTGCGGGAGCTCGCCCGAGCCGCGTGGGGAGCCGCCAGGAAGGACCCGCGGTCCGAGCGGGCGCTCATCGATGGCTACGGCGCCGATCCCGACCGTGTCCGCGCGTGGTACCCGGTGATCGCTGCGGAGCTGTGGCTGTGGTTCGCGGAAGCCGGCCCTCCCGCGTACCTCGCTGCGCTCACCGCCGAGCTGGAGGCATGGTCGTCCTGACACCTCACCGGGTGATTCCGGTCGGGCGCCCTCGATGATCTGCGGCGCCGTGGCTACACTGGCGGCACAGGGGGAGGGAGTGTCCGCATGATCCACGAACTCGACGAGCAGCAGTCCTACGAGTTGCTGGCGACCACCACGGTGGGCCGCATCGGATTCGTCGACGAGGGCCTGGTACAGATCCATCCGGTGAACTTCGTCGTCTCGGGGCACGAGCTGCTCCTGCGCACGTCACCGGACGGCCACCTGGCGACGCTCTCCCGCGAGTCGGCCGAGGTCTCGTTCGAGGTCGACTACCACGATCCGATCGGCGGCCTGGGGTGGAGCGTGCTGATGCACGGTGTCCTGTCGCAGGTGCCCGAGGAGGACGCTGCCGGGGCGGCTGCGCGGGTGCACCCGTGGGCCGGAGACGACCGGGACCTCCCGCTGTCGTTCCGTATCGAGCGCATCACCGGCCGCAGCGTCCGTCGCGACGCCCGCACCGGCGGCGTCTGAGCCGCAACCCCCTCGATCCGTTCAGGACGCGAAGGCGAGACCCGCGGCGAGCGCGAATCCGAGGACGGTCGCCAGCCCCGTGGACTCCTTCGCCTTCGACTGCGCCTCCGGGACCATCGAGTCCACCAGCATGACGAGCAGGGCGCCCGCGGCGAAACCGCTCGCCCCGGAGCGGAAGACCTCGCCGGTCACGCTGGCCAGTGCGAATCCGGCGACGGTGGCGAGCGCGCACACCACGGCGACCCCGGCCCACAGGAGCAGCACCCTGCTCCGTCGCATGCCGCCGTCGAGCAGGTCGGCGGCGGAGCCGATGGACTCCGGGAGGTTCGAGACGAGGATGGCGACGACGAGCGCGATGCTCACCGGCTCCCCCGAGGCGAGACCGATGCCGAGGACGAGCTGCTCCGGGGTCCCGTCGAGGAGGGCCCCCACCGCGAGCTGACCTCCCCCAGCTTCGCCCTTCTTCCTGGCAGCCCTGGCGTCGAGGATGCGGGCGGCGATGTAGTAGCTGAGGGCACCGAGGGCGACGCCGGTGACGAGCGGGATGGGACCGCCGCGGTCGAGCCCCTCCTCCCAGAGCTCGAAGGCGATCGAGGCCATCAGGGCTCCGGCGCCGAAGCCCAGGACGATGCCCAGCCACCGCGGCGGCCAGGTGCGCAGCATCGCGAGCACCGCACCGACGAACAGCGGCGCCGCCGCGACGGCTCCCCACAGAATCGCTCCACCCATGCGCCCATCTTCCCGTCGACCCACCCCTTTTCGCGCGAGCCACCCCCCTGCGTGCGTGCGAAAAGGGCCGGAACACACGAAAGGGGGTGGGTCGCGCGCCGATAGACTGGGAGCCATGTCCAAGGTCCTCCAGTCCCTGCCCGTCGGCGAGCGCGTCGGCATCGCCTTCTCCGGAGGACTCGACACCTCCGTCGCCGTCGCCTGGATGCGCGACAAGGGCGCTGTGCCCTTCACCTACACCGGCGACCTGGGGCAGTACGACGAGGACGACATCGCCTCGATCCCCGGACGCGCGCTGGAGTACGGCGCCGAGGCCTCGCGCCTCATCGACTGCAAGACGGCGCTGGTCGAGGAGGGCTTCGTCGCACTCTCCTGCGGTGCCTTCCACATCCGCTCCGGCGGCAAGACCTACTTCAACACCACGCCCCTGGGCCGCGCGGTCACCGGCACGCTGCTCGTGCGCGCGATGCGCGAGGACGGCGTCGACATCTGGGGCGACGGCTCGACCTACAAAGGCAACGACATCGAGCGGTTCTACCGCTACGGTCTGCTCGCCAACCCCCGCCTGCGCATCTACAAGCCCTGGCTCGACGCGGACTTCGTCACCGAGCTCGGCGGTCGGCAGGAGATGAGCGAGTGGCTCGTCGCACACGGCTTCCCCTACCGCGACTCGGCCGAGAAGGCCTACTCGACGGACGCGAACATCTGGGGCGCGACCCACGAGGCGAAGACGCTCGAGCACCTCGACGTCTCGCTGGAGACCGTCGACCCGATCATGGGCGTGAAGTTCTGGGACCCGTCCGTCGCCATCGAGACCGAGGACGTGTCGGTGACGTTCGAGGGCGGCCGTCCGGTCGCGATCAACGGCGTCGAGTTCAGCGACCCGGTGGCCCTGGTGCAGGAGGCGAACGCGATCGGCGGGCGCCACGGCCTCGGCATGAGCGACCAGATCGAGAACCGCATCATCGAGGCGAAGTCGCGCGGTATCTACGAGGCCCCGGCCATGGCGCTGCTCTTCATCGCGTACGAGCGCCTCGTCAACGGCATCCTCAACGAGGACACCCTCGCGACGTACCACGAGCAGGGTCGCCGCCTCGGCCGCCTCATGTACGAGGGCCGCTGGCTCGAGCCGCAGTCGCTCATGCTCCGCGAGTCCATCCAGCGCTGGGTCGGCTCGACGATCTCGGGCACCGTGACGATCCGCCTGCGCCGCGGCGACGACTGGACGATCCTCGACACGGTCTCCCCGAACCTGTCCTACGGGCCGGAGAAGCTGTCGATGGAGCGCGTCGGCGACGCCGCCTTCGGCCCCGTGGACCGGATCGGCCAGCTCACGATGCGCAACCTCGACATCGCCGACTCCCGTGCGCGCCTGGAGCAGTACGCGGGCCTCGGCCTCGTCGGCGGCGCGACGGGCGAGCTCGTCGGCCGGGTCACCGCCGGCGAGTCCGCCGAGATCACCGAGTCCGTGCACGGCTCGATCTCGGAGGCCGACGAGAACCTCGCGGACGCCGTCGACACCGCTTCCGAGCGCGCGGCCTTCGACTCCGGCACCGACTGAGCACACGGGACGGGCGCCGGGGTCACCGGGGCGCGCGTCCGGCGATCAGGACGCCGCGGCGAGCGGGAGAGCCGGCGTCACCGCACGGTCCACGATTCCCGGCAGCACATCGTCGAACAGGTCCATGAGGGCGGTGCGCATCGCCGTGGCGTCGCGTTCGGCGAGCACCACGGCGATCCGGGCGACCGACGTACGCACATCCGACCAGTCGAAGACGCTCCCGGCACGACGGGCGACGCACTCGAGAAGCGTCCCGAGACTCCCGACGAGCTCAGCCCGCTCCGTGTTGCCCTCGATCCGGGCGAATGCGACGGCGAGAGCGCGCAGGCCGCTGCCGAAGGCCGAGCCGTCCCGCCACCGCACCGCCAGCGCCACATCGTCGACGAGCTCGTCGAGATACGCGAGGTCGTCGGTGCGGAGCAGCGCCATCGTGCGCCGGACCGAGCCGATCCAGACGTCGCCGAACAGAGCCACCACATCGCGCGCCCGGTCGCCATCGAGCGCGGTCACCCACCGTGTGCCGTCGCGGCGCACCGCGATGAGGCCGGCGGCGGCGAGGCCGTCCAGGGCCCGGAGGACCTCTGCCGGCCCGGCACCGAAGGCGGCCGCGAGCCCGCGCTCGTCCACCCGTGTCCCCGGAGCGAGCGCGCCCGAGACGATCGCATCGGTCAGCCTGCCCTGCAGACCACCGTGCCGATCCCCCGCCGGTGCCCCGCTCCCGGCATGCACGTCGTTCTTCTTCTCGATCATGGCGTCCCCCCGCCGTTCCAGGACCGATCCCGCCGGAGTCCCGGTCCGGACCGGTCTCTCCTCTGAGAATGCGCCGAAGCGCGACGCGTAACATACCACGGTGCACCCCTGAGGAGACCCGACGGCCGGCCGCGGGAGCAGCACACTGCGAGGTTGCTGAATTATCTTGCACAGCTCTGTGCATGTTATTACCATGGACGGATGACCACTCGCGCCCTTCGTCGCGACGCCGCGGAGAACCGCGCCGGCATCCTGTCCGCCGCCCGCAGCGCCCTCGCCACCGACCCGCACGCCTCCCTCGACGCGATAGCCAGGGCCGCGGGCCTGTCCCGCCGCACCCTCTACGGGCACTTCGAGGATCGGGACGCCCTGATCCGGGAGCTCGTCTCCACCGGCGCCCAGCGCTTCAACGCCATCGCGGCCTCCATCGACGAGCCGGACGCCCGCCTCGCCCTGGCCCGACTGGCCGCCCGGCTCTGGGAGGAGGCGGCGCACATCCAGGTCGCCGCCGCGCTCGCCCTCGACGAGGCGCACGTGGAGCACACCGCCGCCGCCCTGGCGCCGCTGCGCCGGAGTGTCGCCGCCCTCGTGCGAAGGGGGCAGCAGGACGGCAGCTTCCGGACGGACCTCGCCGGCCCCACGCTCGCCCGACTGATCGAGGAGATGGCGCGCACCGTCGTCTCCCGCACCGACGTGCAGAGCAGCGGCGCCGAGGACCTCGCGGTCCGGGCCGTGCTCAGCATCGCCGGACTCTCCTGGCGCGAGGCGGACGAACTGCTGAGCGCCCATCCGGACATCGCCGCCGACCATGAGGAGGTCCGCGCATGAGGATCACACTGAACGGCGTCAGCAAGGGCCGCGCCGGCCAGGCGCTTCCGTCCATGAGTCTCGAGTTCCACTCCGGCGCCGTCCGCTACGCGCTCGCGGAGACCGAGCAGCGGCCGACCGTGCTCGGCCTCATCGCGAGCGGGCGGATGCGTCCGGACACGGGCCGCGTCACGATCGATGCGGCGGCGAGTCCGAAGGAGCTGCGCCGCCGCGTCGCCCTCGTGGACGCCCCGGACGTCAGCGATCCGCACCCGGACATCACCCTCGCCGGGGTGGTCGGCGAGGAGCTGATGTTCGCCGGACGTGGCGCGACCCCGCTTCACGCTCGCCGCTGGCTCGGGCGGGTCGGATACCAGGAGCTCGCCTCCGTCCCCATCGGCTCGGTCGACCCGGCCGCCCGCGTGCGCATCCTGTGCGAGCTCGCCGTGCTCCGCGAGGGCGTCGAGGGCATCGTGCTCGTCGCCCCGGATCGTCACGGCGGCAGCCCGGACGGATGGTGGCGCATCGCGGCCGAGTTCGCGGACCGCGGGTACGCGATGCTCGTGATCGTCGGCGGTTCCGCCGCCGTCGCCCTCGAGCGCATGCACGAGTTCGATGCGATCAACGCGTCCGGACCGATCGAGCCTCTGGTGCTCGAGCGTCCGGAAGCGACCGACGATCCCGAGGAGAGCGAACCCGCGCCGGACGAACCAGCGACCGAAGACGAACCCACGACCGAAGACGACCCCACGACCGAAGACGACCCCACGACCGACGACGAACCCACGACCGACGAGGAAGGAGAAGCGCGATGAAGGTTCCCGCCATGATCGCCGCCGAGCTCCGCCGCCTGACCGCGAGCCGGATGGGCATCCTCGCCCTCGTGGCCCTCATCTGCGTGCCGATCCTCTACGGCGGCCTCTACCTCTGGGCGAACCAGGATCCGTACGCGAAATTCTCCGAGGTCCCCGTGGCCCTGGTGGTCGACGACGAGGGCGCTCCCGCCCCGACGACCGGCACGGAAGCGGCGACCGATGAGACCGTCAACTACGGCGAGGACGTGGCGGAGAACCTCATCGAGGGGAACGCCTTCGACTGGCAGCGTATGACCGAGGACGAGGCCGCCGATGCGCTGCGCCACGGCGAGGTCGATTTCACCGTGACGATCCCCTCGGACTTCTCCGCCGCCCTCACCTCCGCCGCAGGCGACGATCCGCATCAAGCCCGAATCGAGCTGGAGACCAACGACGCGAACAACTACCTCGCCTCGTCGATGGGATCGCAGGCCGTCGAGAAGATCCGCAGCTCCGTCGCCGAGATGGTCGGCAGCGAGGCCGCGGAGCGACTGCTGACGGGCCTCAGCGACGTGCGCGACAACCTGATCTCCGCGACCGACGGCGCCACACAGCTCGTCGACGGCGCACGCAGCGCCGCCTCCGGGAGCACGACGCTCGCCGAGGGCACCGCGAAGCTCGCCGATGGCTCGGCACAACTCGCCTCCGGCGCCAAGACGCTCGCCGACGGTGCCCAGCAGGTGAGCGCGGGCAACCGCCAACTCGCCGACGTCGCCGATCGGGCCGGAGCCGCGGTGCAGGAGGCGACGAATGCGCTGCCGCAGGTGCGCGCGGACATCACCGACGTCCTCACCGAGCAGGGACTCGCACCCGAGGAGATCGATGCGGTGCTCGCCCGCCTGGACCCTCTCGGCGCCCGGATCGAGGAGGGCAACGCCCAGGTGCAGGACGCCGTCGGGAAGGTCGACCAGCTCGCCGCCGGGTCTGCGTCCGTGGCATCGGGGGCGAGCGAGCTCGCCGGCGGCGCCGGCACCCTCGCGACGGGAGCGGCCGCGGCGAACTCAGGCGCCGCCCAACTGCGCGACGGCCTGCAGACGCTGTCCTCCGGTACCGCGGAGCTGCGGGACGGGCTCGCCGACGGCGTGCAGGCGATCCCCGCCTCCACCCCCGGCCTGCGCTCCCTGCAAGCCGACACGATCGCGGACCCGGTGAAGGTGTCCAGCGACAAAGTCGCCTCCGCCGAGGACTACGGCGCGGGCCTCGCCCCCTTCTTCGCCGCCCTCTCCGCGTGGATCGGCATCTACGCGCTGTTCCTCATCGTGAAGCCGATCTCCCGTCGCGCCGTCACGGCGCTGCACTCCCCGATCCGGATCACGCTGGCGGGCTGGCTGACCCCGGCGATGCTCGGTGCCGTGCAGATGCTCGGGTTGATGGGCATCCTGGCGCTGACGCTCGGTTTCACGTTCGACCATCCGCTCGGCACGCTCGGGGTGATGATGTTCGCCTCGGCCACGTTCGCCGCGATCATCCTCGCCCTCAACGTCTGGCTCGGCTCCGTGGGGCAGTTCCTCGGCCTCGTGCTCATGGTGCTGCAGCTCGTCACAGCGGGCGGCACGTTCCCCTGGCAGACGCTGCCCGCCCCACTGGCCGCGCTGCACCATGTGCTACCCCTCGGCTACGTCGTCGACGCCATGCGACAACTCATGTACGGCGGCGACTACGCCCGCGCGGGCTGGGACCTGGCGGTGCTCGGCGCCTGGCTCGTCGGAGCGCTGCTGCTGGCGATGATCGGGGTGACCCGCATGACGCATCGCCGGACGCTCCGCGATCTGCAGCCCAGCCTCATCGGCTGAGCCCTCCCGCTCGCCGCGGACCGTCCCGCGGCGAGCGCGGGGCGGCTATGATGCGAGAGCGCGTACCCGTGAAACGCGTACTGGGGCTCGGTGGGACTGAGTCCCACCTGGCTACCCGAAAGAGTTCTCGACGATGATGACCGATTCGACGGCGTCCGCTGTTTCCCCGCGTCCTTCTCTGGCCGCCCGCATCGGACGCATCGCGTTCGTCGTGATCGCCGCGCTGGTGGTGGTGGCCGTCGCAGGCGCGTTCTTCGTGACCTGGACCATCCAGCGCTCCTTCCCGCAGACCTCCGGGTCGACCGCGCTCGCAGGGCTGAAGGCGGACGTCACCGTGCAGCGCGACGCCAGCGGCGTGCCCACGATCACCGCCGACTCCTCGGACGACCTCTTCTTCGCCGAAGGTTTCGTGCACGCGCAGGACCGGTTCTTCGAGATGGACTTCCGCCGACACGTCACCTCCGGCCGAGTCGCCGAGCTGTTCGGCGCCTCCCAGGCCGGTACCGACGCATTCCTGCGCACGCTGGGCTGGCGCACCACCGCCGAGGCCGAGGTGGAGGCGATGGACGACGTCACCCGCGGCTACTACGAGGCCTACGCGGACGGCGTCAACGCCTACCTGTCCTCCCGTTCGGGCGCGGAGCTGTCGCTCGAGTACGCCGTCCTCGGGCTGCAGAACCCCGACTACGAGCCGGAGCCGTGGGAGCCGGCGGACTCGGTGGCGTGGCTGAAGGCGATGGCCTGGGATCTCCGCACCAACGTCGAAGACGAGACCGAGCGCGCACTGCTCGCGGGGCAGCTCGCCGACGACCCGGACGCCGACGTGGACGGGCTCCTCGGCACGCTCTACCCGGACTACCCCTTCGACCGGAACCCGGTGATCGTGCCCACCATCTCCACCGTCCCGCCGCTGGAGACCGGCGCCGAGCCCGCGGCGTTCACGGTGTCCGAGGGCGACGGCGAGGCGCAGCAGGCGCTCACCACGGTGGAGTGGAAGGAGACGGCCTCCGTCATCGAAGCGGCGAGCGTGCTCGTGGGCGATGTCGGCGAGGGCATCGGCTCCAACTCCTGGGTGGTCTCCGGTGACCTCACCGAATCCGGCATGCCGCTGCTCGCCAACGACCCGCACCTCGGCGCCTCGCTCCCGTCGGTCTGGTACCAGGTGCAGCTCAAGTGCTCGACGGTGGACGAGGACTGCCCGTTCGACGTGGGCGGTTTCTCGTTCTCCGGCCTGCCCGGCATCGTCATCGGCCACAATCAGCGCGTGGCGTGGGGCTTCACCAACCTCACCACCGATGTCACCGACCTGTATGTCGAGCGCATCGAGGGCGACTCCTACTGGCGGGACGGCGAGCTCGTGCCGCTGGAGGAGAGCACCGAGACCATCGAGGTCGCCGGCGGGGACGACATCGAGCTCACCATCCGGTCCACCGTGCACGGACCGATCATCTCCGGCCTCACGGGCGACTTCACGGCGATCGCGGACGATCCGACGCCTGGGCTCACCGCCGGGGGCAGCGTCCCCGCCGTCCCGGGCTCCGATGCCGCCGAGTACGCCGTGAGCCTGCGGTGGACGGCGCTCGACCCGGGCACGACCGCGACGGCGATCTTCGCGCTGTCGACCGCCCAGGACTTCGAGGACTTCCGCCGCGCGGCCTCCCTGTTCGACGTGCCGGCGCAGAACCTCATCTACGCCGACGTCGACGGCAACATCGGCTACCAGACCCCCGGCCGCCTCCCGATCCGCGGAGCCGGCGACGGCTGGATGCCGCAGCCCGGCTGGGACAGCAGCTACGACTGGACCGGCTACATCCCGTTCGAGGAGCTGCCCGTGTCGTACAACCCGAGCTCGGGGTACATCGTCACCGCCAACAACGCCATCGTCACCGACGACTACGAGCACTTCCTCTCCCGGGACTGGGACCAGGGCTACCGCGCCGCCCGCATCGCCCACCTCATCGAACGACGCGCCGCCGCCGGCCCGCTGACTGCGCAGGACATGCGCGACATCCAGATGGACGGCGAGATGTGGATCGGCAAGCAGCTCGCCGCCGCGATGGGGGACATCGAGGTCGAGGGCGAGGGACCGCAGCAGGCCGTCGAGCTGCTCCGCGGCTGGGATGCGCAGAACAGCGCCTCCTCGGCCGGAGCCGCGTACGCGAACGTGCTGTGGTCGAACCTGGTGCAGAACATCTTCGCGGAGCGCGAGCAGCCCCTGCCCATCGACGGCCAGGGCCGCCTGTTCACCGTCGTCGGAGCGATGCTCGATGACCCCGAGGACCCGCTGTGGAGCAACCCGCGTCTCGACGTCGAGGGGCGAGACGCGATGCTCGCGCTGTCGGCTGAAGAGGCGTACGACGAGCTGTCCGGGATCCAGGGCACGGATGTCGCCCGATGGAACTGGGGCGACCTGCACGCCCTGACACTCACCAGCGACACCTTCGGGTCGTCCGGCATCGCGCCGATCGAGGCCCTGTTCAACCGTGGCCCGTATCCGGTCGGGGGCGGGGCTTCCGTGGTCGATGCGACCGGGTGGCAGCTCGGCGTCTCGTACGCCACCACCACCGTCCCGTCCATGCGGATGGTCGTCGACCTCGCGGACTTCGACGACTCGACCTGGATCCACCTCACGGGCGCCTCCGGCCACGCGTTCCACGAGCACTACGTCGATCAGACGAAGGACTGGTCCACGGGAGTGCAGCGGCCATGGGCGTTCACTCCGAAGGCCGTGAAGGCGGCCACGGTCGACACCCTGACGCTCACCCCCGCCGGCTGAGAGGCGCGTGGAGGGTGCTCGGCTAGCGTGGACAGGTGCCCACCAGCTACCTCGCCCCGAAGGGGACGCCGGCCACCCTCCTCGAGTTCGAGCACGCAGGAGCGACCCTGATCGCCGAGACCTTCGGCGACGGACCGCCCACCTACCTCCTGTTGCACGGCATCGGCATGGGCCGCAGCGTCTACCTCGACCTCACCCAGCGGCTGCAGGGGCGGGTGATCGCGCTCGACCTCCCGGGCTTCGGTGAGGCCCCCGAGCCGACGCGCACGCTGACCATGCAGCGGCACGCCGACCTCGTGGCCGCGTACCTCCGTCACGTCGACGCGGATCCGGTCGTGGTGATCGGGCACTCGATGGGGAGTCAGATCGCCGCGGAGCTCGCCGCCCGGCATCCCGAGCTCGTCGCCGGCGTCGTGCTGGCGGGACCCACCGTCGACAAGGCGGCCAGGAACGTCGGCGCGCAGGCCCGATACCTGCTCCAGGACCTCCTGGGCGAACGGCCGCTCGTGATCTGGCGCGGCGCCCGCGAGTACCTCCGCGGCGGCCCGCACCTGATCCGCAAGATGCGGGCGACCATCGTCCACAAGCCGGAGAAGGCCTTCGTCCGCATCGCCTGCCCGGTCCTGGTGCTGCGCGGCGAGGACGACCCGCTGGCCCCGATGAGCTGGTGCCAGGTGATCCTGGATGCGATCCCCGGCGCGGAGCTGGCCGTCATCCCCGACCACGGCCACGGCACCCTCATCAGCGACTCCGAGCCCGCCGCCCGCCTCATCGAGGCCTTCGCCGCCCGCACCTGACCCTTCGAATCGCTCACTGTGCGGCATCGGCGGCCGAAATGGAGCACAGTGCGCGATTCGAAAGGGTCAGCCGGCGGCGGGAGGGGTCTGCTTCGACTCGGCGAGCTCGTCGACGACGAGACCCCGCTGCTCGATCGTGCCGTTGCGGTAGGCCTGGCGACCGACCATGTGCGCGGACAGAGGCGCGGTCGCGAATTGCATGAGCACCACGGGGGCGACGAGCACGAGGCCGAACAGCACACCGCCGACGGACCGCTGCGACAGGGCGATCGCGACACAGATCAACAGCAGTCCGAGCACCTGCGGTTTCGTCGCGGCGTGCAGTCGCGTGGGCACGTCGCGGAAATGCAGGAGCCCCACGGAGGCGGAGAGGCAGAGGATCGCCCCGAGCAGGATGAGCACGAGCACCGCCACGTCGACGACGGCGTCAGGGATCATCAGACCGAACACGTTCATGGTGTCGTGTTGTCCCTTCTCGCGACGAACCGGGCGACCGCGATCGATCCGAACACACCGACCGCCGCGATGATGAGGAGCACGGGGATGTTGCGGGTGTGGCCGTTGATGGCCATCTCGGCGCCGAGCACGCACATGACCTCGGTCAGCAGCACGTCGGCGGCGACGGCACGGTCGAGGATCGACGGACCGCGGACGATGCGGATGACGGCGAGGATCGCGGCCACACCGAACACGGCGAGGATGATGAGGAGCAGGGTGTTCATCGGGCACCGCCGATCGTCGCGGGGTCGATGCGGCCGGCACGCTCGTCGGCCTTGAGCGCCCGGTACTGGGTCGGATTGCCGAGCGCCCGGACGATGCGCTTCTCCCAGCCGAGCACGCCCTGCCGCTGCTTCTCGACATCCTCCCGGTTGCGCACGCCGATCACGTGCAGGTAGAGGATCCCGCGGTCGCGATCGGCCTCGACCACCAGGGAGCCCGGGATGAGCGACGACACCACGGCGACGTGCGTCATGACGAGGTCGTCGGCATAGCGAAGCGGCACCGCGATGATGGCGGTGCCGGGCTGCCGGCGGAAGTCGAACACCTGCACGGTCACCGAGAGCGCGCCACGGAGGATCGCGAAGAGGAACTGCACGACGAACAGCGCGCCGTACCAGAGGTTGATGCGCCCGGAGAGCTCGACCGTGGGCAGGCGGAACACCCGCGTCACGAAGATGGCCACCACGAGTCCCGTGAGGAAGGACAGCACGGTGAACTGGGCCCACAGCAGCATCCACAGCACGATCAGCCAGGCGAGGAACGGCAGCTGCATGCCGATGTCCCGCCAGACGCTCTTGGTCTCGGGGCTCATCCCTCCACCTCGTCTTCCAGCTGGACGAGGTTGACCGGCTGCAGCAGGCCCGCCCCGATACGGTCGCACAGAGCGTACAGCGGTCCGGCGAAGATCGTCAGGGCCACCGTCACGGTGACCATCCCGGCGGTGGCCACGGTCATGATCCTCGGGATGTGCCGGCGCTCCTGCTGCTCATCCGCAGCGGGGGCTCCGGTGAGGTACGAGATGCGCCCCTCGGTCTCGGTCGAGTCCTCCTCCTCACGCCAGAACGCGAGGTTCCAGGCCCTCATGAGCGCGTAGAGGGTGAGCAGCGACGTGATGATGCCGCCGAAGATGAGCACGATCATGAGCGGAGTGCCCACGGAGGCCGCCGCCTCGAACAGGGCGAACTTGCCGATGAACCCGGAGAACGGAGGCAGACCACCGAGGTTGATCGCGGGGATGAAGTACAGCAGGGCGATGACGGGGGCGATCTTCAGCAGGCCCTTGACCCGGAGGATGGAGGTGCTGCCGGCCCGGCGTTCGATGAGCCCCACCGCGAGGAACAGGGTGGTCTGCACGACGATGTGGTGGACGATGTAGTACACGGTCGCGCCGATCGCCGCCGGGGTCGCGATCGCGAGACCGAAGATCATGTAGCCGACGTGGCTGACGAGCGTGAACGACAGGATCCGCTTGAGCTCGGCCTGCGCGACGGCGCCGAGGACACCGACGATCATCGTCGCCAGCGCGATGATGAGCAGCAGCGTGTCGATGCTGTTCGAGGCGAAGAGCTGGGTCTCCGTCCGGATCAGCGCGTACACGCCGACCTTGGTCAGCAGGCCGGCGAACACGGCGGTGACCGGCGCGGGGGCCGTCGGATAGGAGTCGGGCAGCCAGAACGACACGGGGAAGATCGCGGCCTTGATCCCGAAGGCGACCACGAGCATGAGGTGCAGGACGAGCTGCGTGTCCTGCGGGAGCTCCGACATCCGCTCGGCGATCTGGGCCATGTTGACCGTGCCGAGGGCGCCGTAGATCATCGCGATCGACGCGAGGAACAGGATCGACGACACGAGCGAGACGACGATGTAGACGGCACCGGTGCGGATGCGGGACTCGGTGCTGCCCAGGGTGATGAGCACGTAGGAGGCCACGAGGAGGATCTCGAACCCGACGTACAGGTTGAACAGGTCGCCGGCGATGAACGCGTTGAAGATGCCGGCGGCGAGGATCAGGTACGAGGGGTTGAAGATCGAGATCGGGGTCTCATCCGCCCCGTCGGCCACACCCTGACCGATCGAGAAGAGGAGGACCGCGAGCAGCACCACGCTGGAGACGAGCACCAGGAGCGCGGCGAGACGGTCGACGTAGAGGACGATGCCGAACGGCACCGGCCATCCGCCCACGGAGACCGCCAGAGGGGAGCCCGCGTCGACGACGACGAGCAGCACGGCCGCGATGACGGACACGACCGCGAGCGTGGCGACGGTGACGAACACCTGCAGGCGCGCGTTGCGACCGAAGACGAGGGTGATCGCCGCACCGAGGAGCGGCAGGGCGACGAGGAGCGGGACGAGCGTGGTCATGGCCTGCCCTCCCCGTCTGTCGTGTCGTCGTCCCGGTCTGCAGCGCCGTCGGGTTCGGGCTCCGGCTCGGGCACGTAGGGCGCGTCATACGGCGCGTCATCGTGGATGGCCGGGTTGTCGCGCATGTGCAGGACGGTGATCGGCGCGGTCTGCACGCCCACGAAGTCGGTCGTGGCGTCGTCGTCGTCCGTCTCGGACTCGTCGTCCATGAGGTCTTCGTCTTCGTCGGTGCGCGCGCGCAGCGCGATGTCGGCCTCGTCGTCCTCGACCGTGTCCGCCTGGCCGAGCTGCCACGACCGGTAGATCAGCGCGAGCAGGAACGCGGAGACCGCGAACGTGATGACGATGGCGGTGAGCGTCAGGGCCTGCGGCAGCGGGTCGCTCAGATCGCCCTCGGTACCGAAGAACGGCGCGTTGCCCGGCACGCCCATCACGATCAGGAGCAGCAGGTTCGTGGCATTGCCGAGCAGGAGGAAGCCGATGAGGACGCGGGTGAGGCTGCGCTCCAGCATCGCGTACACGCCGCAGGCGAAGAGCACGGCCATGATCGCGATGAGGGCGAGCGAGACGTCCATCAGCCGTTCCCCCCGGTCCGCGAGGAGAAGTCGACGGCGGTGCTCTCGCCGGGGCGGAGCGCCGCCTGCCGGTCGACCTCCGCACCGAGGCTGCGCAGCACGTCGAGCACGAGCCCGATCACGACGAGGTAGACGCCGATGTCGAAGATCGTCGAGGTGACGAACTCCATGTGCCCGATGCCGGGGATCTCCCACTCCCAGAAGGTGCTGGTGAGCGGTGCGAGGCCGAAGAACAGCGGCACGACCGCGGTGCCCACGGCGAGGATCAGGCCCGTGCCGAGGAGGCGACCGGCATCGGTCGGCGCCGCGGCGCCCAGCTCCCAGCGCCCTCCCGCGATGTAGCGCATGACGAGCGCCATGCCGGCGACGAGCCCGCCCGCGAAGCCGCCGCCGGGGAGGTTGTGCCCGGCGAAGAGCAGGAAGATCGACACGACGATGATCGTGTGGAACAGGATGCGGACGATGACCTCGAGCAGGATCGACCGGTTCTCCGGCTTCATCTTCTGGCCGCCGACGAGCCAGGCGCGCGGCGCCGATCGGTTCTCCGCGGTCTGGAAGCGCACGCCGTCCGTGGTCTCCACGAGTGGCCGACTGCGCGCGGACTTCCGCACCGAGCGTGGCAGCGTCTTCGTGGCGGCGAGGAGATCGGCGCGGTGCGTGACGAACACGAGTGAGGCGACACCGGTCGCGGCGAGCACGAGCACGGAGAGCTCGCCCATCGTGTCCCAGCCGCGGAGGTCGACGAGTGCCACGTTCACGACGTTCTTGCCGTGGCCGATCTCGTACGCGATCTCCGGGAAGATCGCCGAGATCGGGTCGGCCACGCGGGACTGGGTCGCGACGACGGCCACGAACGCCATGGTGAGGCCGACGCCGATGCCGAGGAGAGCGCGGGGGATGCGGCTCACGGAGGCGTTGTGCTCGCCCATGCGTGCCGGCAGTCGGCGCAGGACGAGCGCGAAGGTCACCATCGTCACCGTCTCGACGAGGATCTGGGTGAGCGCGAGATCCGGTGCGCCGCTGGTGGCGAAGAGGACCACCATGCCGAGACCGGTGACCGAGGCGAGCACGACGCCGGTGTAGCGCTTGCGGGCCCGCACCGCCACGACGCCGGCCACGGCCATGATCGGGGCGACGGCGAGCTGGGCCGGCGTGTGCCACAGCGAGAGCTGATAGCGGTCGATGTCGCTCGCCACGAGCGCGGTGACCTCGGCGGCGACGAAGACGACGAAGATCGTCCCCACGTACACGGGCAGCGAACCGCGCTGGGTGAGCGTCGTGCTCAGCACCGACAGCCGGTCGATGCCGCGCATCACCATGTAGTAGGCGTCGGCGGCCGTGAACGGCAGCAGTCGCGGGCGCCGGTCCCACCCGGTCCGCCTCGTGAGGAGGAAGAGCCCGATGCCGAGCAGGATCGAGAGGATCGAGATGCCGAGGGCGGGCTCGAGGCCGTGCCAGAGCGCGAGGTGCCCCGGTCCCTCGACGGCTGCCCCCTCGTGGTCGAGTCCCGGCGTCGCGGTCAGCGCATACGGCTGGAGGGCGACGTCGAGCGCGGGGGCGCCGATACCGGCGGCGAGCGTCACTCCGGCGAGGATGATCGGCGCGGAGAGGAAACCCACCGGGGGGTCGGGCCAGACCGTGTCCGGCTGCCGCCGTCCTTCGGCATCGCGCTTGGTCCAGAACGCCCCCCAGAGGAAGCGGACGCCGTATGCCGCAGTGAGCATGGATCCGAGAGCGACGCCGATCAGGGCGACGAGGCCCCACGCCGACCCGCCCAGCGCATCGTCCAGCAGCGCCGTGAGCGTCGACTCCTTCGCCACGAATCCGATGGTCGGAGCCACTCCGGCCATCGACGCCACGGCGATGAACGCGGCCGTGGCCATGACCGGTGCCTGGCGGCCGACGCCGGAGAGCTCGGTCACGTCACGCGTGGAGAGCTGCCGATCGATCACGCCGACGATGAGGAAGAGCGCCGACTTGAACAGCGCGTGCCCGATCACCAGCGCGAGGCCGGCGAGCGCCGCCGCCTGCGTGCCGTAGCCGACGACCACCGCGAAGAAGCCGAGCTGGCTCACGGTGCCGAACGCGAGCACGCGCTTGAGGTCGGTCTCCCGCAGCGCCTGGATGCCACCGAGCAGCATGGTGAGGATGCCGAGCGTGAGCACGATCGGCCGCCACGTCGGGCTGAAGGCGAAGATGGGCGCGAAGCGGGCGATGAGGTAGATGCCGGCCTTCACCATGGCCGCGGCGTGCAGGTAGGCGCTGACCGGGGTCGGGGCCGCCATGGCGCCGGGAAGCCAGAAGTGGAAGGGGAACAGCGCCGACTTGCTGATGGCGCCGATCAGGAGCATGACGATCGCCGCATCGACGATCGGGCCGGTCGGCGCGATGGCGAGGATCTCCCGGATGCTCGACGTCCCGGTGTCGACGACGAGCAGCACGACGCCGACGAACATCACCAGTCCGCCCAGGGTGGTCACGAGGAGGGCCTGCAGCGCGGCACGGCGGCTGGCGGCGCGGCGACGGTAGTGACCGATGAGGAGGTAGGAGAGGATGCTCGTGGCCTCCCAGAACATCACGAGCATCACGAGGTCGTCGGTGAGGACGAGGCCGTACATCGCCCCCGCGAACGCGAGGAGGACGCCCGCGAACTGCCCGATGCCGGCGGCCTCGTCGTGGAAGTACCAGCGGCAGTAGAGGAGCACGAGCGCGCCGACGCCCGTGACGATGAGCGTGAGAACCCACCCGAGGACGTCCATGTTCATGGACAGGTTCAGTCCGAGCTGCGGGATCCACGGCACCGAGACGAACGGCACGGGGCCGTCGAGCACCTGCGGCGTGAGCACGAGCGCGTGCACGAATGCGGCAGCCGGGACGAGGGCGGCGACGGCGAAAGCCTGAGCTCCCAGCCAGCGCACCAGAACGGGCATCAAGAGCGACCCGAGAAGGAACACTGCGAGGAGCATCAGCATATACGCGGCTCCTCGGGGCTCGTCGGCCGTGCGGCTCAGGCGGGCGGTGTCGGTCCAGTTTACCGGGCCGAGACGCCTGTCGGCCCCGCGAGCTCCGAGATCGCATGTCAGAGTGGTCGCATGCGGCGGGTCTGGGGACGCGAACTGGCGGGGTGGGCGGCCGCGCTGGCGCTGGCGCTCGTCGCCGTCGGACACCTCGCCTCCTCGCCGCGCTCGGTCCTGATGTTCGACGACGGGGACTCGCTGATCGTGGCCCTCGTCGGCCGATCGGTCCTGGATGGGGGCGGGGGCTACTGGGCGCTGTCCAGCGTGCTCTTCCTCCCCGAGATCGCGGTGTTCACGGCCCTCGACGCCGTGCTGCCGTTCGACGTGAACGGCGTGCTCGCGGCCAACGCGGTGGTCAACGTCCTCGCGCTCTACGGGGCGATCCGTCTCGCCGCCGGGCGGCGCGTCGAGGGTCGCGCACCGGTCGCCTGGGCGGTCGGCGCCCTCGCCGTGTTCTGTCTCCTCATCGTCACGGAGTCCTCGCCGTCACGAGACGCGCTCGAGCTCGCGTCGCTGGTGCTGACGACGACGTACTACTCCG
The DNA here is from genome assembly GCF_900105335.1 of Microbacterium paraoxydans. Classification (NCBI taxonomy): domain Bacteria; kingdom Bacillati; phylum Actinomycetota; class Actinomycetes; order Micrococcales; family Microbacteriaceae; genus Microbacterium; species Microbacterium paraoxydans. The sequence goes on along the minus strand of NZ_LT629770.1, from coordinate 2,043,795 downwards.
CGACCGTCGTGGCCGTCGTACTGGCCGTCGGCCTGTGCCGGCGGTTCCTCGATCGCCCTGCCGGCACCGTCGCGCTCCCACTCGGACTCGGGGTGGTCGCGGCGGTGGCGACCCTCAGCAATCCGCTGTTCGCCGCCTGGGCCACGGTGCCGCTCTCCCTCGTTCTGGGCGGCCTCTGTCTCACCACGCTCGCGATCCGGCGCCGCGGTCTCGCGCTGATCGTGTCGCTGGTCGGCGGCAGCATCCTGGGCTTCCTCGGTCGCATTCCCTTCTCGGCATGGATCGCGAACTCCGGTGCCGGCTACATCCAACCGGCGGAATGGATCCACTCCGCCGCGTACTACGCCGACCTCGCGATCGATCGGCTGCCCTCCCCCGGCGGGGTGCTCGGCGCGATGGCCGTGCTGGCGCTGATGGTCCTCGCGGTCGTGCGGTCGGCCCGCTCGTCGGACGCGGGTGACCGCCTGGTGACCACCGCCGCCTGGGCACTCCCGCTCGTCGTGCTCGTCGGCGGCATCGCGGCGGGAACCTACGCAGCGCGGTACCTGCAACCTCTCGCCTTCGCCCCGGTCCTCGCCCTCGTCACCCTGCCGCGCGTCCGGATGCGGCGAGCCACGCTGCCGCGGGTCGTCTCCGCCGTCGTCGCCATCGCCCTTCTCGCCGGCGGCTCCGTGTCCGTACCCCGCATCGTGCAGGCGGCGAGCGCGCCCGACGCGGACCTCGCCTGTGTGACGGACTGGGTGGATTCGTCAGGGCGCACCGGTGCCGGACAGTTCTGGACCGTCCGGCTCCCCAAGCTGCACGCGGCCGATCCGGCCCGGCTCGTGCAGGTCGATCATGAGCTCCGCGGTTACGCGTGGCTCGTCGATCGTCGCGACTTCGCGGCGGGGGAGGTCTCGTTCCTCATCGAGGATGCGCAGACGGTGGCGTGGAACCTGCCGACCGCTGCGGCCCCGACAGCCGTCATCGCGTGCGGGCGGTATCGCATCCTCGACTACGCGCCGGCGACGCTTCCTCTCGGACCCGCCCACTCCTGACCGGTGCGCGCCGTCAGCGCGACGGAGGCGGTGCGGTCGTGGTGCCGGCGCGGAAGACGCAGTGCAGGTCCTGCGTGACGCCCGGCTCACCGCGCAGCATCCGGGCGACCTGCTCTCCCGCCGCCCTGCCCTTCTCCACCGCCGGCTGCACGCTCGTGGTGAGGGTGAGATCGCCGAGGCCGTCGAGGGGGATGCCGTCGAAACCCGCGACCGAGAGGTCTTCGGGAACGCGGAGTCCGAGCTCCTCCGCGGCGCGGATCACTCCGACGGCCAGCAGGTCGCTCTGCGCGAGCACCGCGGTCGGGCGGGTGTCGGCATCGGTGAGCAGCATCCGCCCGACGAGGATGCCCTCGTCGATGAGGCTGCCCGAGGCCGAGATCGCCGGAGCGTCAGGGAAGACCTCCCGCATGCCGGCCAGGCGGTCGACCGTCACGTCGACGGTGGCGTGGGCCAGACGCTCCGGCGTGATGAGGGTGCGCTCGCGCTCGGCGTCCAGCGAGAGCGTGACGAGCGCGACGTCCCGGTGTCCGAGGTCGCGCACGTGGCGGGCGATCTCGGCGGAGGCGGCGACGTTGTCCAGGGTGATGCGCGGGACGTCGAGCCCCGCGTCCCCCTCGATGACGACGACGGGGAGACCCCGTCCACGCACGATCTCGAGAGACGCGCGGGTACGGCCCGAGCAGCCGATGAGCACCACCGCGTCGACGGGGGCGCTCGCGATGGCCGAGCCGTCCTCGCCGGGCTCGTCGCGCATGAGGAGGATGCCGGCGCTGAGATCGGCCAGGCCGTCGGTGAGGCCGTCCATCATGGCGGTCGTCACGGGGTCGAGGAATGCCGCGCGCAGGTGCCCCTCGAGGACCACCGCCACGATGCCGCTGCGACCGCGACGGAGGGAGGCGGCGCGCGGGTCGGGCCCCGTGTAGCCGAGGTCGGTCGCGGCGGCGAGCACCCGGTCGCGGGTGGCGGGTGCGACCTTGGCCTTGCCGCTGAAGACGACCGACGCGGTCGAGGTGGCGACCCCCGCCTCGCGAGCCACATCGGCGATCGTGGGCCGGCGCGGCGTCTCCCTGGTCATACTCCGAGGATAGCCCGGTTCGGTCGCGCAAGGTCGAATCGATTCGATAGGCTGTCCGCCATGGACACCGCCCTCACCCGCTCGCAGTTCGTGCGCTGGCGCACCGCGATCTTCGCCATCTTCCTCGCCAGCGGACTCTCGATTGCGACCTGGGCGTCCCGCGTGCCGGGGATCAAGGAGGCGCTCGACCTCGACAACGCGCAGGTCGGCCTCATCCTGCTCGGCATGGGCGTCGCGTCCATCCTCGGCATCTCCACGAGCCCTGCCGTGATGGCGCGGACCGGTGCGCGGCGCGGCATGCTCCTGGCGATGCTCACGTTCGCCACGGGCATCGCCCTCGTCGGCCTCGGCGCAACCGTCTTCGGGTCGGTGCCTGTCGTCCTCATCGGCATGGTGCTCTTCGGCTTCGGCAACGGCTGCGTCGACGTCATGATGAACGTCGAGGCCACCGCCATCGAACAGCAGATGGGCCGCACCATCCTGCCGGTCTTCCATGCGTTCTTCAGCTTCGGCACCGTGCTCGGCGCCGGCATCGGCGCCCTCGCCGCTGCCCTCAAGGTCGACGTCGGCACGCACGCGGTGTCGATGGGCGTCCTCATCGCCGTCATCGCCGTCGTCTGCTTCTTCCAGGTGCCCGTGCGGGAGGCCGCTCTCGACCCCGAGGACCACGAGAAGCCCCCGTTCCGTCAGCGGATGCACACCGCGCTCGAGGCCTGGCGCGAGCCGCGCACGTACCTGCTGGGAACCGTCATGCTCGGCATGTCCTTCGCGGAGGGCGGCGCCAACGACTGGATCGCCCTGGGCACCGAGCAGGGACACGGCTTCGCGGAGGGCACAGGGGCCGTCGCCCTGGCGGTCTTCTCCGTCGGCATGACCGTGGTCCGCCTCTTCGGCGGGCCGCTCGTGGACCGCTTCGGCCGGGTGCTGGTGCTGCGCATCCTGGCCGCGACCGCCGCCACCGGAATCCTCCTGTTCATCCTCGCGCCCACGCTGCCGCTGGTCCTCGTCGGCGCGGCGCTGTGGGGCATCGGCGCGTCGCTCGGCTTCCCCCTCGGCATGTCGGCCGCGGCGGACGATCCGGCCAAGGCCGCCGCACGGGTGAGCGCGGCCGCGACCATCGGCTATGTGGCGTTCCTCGGCGGCCCGCCGGTGCTCGGGGTCATCAGCGAGCACATCGGACTGCTCAACACGCTCTTCGTCCTCGTCGCGCTCGTGGTGCTCTCGGGTCTGTTCTCCGGCGCCGCCCGACCGCTGCGCGCCGAGGAGAAGGCTCCGGCGGTCCCGACCGTCGAGCGCTGACTCAGTCCTCGACCCCGCGGACGAGCGCGGCCGCGTGCGACCGGCTGCGCGCGCCGAGCTTGGTGAGGACGTTCGAGACGTGCGTCTTCACCGTCGGGATGGAGATCCGCAGGCGCGCGGCGAGCTGGGCGTTCGACCACCCCTGCAGGATCCCGTCGAGGACGTCGCGCTCCCGGGGCGTCAGCTCCGGCAGCGCGAACGTCGTCATCGGCGTGGGCTCCGGAGCGGACGCCGCCACTGCCGCGAGCGCGCGGCGGGTGACCCGCGGGTCCAGCGCCCCGTCTCCGACGGCGACGGCGCGCACCGCCTGGAGGAGAGTCGGCGCATCGACGGTCTTCAGGAGGAACCCGACCGCTCCCGCCCGGATCGCCGCGAGCACGAGCTCGTCCTCGTCGAAGCTCGTCAGGACGAGCACATCCCCCAGTCCGCGCTCGACGATCTCGCGGGTGGCCGAGACCCCGTCGCGCCCCGGCATGCGCAGATCCATGAGGACGACATCCGGCCGGAGCGCTGCGGCATTGCGCACGGCCACCTCGCCATCCGCGGCCTCCCCGACGACAGTGATGTCGTGCGTCTCCAGCATGATGCGCAGGCCGGCCCTGATCGCGCCGTGGTCGTCGGCGAGCAGCACGGTCGGTGCGGTCATGACCGGCCCCCCACCGGCAGTCGCGCCTCGACCAGCCAGCCGTCGGGTTCCGCACCGGCGCGGAACGTCCCGCCGAGGGCGGTGATGCGCTCCCGCAGCATCTGCAGCCCCCACCCCTCGCCGCCGTGCCCGGCGGTGACGGTCGGCGCGCCGCCCCGCGAGCGCACCGCGACGCGGGCCTGCTCGTCGACCGGGCCGATGGTCACCTCGACCACGGCACCGTTGGCATGGCGGACACAGTTACCCAGTGCCTCGCGCACCACCCGCACGACTGCCTGCTCTCCGCCACCGCCGAGCGCACCCGGGTCCTCGACGGCGAGGCGCACGTCCAAGCCCGAGCGTCGGGCCTCCGCGGCGAGACCCGCGAGGTCGGCCCATCCCGGGGTCGGCGCGAGCGCCCCGTCGCCGCGGCGCAGCACCCCGATCATGGTGCGCAGGGCTCCGTGCGCGTCCAGCCCGGCATCGCGCACGGCCTGCAGAGCGGCGCGATCGTCCGCCCGCGTCGGGGGCGCGGCGAGCGCCGCCTCCGCCCGGATCGCCATGGCCATCACATGCCCGGCCACCACGTCGTGCAGTTCGCGCGCCATCGCCTCGCGCTCGCGCTGCACGGCCTGCGCCCGGTCCCGGGCGGCGGTCGCTGCGGCGTCCTCCGCCCGCTGACGGTGCAGGTCGGCCAGCTCGTGCGCCTGCGACACCGCCACCGCCCACCAGTAGTCCGTACCGAAGATCGCGCCGAACTGCACCGCGAACAGCACCGCGACCGCGGGAGTCGCCGCCGAGACGAGCAGGGCGGCGAGGAAGAGGGCGACGGTCGCCACGCCCAGGAGCACGAGCAGCACGCGGCGCCCGCGGGGGCCGGCGAGGAAGGCCGCCGTCCACAGCACGTCCAGCAGCACCACGAGCGTCCCGACGCCGCCGACGGTGAGGAGGTCGGCGACGAAGAGCCCGGCGACGAGCGCGAGCACCGTCCACGGATGACGCCGCTTGCCGAGGGCGAGAGCGCAGGCCGGGATCGCGAGAACCAGCGCCCACCACGGCGAGACGTCCTCCGGCAGCAGGGAGAACGGTCCCCAGATGCCGTGGAACCCGAGCGCCGCCATGACCGTCGCGAGACCGGCCATGCCCAGCGGGTCCACCCACCACCGGTGCCGCCGGTACCAGGCGGCGGGCCCTCCGTCGGCCGGATCGTGCATGCCCTCATGCAATCACGGCGCGGACGGCGTCGCATCCGACCAAAGGATGAGAGCATCCGGACGACCCCGACTTTCGCCCGATCCGCGCATGCCGAGCCGTCGCAATCGTGGAGGCATGGAACTCTTCGGCGGGCTCCCGCTGCCCCTCTCCCTCGCCGTGCTCGCGCTCATCGACGGCCTGAGCGTCGGGACGCTGCTCATCCCGGTCTTCCTGCTGCTGCATCCCGGCCGGGTGCGCGCCGGACGGATCCTCCTCTATCTCGCGACGATCGCCGTGTTCTATCTCGTGGTCGGCCTCCTCTTCCTCTGGGGCCTGGTGAACCTCGTCGACGTCGCCTCCGCCTTCCTGAGCTCTCCCGCGGGCATGATCACCCGTCTCGTCGTCGGCGCCGCCCTTCTCGTCACCGCCTTCGTGATGCCGACGAAGCCTGCGGAAGCGGCGCCGGGCGGAGCGCACGGGGCCACCACCGCGGCGACCGGCTCCGGCGACCCGGGCAGCGAACCGCTGTCCGGGTCGATCGCCCCGGCACACCCACCCGTTCCCTCGACCGCCACTGCGACGACCGCACCGCGTCCCGGTCGGATCGCTCGGTGGCGGGAACGCCTGCTCGACCCGCAGACCCGGGGGTTCGCGGTCATGGCCGTCGCCATCGCGGCCGGGCTCGTGGAGGTCGCGACGATGCTCCCCTACATCGTGGCGATGACGATGCTCGCGGACGCCGGCGTCGACACGCCGCTCCGGGTGCTCTCCCTCGCCGGGTACTGCGCGCTGATGATCCTCCCGGCGCTCGTGCTCCTCGTGCTGCGACTGGTGGCGGCCCCGCTCGTGCAGCGCCCGCTGGAGCGCTTCGCCGCCTGGATGGAGCGGACGGGCGCCGAGAACACGGCCTGGATCATCGGCATCATCGGCTTCCTCATCGCCCGGTCGGCCGCCACCGAGCTGGGACTCTTCGACGCGATCTTCTGACCGCGACCCCGGCGACGACGAAGTAGGCTCGTCGGGTGCGTCTCGTCATCGCCCGCTGCTCGGTCGACTACACCGGCCGACTCAACGCCCACCTTCCGCTCGCCACCCGCCTGCTCGTGCATAAGGGTGACGGGAGTCTGCTCGTGCACTCCGACGGCGGCAGCTACAAGCCGCTGAACTGGATGAGCCCGCCGTGCGTGCTCGCGACCGAGGAACCGGGCGAGGAGGAGGCCGGCGCCGGCGTCGTCGAGGTGTGGCGCGTGACCCACAAGAAGACCGGCGATGCCCTCCGCGTGCAGATCTACGAGGTCATCCACGACTCCAGCCACGAACTCGGGATCGACCCCGGGCTGCAGAAGGACGGCGTCGAGGCCGACCTGCAGCGCCTGCTCGCGGAGCAGGTGGACCGCGTCGCCGAGGGCGCCACCCTGGTCCGTCGCGAGTACCCCACGGCCATCGGCCCGGTCGACCTGCTGGTGCGCGACGCCGACGGCGTGGCGATCGCGGTCGAGGTCAAGCGCCGCGGCGACATCGACGGCGTCGAGCAGCTCACCCGTTACCTCGAGCTCCTGGGACGCGACCCCCACCTCGCCCCGGTGCAGGGCGTGTTCGCCGCTCAGGAGATCAAGCCGCAGGCCCGCGTGCTCGCCGAGGATCGCGGTATCCGCTGCCTCGTGCTCGACTACGACGACATGAAGGGCATCGAGTCGGGCATCCCCCGCCTCTTCTGACCCTCAGCGCGTCGAGACCAGGCGCGGCCGCGGGCCCTCCAGCCGCGCGATCGCGATCTTCACCTCGGTGAGCTCGTGCTCGATCCGGTCGAACTTCGCGTCCTGGATCGCGAACCTCGCGTCCACCGCGGCGAAGCGCGCGTCCATCCGACCGATCATCCAGCCGAATCCGCTGATGATCGCGACGAGAGTCGTCGCGGCCGTCGCCAGCATCGTGATGACTTCCACCGACACGTACATGGCCCCCATTCTCACCCGTGATCCCGCCGCTGTCACGACTCTAGATCGGCGTGAAGGGCCTTCCCGCGTTCGGTGGATGAACCCGTTTCGTGCACACCTGTGCAGGACGGGCGGGCACCCGTTCGCGGGACCCTAGGCTGGAGGCATGCCCTCTTCGCCTTACTCGTGTGTGCTCTGGGACGTCGACGGGACCATCGTTGACGCCTCGGTCGGGATCCTGCGTCGCCTGAACATCGCCCTGACGCACTTCGGCCACCCGGCGCCGACGCGCGAGGAGCTCGTGCACTGGATCGGCCCTCCCATGTTCCAGTCGTTCCAGGACCAGGCGGGGATGACGCCGGAGCAGTCGGCCGAGGCGGTGGCGTTCTACCGCACCCTCGGCAAAGCCGACGGGTACACGACCGACGTGCAGACGTATCCGGGCGTCGCCGAGCTGATCCATGACCTGCACGCGGCGGGCGTGCCCCAGGCGACGGCGAGCTCGAAGCCCGAGAACCAGGTCGACGCGCTGGTCGATCACTTCGGACTCCGGCCGTCGTTCCTCACGACCGTGGGCGCCACGCCGGACGAGGCCACGCTCGCGTCCAAGACGGACATCGTGGCCGAGGCGCTGCGACGGCTGCGCGCGCTCGGTGCCGACACCTCCCGCCCGGTCCTCGTGGGCGACCGGCACCACGACGTCGAGGGCGGTCTCGCCAACGGCGTGCCCGTGATCTTCGTCGGCTGGGGCTTCAGCGACCCGCACGAGGGCGACGACGCGGCGTTCCGCGTCACGACCGTCGACGAGCTGCGCGCACTCCTGCTGCCCTGACCGGCTCCAGGGCCATCAGGGAAGACGAAACTCCCCGCCGGGTCAGCGCCTGCGCGTGGATCCGACGGGGAGTTCCCGGTGTTGCTTCCGCCTCAGACGGGGCGGATGTTCTCTGCCTGCAGGCCCTTGGGACCCTGCGCCACATCGAACTCGACCCGCTGGTTCTCTTCGAGAGAGCGGTAGCCGGATGACTGGATGGCGGAGTAGTGCGCGAAGACGTCAGCGCCTCCGTCGTCGGGGGAGATGAAGCCGAAGCCCTTCTCCGAGTTGAACCACTTGACCGTGCCCTGGGTGCTCATGTACTGCCTGTTCTGCTGATGTAGAAGCCGACGCAGGGGTGCACCGACATCGCTAACGCTAGTGGAGGGGACCCCCGGCGGAATAGCCGTTGCGAGAAGGTAATCCAAATGTTGCATGAGCGGATGCGCCCGGAAAATGGTGTGGCCCTCACCGCGGGGGGAGCGATGAGGGCCGAAGACGACCGGAGGGTGCGTCAGGAACAGCCTAACCCCTCCGCGAGCTTCTTGTCCCCCTTTTGGGGGACAAATCTGAAAAAACTTCGTGGCGAGCAGCCGGAGAGCGGCCCTCTCGAGGAGTCCATTGGGGACTGAACTACTCGAGAGGGCCCAATCGCATGCACGGATCGTCCGGCCCGTGGGGAGGGCCTCCGCCTCCTGGGGAGAGGCGTAGACGATCGATCCCCTTGCATGCACTTTCACCCTAGGGGAGGAGGCGATCTCCCGCCATGGACCTTGACAGACTCGGGGGTAGCCTGATTCGGTGACCATGCTGAACAAGGACATGACGCTCTGCATCTCGCTGTCGGCACGGCCGAGCAACAACGGCACCCGCTTCCACAATCACCTGTACGAGGCCCTCGATCTGAACTGGATCTACAAGGCCTTCGCCCCGACCGACCTCACGCAGGCCATCGCGGGGGTGCGCGGCCTCGGCATCCGCGGGTGCGCGATCTCGATGCCCTATAAAGAGGACGTCATCGAGCTCGTCGACCGCATGGACCCCTCGGCGCAGGCCATCGACTCCGTCAACACGATCGTGAACGACGACGGCGTGCTCACGGCCCACAACACCGACTATGCGGCGATCGCTCAGCTGATCACGGAGAACGACCTCGACCCGGCGTCGTCGGTCCTCCTCCGGGGTTCGGGCGGCATGGCGAAGGCGACGGCCGCCGCGTTCCGCAACGCCGGCTTCACGGACGTGACCATCGTCGCCCGGAACGAGACGGCGGGCCGCTCCCTCGCCGAGCTGTACGGGTTCGCCTGGCGCGCCGAGGTCGGAGACGCGAGGGCCGACGTGATCGTGAACGTCACCCCGATCGGCATGGCCGGGGGTACGGAGGCCGACGCCCTCGCCTTCCCGGAACAGGCCATCGACGCCGCCGAAGTCGTGTTCGACGTCGTCGCGCTGCCCGCCGAGACGCCGCTCATCGCCGCCGGCCGAGCCGCGGGTAAGACGGTGATCACGGGAGCCGAGGTCGCGACCCGGCAGGCGCTGGAGCAGTTCGTCCTGTACACCGGCATCCGTCCGTCCGCGGAGCAGGTGCGCGCCGCCGAGGAGTTCATGCGCGCCGGAGCGTGACGCGCTGAGCGCGTGTCAGGACGCGCGGCCCTCGGCGAGGTAGCCGAGACGGTGCAGCGTCTCCGCATTCCGCCAGCGGAGCATCGGCGTGGTCAGGAATCGGGGCAGGATCGTCGCCGGGCCCTTGACGGGCTCCTCGTCGATGCGCACCTGGCATCCCGTCGGGGTCGTCCGCGCGCGGATCGTCACCTGCGCCTCTCCCACCGGCCAGCCGCGCGCCCGCATGACCGCACGGTGCGGCGGGTGCCACTCCACCAGTTCGGTGGTGTCGTCCAGGAGCGCGGGCCACGTGCCGACCGAATGGTGCAGCTGGGCCCCGGCCGCGGGCCAGGAGTCGTCCACGTCGCGCATGCGGGAGGCGCCGACCACCCACGCGGGGTAGAGCCAGCCGTTCGCCAGCACGCGGAACACGTCATGGGTGGTGCACGTCAGGTCGCGGGTGTTGGTGGCCATGGTTCCTCCGTTCTGCCCCCATCCTGCGCGCCGCGAACCTCACTCGGGCAGGTGCTTGACATCGGCGACACCGACCGTCCCGGCTAGCACAATCGGTCCGAGGACGCCTCCCCCTTGGGCTGCCGCACGGGCGCGTGACAGGGTCGGATCATGCTTCAGCGACTGACTTCCCGACTCTCCGACGGTGTCGACGCGGCCCTGCACGAGGACTCGCCGGCGCTGCTCACCCGCGGCTACGACTTCGGCGAGCGCATCTGGCGCCGAGTCCGCCCCGGCGCCCGGTCGGCCCCGATGCGCCTTCTCGGGCACCCGGCGGCCTTCGTCCGCGGTGCCGAGGGTGTGGAGCTGTTCTACGACGAGAGCCGCATCGCCCGTGCCGGCGCCATGCCGGGGATCGTCCGCGAGCCCCTGTTCGGGCACGGTTCCGTGCACGCGCTCGACGGCACCGCCCACCGCCACCGCAAGGCCACCTTCGTCCAAGCCGCGTACGAGGACGCGCAGGTCGAACGGCTCACACCGTTCCTCGAACGGGAATGGGCGGCCGAGCGCGAGGACTGGCGCGCCGGCGGCACCCGCAGCGCCTACGACGCGGCCGTCGGCGCCTTCGGGCGCGCCATGATGCGCTGGGCCGGGCTCCCGGGCACGCCGGCGGCGCAGACCCGCTGGGCCGCGCGCCTCGCGCAGATCGTGGACGGGTTCGGCGCCCCCTACTCCCCCGCCTACGTCGAGGCGTTCGCGAACCGGATCTTCTCGGACCGTCACGCGCGCCGCCTCATCGAAGCCGTCCGCGCCGGCGACCTGGCGGCGCCGGAGGGCACCGCGCTCGCCCTGTGGGCCGCGCATCGCGACGAGAACGGCGAGCTTCTGCCCGCCCAGGTGGCCGGCGTCGAGCTGCAGAACAGCATCCGTCCGATGATCGCCGCCGCGCGGTTCGTGGCCTTCGCCGCGAAGCAGCTGCACGACCACCCCGAGTGGCGTACCCGGATCGCAGCGGAGACGACGGAGCGCGGCGCCCTGGTCGGGGGCACGCTGGCCGTCCTGTTCGCGCAGGAGGTGCGGCGGACCGGACTGTTCGTGCCGATGCTGCCTGGTCGTACCATCGCCGAGGTCGAGATCGACGGCGTCACGGTCCCGGAGGGCGGCCGGGTCGTCCTCGACATCCTCGGCACGAACACCGACGAGCGGTCGTGGTCCCACCCGGAGCGCTTCGCCCCCGAGCGGTTCACCGACGTGGACGACTACGAGGAGATCACGACCTTCGTCCCCCAGGGCGGGGGCGACGTCGCCTCCGGCCACCGCTGCCCCGGCGAGAAGCTCGTCATCGCCGGGCTCTCCGCCGCCGTCGCCGTCCTGAGCGACCCGGAGCTGACGGTGCTCGACGAGGGGCTCGACGTGAATCGCCGCCGCCTGCCCACCAAGCCCACGTCCGGAGCGCGGGTGCGCGCCTCCGGCTCCGGGCGCGGCTGCCCCTTCCACTGAGTCCCGGGGATCGCACGTCGTCCACGGCCTGTCAACCGGGTGGCCATGCTGCGGCGCGCCCGAGAGCGTGGAGGGACGACGGACATCGAGACGTGGAGGACATGATGAAGGCACTCACCTGGCAGGGCAAACGGAACGTGACGGTGGAGGAGGTCGCCGACCCGGTCATCCAGCAGCCGGCGGACGCCATCGTCCGGATCACCTCGTCGGCCATCTGCGGATCCGACCTGCACCTCTACGAGCTCCTGGGGCCGTTCCTCGACCGCGGCGACATCCTCGGGCACGAGCCGATGGGCGTCGTGGTGGAGGTCGGCGCGAACGTCACGAAGCTGAAGCCCGGTGACCGCGTGGTGATCCCCTTCAACATCTCCTGCGGGGTGTGCTTCTTCTGCCTCCGCGGGCTGCAATCGCAGTGCGAGACGACCCAGGTGCGGAAGTACGGCAGCGGCGCAGCTCTCTTCGGCTACACCAAGCTCTACGGCCAGGTCCCCGGCGGGCAGGCCGAATACCTCCGCGTGCCGCTGGCGGACTACAACCACATCCCGGTCGCACCGGACCTGCCGGATGAGCGCTACCTCTTCCTCAGCGATATCCTGCCGACGGCCTGGCAGGGCGTGGAGTATGCGCAGCTTCCCGAAGGCGGGACCCTCGCGGTGATGGGCCTCGGCCCCGTCGGGCAGTTCGTCAGCCGGATCGCCCGGCACCGCGGCAACCGCGTCATCGCCGTCGAACCGGTGGCGGAACGACGGGCGATGGCGGAGCGGCACGGCATCGAGACGCTCGACCTCACCGACACGACCGTGGAAGAGATCCGCGACGCGACCGAGGGACGGGGTGCGGATGCCGTGGTGGATGCGGTGGGCCTGGAGGCGCACGGCAACAGCGGTGTGGAGTTCCTGCAGAAGGCGGTCGGCCTGCTGCCCGATCCCGCAGCGCGGCAGATGCTCGACAAGGCCGGGGTGGATCGGCTCGCTGCCGTCTACGCCTCGATCGACGCCGTCCGCCGCGGCGGGACGATCTCGCTGAGCGGTGTGTATGCGGGCGATGCCGACATCCTGCCGATGAAGACCCTCTTCGACAAGCAGATCAGCCTGCGGATGGGCCAGTGCAACGTGAAGAACTGGATCGACGATCTCCTCCCGCTCGTCGAGGACCCGTCGGATCCGCTGGGCGTGATGGATCTGACGACGCATCACGCGGCGCTGGAGGACGCCCCGGAGCTGTACCGGACGTTCCAGGAGAAGAAGGACGGCTGCATCAAGGTCGTACTGCACCCCTCCGCCGCCTGACGGGTCGGTCGAGGGACTCCTCGAGCAACCGCGGTTGACAATCTGCCCGTCAGCAACCTAGGTTGACAGCATGGAGTCCCTCGACATCGCCCGCGCCGCCGCGGACACGACCGATCCGCGTGCCGGGCTGCGCGCCGTGGCCTCGCTGCGGACCCTCGCCGACGCTCTCGAGCTGCGGCAGGTGGAGGCCGCCCTTCGCGCCGGGATGAGCTGGCAGACCATCGCAGACGCCCTCGGCGTCACGCGACAGGCCGCGCACAAGAAGCACAGCCGCCGCATCGACCCGACCATCCCGGTCCCGCGGCGGAACGCATGAGCCGCTTCACGGACGCCGCCGCGGCCATGCACACCCTCTCGCTTGCGGCGATGGAGGAGGCCTCACGCCTCGGACTGCGCGACGCGGACATCGACCACCTGCTGCTCGCGCTCACGATCGACGCCGACACCGGCGGACAGGTGCTCCGACGGGCCGGCGTCCGCCTCGATGCCACCAGGGCCGCTGTCGAGGCGCAGCACGCGGGGCAGATCCTCGCCATGGGGATCGACGCTCCGGCGGTGGGTCCAGGGCGCATCGTGTTCCATGAGACCGACGGCTACGACTGGACCGAGCGTGCCCTCGCCGTGCTCCGAGCCGCGTCTCAGGGAGGTCGCCGCGGGGACTCCGCCGCCGTGCTTCGTGCCCTGCTCGCAGAACCCAGCGGCCTGATCGCCGCCATCCTCGGTCGGCTCGCCGTGACGGAAGACGACCTCACGGCCCAGCTCGACGAGGTCAAGGGCACCGCGCGCTCGCCTCAGCCGGGCCGAAAGCCGGCCGCCGGGGGGATCACCGGGTCCCGCTCGATGTTCGTGCCGGCCGCGGAATCCGAGGTCCGGGCGGTGCTCGCCGATCCTGAACGGCTCCCGGAGTGGGAGCAGAGCGTCGCCGGCGTCCTCCCCGCCGGGAACGACGGTCCCTGGGAGGCATTCGCCCCGACCACGGCGCCGGACGGACGACCCCTGCGCCGCAAGCCCGAGTTCCATCGCCTCTGCGTGATGCGGGAGGAGGAGTCCGGGGCGCTCACCTGGCGTTTCGAGTACCCCGACGCGCCCCATGCGAATCCGCGCGCCCTCACGATGGCACTCGAACCGGCCGCGGGCGGGACGCAGCTCCGCGCGACGATGACGTGGGAGGCCAGGCCGCGCGGTCCGGTGCGACGGGCACTGCGGGCACCGCTGCTTCCGCTCTGGCGCGGCCTCGTCTTCATCCAGCTCGCGCAGGTCGAGAGCGGGATCAGCCGCCTCTTCCGCTGAGCGTCGGCTCAGTCGCCCTCGTGCCGCGGACCGACGCCCGGCTCCTTGCTGTGGGTCGACTCGTAGGCGGGCTCCGGCGGGTTCTTCGACGACGGGTCGACGCGGGCCGCGTTTCCGGCCCCGGCGTCCGCACCGGCGCCGCCGGCGGGCACGTCCTGCAGGGCGTCGGGGTCGTCGCCGCCCCGTTCGGCGAGATGTGCCGCGATGCCCTCGCGGGACGGTTCCTCCTTGGACTCGGCGGCGGCGTCCTCCTCCGCGAGCCGCAGAGCCTCCTCCGACAGCAACGGCTCGTCCGGGTACATGAAGGCTTCCGGATTCGACATGACGCGCTCCTCTCGTAGCGGAGACTCCAGAGTGCGTCGGATCCGCGCTGAGGACAAGGCCCGTTGACAGCTCGCCGTCGCCCCGGTATCCCCGGTGGGCGCAGCGGAGGACCGCCACGCCCACCGGGCCGGAGCCCTCAGCTCTTCGCGCCCTTGCGAGGCTTGAGGAACTCGTCCGGGGCGTTCTTCGCGCGCTTCGCCGCCCGCTTCTCCTTGAGCGAGAGCTGCGGCGCCTTCTTTCCTGCGCGACCCGGTGTGGACTTTCCTGACATGGCGCTTCCCCTTTGTGACTGGCTGGCGTAACCCCCGACCATACCCGGAAGCACAGGGAAGTCAAATTTCCCGCTGAACGGGAGAAAAACGCGCCCGGGAATCGCTCAGGACCCCACTCGACGAGCGGATGACCCAGCCACTTCTTTTGAATGACTCAAAATAACGTGGTACCGTCGAAGGACAGCAACCGGCCAGGCCGACCGCTCCGCACGCCCCTCACCGGGCCGCCGGCGGAGCGCGCCACCGCACCACGCGCACCGACCCCGGGGAGACCACCCCGCCGTCCGACGTGCGTCTCGCGAGGGACCCCCGTCCCTCGGCGCGAGCCTGCCCATACGCCCCGAGAGAGGAACACTCATGCCAGAGACACGACCCACCGAGCAGCGCAGGACGGGGTTCACCTCGATGCCGCACGCCCTCGGCCGCGGCGGCCGCGAGGACATCGTCTGGGAGGCGCTCGAGCGGGTGGACGGCAAGCCGGCGCCCGCGATCGGCGTCATGCAGGCGGCGATGGGCACGGAGGCGCAGATCCGCCTGACCGCGGACGTGATCCGCGCCTACCTCGATGCGCACGGCCTTCGGGACACCCGGGAGTGGGCGGCACGCCAGGGCGGTGCCGCATGAGGCGCCGGCTCCGCGCGGAGACCCAGGAACCGGCCGACGCCGTGCTGCGGCTACAGCCGGCGGAGCTCCATGACACGGCACCGTTCGCCCCCGGTGGCGATCGCTTCGTCGCCGAGCTCGCCTCCCCCGGCCTCGGGGCGTGCTCGTTCGTGCTCGGCCCGCAGGGCACGCCCCCGCCCGCGTGGATCGTGCTCGACTACGCCGACGGGCAGCAGCGACGGTGGCGACGCGCGCGGCGCGCGGGCGGTCGGCACTTCTTCACGCTCGCGGAGGACACGGCGAGCGCGGGATACGTCACTACTGTTGCCTGAGGCAACTTTGAGGCGTACCATGGACACATGACCACCGGCGAGGACGTCGCCGGCATCCACCTGGCACTCGTCCGCGTGGTGTCGGAATGGAGTGAGAGCGACCTGCAACGTCAGGTCGCGGAAGCCGTCGACGTCGCCCTCGATCCGTCCGCCATCCGCGCGCTCTACCTGCTCGGGATGAACGGGGGTGCGATGGGCTTCGGCGACCTGGCCGCGCACGCGACACTGTCGCGGCCGACCACGTCGAAGCTCGTCGCCCGCATGGCGACGCAGGGCGTCGTCGACCCCGTGCGCTCGGGACGCACGGTCGAGGTGCGCCTCACGGACGCAGGCCGGACGGCCTATGCGCGCCTGGTCGAGGCAGGCCATCGCATGGTCGACGATGCGCTCGCAGGCTGGTCACCGGACGAGATCGACGGATTCCGCCGCCAGCTCGGCCGCTTCGTCACCGCACTGTCCGGCACGCCGCCGGTCGTGTCCATCAAGGAGGAAACCCCATGACCCGCACCTATGTCGTCACCGGATCCGCATCCGGGATCGGCGCCGCCACCGCCGAGCTGCTCCGCTCCCAGGGCCACACCGTCATCGGCGTCGACCTCGCCGGCGTCGAGGTCGACGGAGATCTTTCCACCCACGAGGGGCGTCTGGCCGCGGCGAGCGCCGTGGTCGAGGCGGCCGACGACGGGATCGACGCCGTCATCGCCTGCGCCGGCATCTCGGCTCCGATCTCGAAGACGATGTCCATCAACTTCTTCGGCGTGACCGAGTTCCTGACCGCGCTCCAGCCCACGCTGAGTCTGGCCGACGCACCCCGCGCCGCCGTGGTGTCGTCGATGGCCTCGCTGCAGCCGGTGTCGCCCGAGCTCGTCGACGCCGCCCTCGCCGGCGACGAGGCGCGCGCGATCGAGATCGGCGACCGCCTGGCCGCGACGCCCGAGGCCGGGTTCCTCAACTACTCGTCCAGCAAGCGCGCCCTCTCGCGCTGGGTCCGTCGCGAGAGCGTCACCCCGGCGTGGGCGGGAGCGGGCATCCCGCTGAACGCCGTCGCCCCCGGAACCGTCACCACGGCGATGACGGCTGGCCTGCTCGACTCGCCCGAGGGCCTGGCCATGGTGGACGCCGCCGTGCCGATGCCGCTGAACTACCACCAGCCGGCGTCCTCCATCGCCGAGCTGCTCGTCTGGCTGACCAGCCCGGCCAACACCCACATGGCGGGACAGACGATCTACTGCGACGGCGGGGCCGACGCCGTGCTGCGAGGCGACGACATCTGGTCCTGGAACGACGCACCGCAAGGCTGAGTCCGGCTCTGCTCAGCCGCTGTTCCGGGAGCGCGGGTATCCTGGAGGTGTCTCCGGCACCCGGAGCAGCGGACGAGGGAGCAGTACCCGCACACGACGACTGACTCATGAAGGAGTCCGTCATGATCCGGTCGTTCATCACCCGCACCGACGTGCTGCGCGTGGCGCTGGGGTGGGCCGCGTTCGCCGCCCTGCTGGCCCTGCACCCGCTGCTCGCGCCGCCCGTGCCCGGACCCCTCCTCGTCGTCGCCCTCCTCGTGATCGTCGCCGTCATCCTCGTGTGCGCGTTCGGCGTCGTGAAGCAGGCGGAGGCCCTCGCCCACCGGCTGGGCGATCCCTACGGCTCCCTGGTGCTGACGCTGTCGATCGTGCTCATCGAGGTGATCCTCATCTCGGCCGTCATGCTCGGGCCGGGCGAGCACGCCACGATCGCGCGGGACTCGGTCATGGCCGTGTCGATGATCATCCTCAACCTCGTCATCGGCCTGGCCCTCCTCCTCGGTGGCCTCCGCCATCGGGGGATGGCGCACAACCGCACCGGCACATCCGCGTACCTGTCGATGCTCGTGGTCCTCGTCGCTCTGGCGTTCGGCCTCCCCGGTCTCATCGGCGACAACGGTGCGTACACGATCGGGCAGGAGATCCCGATCATCCTGCTCACCCTCGCTCTCTACGCGTTCTTCCTGTTCCGGCAGATGGGTGCGCAGGCCGACGACTTCACCGAGGTGGACGAGCGACTGCGGTCGGGGGCCCGCGCTTCCGAGGGCGCGGCGGCGCCGCGGACCCCCATCCGCGAGGTGCTCGCGGCCCACCGCGTCGAGGTGCTGACCCGCCTCGTGCTCCTCGTCGTCACGGTCGTCCCGATCGTGCTGCTCTCGCACGACATGGCGGCCCTGCTCGACGACGGTCTCGGCCGGCTCGGCGCTCCGGTCGCCCTGGCGGGACTGCTGATCGCGGGCATCGTGTTCCTCCCCGAGTCGATCACCTCGATCCGCGCGGCCCTGAACGGCGAGGCGCAGCGCGTGAACAACCTCTGCCATGGCGCGCTCGTGTCGACGGTCGGCCTCACCATCCCCGCTGTCCTCCTGATCGGCATGCTCACCGGGCAGGAGGTGGTGCTCGCCGAGTCGCCGGCGAACCTCCTCATGCTCGCCGTGACGCTGCTGCTGTCGGTGACGACGTTCGCGGCGAAGCGGGTCACGGCGATGCACGGCGCCGCGCACCTGGTGACCTTCGCCGTCTACGTCCTCATCCTCTTCAGCTGAGCCGCCTCAGCGGGTCAGGATGCCGCGCCCGCTCCGCGCAGCGCGCAGCGGAGGTCGCTCGGCGGCACGAAGTCCGCGGTGAGGGACCAGTCGGCCTCCTCGCCGGCGGGGACCTCCACCGTCACCTGACCGGACCCGACGACCGTGGCCGCATCGGTGGTGAAGAACACGGTCACCACGTAGGCGGCATCCTCGTCGGTCGGATTGCCGACCACGCCCTCCGCCGTACCGCCGTCATCCTCCGTGGTGCAGGTCGTGATCTGGGTGCCGGCGCGCACCTCCGGAGCGTCCGGCACATCCTCCGGCACGCTCGTCGCTCCGACGACCCCCTCGTCTTCACCGGGGATCTGCGGCGCCCCTTCCGCGGCCGTGCGCGTCGGGGCCGGATCCTCCGCGGCGGGCGTGCAGCCGCTGAGAAGGAATCCGAGAATCAGGATCGGGGCCGCGAGGCGGGCGATGCTGCGGCGGCGTGTGGACATCATGGGCTCCTCCTTCGACCAGGAGCGGCCCGTGGCGGGCGATCACCCGCCACGGGCCGCCTCTCGGTCAGCGCTGTTCCTGCTCTTCCTCTCGCCGTCGCATCCGCGTGAGGCCCAGGCCCAGTCCGGCGAGGACCATCACCCCGCCCAGCAGCAGGCCGCCGGCGGCGAGCGTGCCACCCGTGACCGCGAGTCCGGTCGGCGGCGTCGGCACCACGCGGGTGACCGTCTGCGAGGTCGGCGGATCGATCGGCCCTGCCGGCGTGTTGCCGGTCACGGTCGCGACGTTGCGCACCTCACCGCGACGCACGTCCGCGGCGTCGATCGTGTGCGGAGGCACCGTGCACGTCATCTGCTCCCCGGAGGCGAGGCTCGTCGCCGGGCAGGTGACCGCACCGGCCGTGGGATCCGACACGACGATGTCGGAGACCGTCTGCGCCCCGGTGTTGGTGACGATGATCGTCCACTCCACCCGGTCGCCGAGGTCGATGAGCCGGTTGGCGTTCACGTCGACGGTCGTCGCCCGCTTCTCGATCGCGAGGGAGTTGGTCCCGTCGAACGGCACCTCCACGGTCGAGGGCGGTGACACCGGCGGTTCACCCGAGGGCGGCGTGCCGGTGGCCGTCGCGGTGTTGGTCAGCCGTCCGGAGTCCACGTCCGCTTGTGTGGTCGTGTAGGTCGCCGCGCAGGTCACCGTTTGGCCCGGAATGATGCGGGCGGCGTCGTCCGGGCAGGTGATCGCCGACAGCTCGCCCTCACCGGAGAAGTCCGTGTCGTCCACCGCCACGTCCGCCAGGGTGACATTTCCCGTGTTGGTCACGACGAAGGAGTACTCCAGAGTCTCCCCCACGGTCGTCATCACGGCCGGGGTCGCCGACTTCACGATGCTGAGGCCCGGAGTCGACAGCGCGGGGACGCGCGCCTCGGACGGCGGCGACACCGGGGGCTGCAGGTCCCCGGGCGGCACACCGGTGGCGGTCGCGGAGTTCGTCACCTGGCCGGCGTCGATGTCCTCCTGCGTTAGCACATACGTCGCCGTGCAGATGAGCTGGGCACCGGGGGCCATCGACGCGGTCCCGGGCGGGCAGTCGATCGCCGACAGCGGACCCGTCCCGGAGAAGTCGCCCTCGGTGATCGTGACGTCCGTCAGCGTGACATTGCCGGTGTTGGTCACCACGAAGGAGTAGGTGATGTCCTGGCCCACGACGTAGGCCGCTGCCGTGTCAGGGCTGGCCGACTTCACCACGGCGATCGCCGGGTTCCGGTCACCGGGCAGTTCCACCGTCGACGGAGGCGTGAGCGGCGGCTCGCTGGTCGGCGGAGCCGTCGGCGGCTCTCCCGTCGCGACGGCCGTGTTCGTGAGCTGCCCTGCATCGACATCCGCCTGGGTGACCACGTACGGCGCCGTGCAGGTCACGGTCGCACCGGGGGCCAGCGAGGCGGCCGCGGCCGGACACGTGATGACCGGCGCGGTTCCCGTCCCTGAGAACGACACCTCGTCCACGCCGACGTCCGTCATCGTGACGTTGCCCGTGTTGGTGATGAGGAACGAGTACGTGATCGTCTGCCCTGCGGCGCTGATGCGCGTGAGGTCCGCGGTCTTCGCGACCGTGAGGGCCGGCAACCCCTCCGAGGGCACCTCGACCGTCGACGGCGGCGAGACGGGTGGCTGCCCCGACGGCGGTGTCCCCGTGCCGGTGGCGGTGTTCGTGACGCCACCCGCATCGACGTCGGCCTGGGTCACGACGTACGGCGCGGTACACGTCACCTCCGCTCCCGGAGCGAGCGACTCCGCTCCCGCGGGACAGGTCACCACCGGAGCCGTGCCGGTGCCGGTGAAGGAGACCTCGTCCACACCCACGTCCGTCAGCGTGACGTTGCCCGTGTTGGTGAGGAGGAAGGAGTACGTGATCGTCTGGCCCGCCGCGGTGATCTCGGTGCGGTCGGCCGTCTTCGCCACGGTCAGCGCGGGTGCCGGGTCGCCGGGGACCAGCACGGTCGAGGGTGGTGACACGGGGGGTTCGCCCGAGGGCGGCGTGCCGGTCACGGTCGCGGTGTTCGTCACCCCGCCGCCGTCGAGGTCGGCCTGCGTGACCACGTACGGCGCGGTGCAGGTGACCTGAGCACCCGGCGCGAGCGACGCGGCCCCCGCCGGGCACGTCACGACCGGAGCCGTGCCGGTGCCGGTGAAGCCCGTCTCCTCGACCGTCACGTCGGCGATCGTCACGTTACCCGTGTTGGTGACGAGGAACGAGTACGTGATCGTCTGACCCGCTGCGGTGATCGTCGACCGGTCGGACGACTTCACGACCGACAGGCCCGGCGACGGCTCCGACGGCACCTCGACCTCGGAAGGCGGCGACACCGGCGGCTCCCCCGACGGGGGAGTACCGGTCGTGGTCGCGGTGTTCGTCACACCACCCGCATCCACGTCGGCTTGCGTGACGACGTACTCCGCCGTGCAGGTCACCTCGTCCCCGGGAGCGAGCGACGCCACCGCGGCCGGGCACTCGATGACCGGCGGGGTCCCGCTGCCGGTGAACGAGGCCTCCGTCACCTCGACGTCCGTCAGAGTGACGTTGCCGGTGTTCGCGACGAGGAAGGAATAGGTGATCGTCTGGCCGGCGGCCGTGATCTCGGTCCGGTCCGCCGTCTTCGACACCGACAGGCCCGGCGACGGCTCCGACGGCACCTCGACCTCGGAAGGCGGCGACACCGGCGGCTCCCCGGACGGCGGCGTGCCCGTCACGGTCGCGGTGTTGGTGACTCCACCGGCGTCGATGTCCGCCTGCGTGACGACGTACTCCGCCGTACAGGTCACCTGCGCACCGGGAATCATCGTGGCGGCACCCGCAGGACAGGTCACGACCGGAGCAGGACCCGTACCGGTGAAGGTGCCCTCCTCCACCGTGACGTCGCGCACCGTGACATTCCCGGTGTTCGTCACCAGGAACGAGTAGGTGATCGTCTGTCCCGCTGCCGTGATCTCCGTCCGGTCAGCGGTCTTCGCCACGGTCAGCGCCGGGGCCGGGTCACCGGGGATCTCCACCGTCGTCGGCGGCGACACCGGTGGCGTCCCCGACGGCGGTGTGCCCGTCGCCGTCGCCGTGTTCGACAACTGCCCGGCGTCGATGTCGGCCTGCGTCAGCGTGTACGTGGCGGTGCACTCGACCTGCGCCCCCGGTGCGAGCGATGCGGCCCCCGCCGGACACGAGATCGCCGACACCTCTCCCGAGCCCGTGAACGCCGTCTCGTCCACCGTCACGTCGGTGAGGGTCACGTTGCCCGTGTTCGTCACGACGAACGTGTAGGTGATCTCCGTCCCCACCGTGTAGCCGGCAGCGGTGGAGGGGTCGGCCGACTTCACGACGGTGATGCCCGGCGTCTCGATCGACGGCACCTCGACCTCCGACGGCGGCGACACCGGCGGCTCGAGGGTTCCGGGCGGGTCGCCCGTCACGGTGGCGGTGTTCGTCACGCCGCCTGCATCGATGTCGGCCTGCGTCACCTCGTAGGTCGCGGTGCACGTCACCTGAGCTCCGGGTTCGAGGGACGCGGCCGCTGCGGGGCAGGTGACGACGGGAGTCGCACCGGTACCCGAGAACGACACCTCGTCCACGGTCACGTCCGCGATGGTCACGTTGCCCGTGTTCGTCACGAGGAACGAGTAGGTGATGACGTCCCCCGCGGCGGTGATCTCCGTCCGGTCGGCCGTCTTCGCGACCGTGAGGGCGGGCGCGCCGGGCACCGTGACGATCGCCGTGGAGGGTGCGGACACCGGCGGCTCGAGGTCGCGCGGCGGCGTGCCCGTCGCGGTGGCGGTGTTGGTCACCTGACCCGCGTCGACATCCGCCTGCGTCGCCTCATAGGACGCGGTGCAGGTCACCTGGGCGCCCGGAGCGAGTGTCGCCGCGGCGGCCGGGCAGGTGATCTCCGGCGCCGTGCCCGTGCCGGAGAACGCGGTCTCGGTCACGGTGATGTCGGTGAGGGTCACGTTGCCCGTGTTCGTCACGAGGAAGGCGTAGTCGACGGTCGCCCCGGCGGCGGTGATCGACGTCGGATCGGCCGTCTTGACGAGGGTGATCGCGGGCGTCTCGTCCGCGGGGACCACCACGGTCGAGGGCGGTGACACCGGTGGTTCGCCCGTGGGCGGCTCCCCGGTCACGGTCGCGGTGTTGGTCACCCCGCCCGCGTCGATGTCGGCCTGGGTCACCACGTAGGGTGCGGTGCACGTCACCTGCGCGCCCGGGGCCAGGGAGGCGGCGGCCGCGGGGCAGGTGACGACGGGGGCGGTTCCCGTTCCGGTGAACGACGTCTCCGTCACGCCGACGTCGGCGATCGTCACGTTCCCCGTGTTCGTGATGAGGAACGAGTAGGTGATCGTCTGTCCGGCCGCGGTGATCTCCGTGCGGTCCGCCGTCTTCGCCACCGTGAGCGCCGGGGCGGAGGTGACGGGGATCTCGACCGTGGACGGCGAGGACACCGGTGCCGTACCGGTCGGCGGCGTGCCCGTCGCGGTGGCCGTGTTCGTGAGCGCCGAGGTGTTGTAGTCCGCGGCCGTCACGGTGTAGCTCGCGGTGCAGGTGACCTCGGCCCCCGGCACGAGGGAGGCGGCGCCGGCGGGGCAGGTCACGTCGAGGGCTCCGGTGCCGGAGAAGGACTCCTCGTCGATGCCGACGTTCGTCAGGGTGACGTTCCCGGTGTTGGTGACGAGGAAGGAGTAGTCGATCGTCTGCCCGGCGCCGGTGATCGCGGTCGTCTCGGAGCTCTTCTCCAGCGAGATCGCCGGAGCCGGGTCCACCGGCACGCGCACGGTCGAGGGCGGAGACACCGGAGGCGTCAGCGACCCGGGCGGCACACCGGTGGCGGTCGCCGTGTTGCTGACCGATCCCCCGTCCACGTCCGTCTGCGTCAGGGTGTAGCTCGCACGACAAGTCGTCTGCGCACCCGGGGCGAGGGGGCGACCGGGCACTCGATCGTCGACAGGGAGCCGGAACCCGTGAACGCCGTCTCGTTCACCGCGATGCTCGAGACGGTCACGTTGCCCGTGTTGGTGACGATGAACGAGTAGTCGATCACCTGTCCGACCGTGAAGTCGTCCGGTCCGGACGGGGTCGCCGACTTCACGACCGTGAGCGCCGGGGTGCGGGTCGTGGTGACCGTCGCGGTGCTCGGGTTGCTCTCCACGCCGGTGTTGGCCTCGGAGGTTCCGGTCGCGAGCGCGGTGTTCGTCACCGTCCCCGCGTCGATGTCCGCCTGCGTCAACGTGTACGCCGCCGTACAGGTCGTGTTCTGCCCCACGGCGAGCGTCGTCGCCGCACAGTTCACCGCCCCGAGCGTCCCCGTGCCGCTGAACGCGGACTCGCGGATGCCGAGCCCCGAGACGGCGACGTTGCCGGTGTTCGAGACCGCGAACGAATAGGTCACCGTGTCCCCCGCCGCGCTGGCGGTGGTCGGCGTGACCGTCTTCGTCAACGCCAGAGAGGGCGCCGGAGCCGTGATCGTGACGGCGTAGTCCTCCACCTCACCCGGACCGCCCGTCCCCGTCGGGGTCGCCGCGGTCAACCCTGTCCCGCTCTGGATGCGGAATCGGGCGAACGTCTGCCCGCCCACCGTCTGCGAGGCGATGCCGGACCAGTTCAGCGTCACCGACGAGCCGTCCGCCGTGCCCGCCGGGACCGTCGCGGTGGCACCCTCGTTCGCATCGAACACGCCGTTGCGATTGAAGTCGATCCAGCCGACCAGGGTCGCCGGCACCCCCGGCACCTTGTTCGACGCCAACACCGACACCGAATAGGTGTTCGTCACGCTGGCCATGATCGGCCCGAACGACGCCACCCCCGTCTCGTCGTTGATGGTCTGGTTCGGGGCCGTGCCGCCGACCACGTTGTCGCCCGTCGCGTTCGCGCTGTACTGCATCGCCGTCTCGGCATCGGCCGACCACCCCAGATACGTCGCCGCATTCAGCTCATGGGAGACCGAGCCGTAACTGGCCGGCGCATCGCCGAAGTCGTCGGGAATCGTCGTACAGGAGGGGTTGAAGCCGTCGATGCCCTCGCCACCGCTCTGCGCGCGGTAACCGCGCACGACGATGTCGCTCGTCCCGGTCGTGTCCCCCGGACCACAGCGAGGAGTCGGCGTATCGAGACCGCCGTTGGTGTTGAAGTTCTCACCCGCGGTGAGGACGGTGGGGGTCGCCGCGAGGTTGATCCGCAGCTCCCCCGCGGCCGTGAAGGTCATCGGGCGGCACGTGATCTGCACGGAGGATGGCCATCGAACGCCCTGGCCGACGAAGGTCGTGCCGGTGATGCGATGCGCGAAGGTGTTCGCCGGACACGTCGCGGTGGACACATTCCCGCGGCTCTGATCGTAGACCGGCCCATCGATCCAGGTGGGGTTCACCGTTCCCGTCACGACGCCCGTGTTGCTCACCGTGATGGTCGAACACTGCAGCGCGAATCGAGTGAGGATGGCGTTCGCTCCGGACGGTGCCTCCGCGGTCCTGTTCTCCGTCCGGACGCCGGTGAGTACCGAGTTCGCCGGGCACTCCGTCGGTGCCGTCAGGTCCTTGTCCGTACCGACGATCGGACCCTCGTAGGAGACGCCGAGGTACAGCTGCGCCGGGTCGCCCGGGGCCGCCGTCGCCGGGAGCACGGGCGCGACGAGGGATCCCAGCACGAGGGCGAGCATGGTCGCCACCGCCCACGGGCGTCGCGGCGACAGCAGCCGCCGTCGCGTTCTCCGGTCCTTCTTCTCTTCGCGCTCGGAATTCGTGTGCAGAGAGAACTGCATGAACACTCCCCTGTTCCGTGCCCAGTCCACCCACCCCTCCGAACTGGGATACGGCTGAGAGTAGGGCGGCGCTTGACGGAACTCCAGGCCACCTTTCGTCGCTAAAGGATGAGGACTTTGGTCACTGACCGGGAGAGGAAGGCGACTCGAGTCGACGGCGCAGAGCCGTCGCGCGTTCCTCGAGTTCCGCACGGATCTCGTGGGCGGCGAGCGAGCCGCCGGAGAGGAAACCGGCCTCCAGCGCCTCCCGCCACCGGCGGTTCACCTCGTCCAGCTCACGGGTGAGGCGCTCCCTCTCCTCGGCCGAGATCGGCTCCGGCGGGACGGCGCCCTCCGCGTCGTCCTCCGGCACGACGTACCACCGGAAGTCCTCGCGACCGCGGGCATTGTTGAGTCGCCAGAGAAGGAGGAGGGAGAGAAGGAACCCCGCTCCCCCCGTCGCGATCATCACCCACGCGAACCCGGGCGTCTCGTCCAGCATGCCGAAGCCGTACCAGAGGAGCAGCAACGCCGTCAGCGCCAGGGCCCCGGGGAAGACGATGCGGACGACGATCAGTCCGACGGTGTGCATCCAGGGGCTCATGCGGGAGACCGTTCGTGGGTGTTCGCGGGGAAACAGAAAGAGCCGGTCAGACTCTGACCGACTCTTTCATGAATGTCTCGCTGTGCGCGAGGGGGGACTTGAACCCCCACGTCCATAAGGACACTGGCACCTGAAGCCAGCGCGTCTACCATTCCGCCACTCGCGCGAGCGTCTCGTTCCGAAGAACTCAACTTTCCGAGGATATCACGCGTTTTCGACCGCGATGCACACCCCGGCAGGGGCGTCGGCGGCGTTCCCCCAGGTCACCTGGCTACGATGTCCCTACCGGTCGGCATGCCAGAGGAGCCCAGTGGGACTACTTGACAGCTTTGAGAAGGGTCTCGAGCGCGCAGTGAACAGCGCGTTCGCGAAGACCTTCCGCAGCGGCATCCAGCCCGTGGAGATCGCTTCGGCGCTGCGACGCGAGGCGGATACCACTGCGGCCGTGGTGAGCCGCGACCGCATCATCACGCCCAACAACTACGTCGTGCGCCTCAGCCCCGACGACGCGGAGCGCATGCGCGGGCTCGGCGGCGCGCTGACGGACGAGCTGCACGCCCTCCTCACGAAGCACGCGAAGTCGCAGGGGTACAGCTTCGCCGGCCCTCTGTCCATCACGCTCGAAGCGGACGACAAGGTCGCCACCGGCACCGTCCGCGTCACCTCGGGCACCGTCGAGGGACGCGTGAGCTGGCAGGCCGTGGTCGACGTCGACGGGCGCCGGCACACCCTCACCCGTGCCCGCACGGTGATCGGCCGCGGCTCCGATGCCGACATCACCATCGCCGACGCGGGCTCGAGCCGTCGTCACGCCGAGATCCTCTGGGACGGCGAGCGCGCCATGCTCCGCGACATGGGGTCCACGAACGGCACGAAGGTGGACGGGCAGAAGCTCCGCGAAGCCGCCCTCCCCTCCGACACCACGATCACGATCGGTCGCACCGATCTCGTGTTCCGCATCGTCCCCGTCGCCACCCCGTCGCGGTCGTCCCGACCGGACGACGACGCGACCCGCGTGTTCGGAGCCCTCGGATGAGCGAACTGGTCCTGCTCCTGCTCCGCGTCGGCTTCCTCGTGCTGATGTGGTTCTTCGTGTTCGGGGTCGTCTACTCCCTGCGCGCCGACCTGTTCGGAGTGCGCGCCCGCAAGCTCCCCGCCGAGGCGACCGCGGGAGCACCCGCCGCCGCTCCTGCCGCGGCCCCGGCCGCCCCGCCCCGTCCCTCGTCGGCGCGACCGTCGACCGGTCCCGCGACCGTGGCGACGGCGAAGCGCCTGGTGATCACCTCCGGACCGAAGGCGGGTCTCGAGCTCCCCCTCGGCTCCGACGCGATGACGATCGGCCGCTCCAGCGAATCCGCCCTCGTGATCCGGGACGACTACACCTCCAGTCACCACGCCCGACTCCTGCTCCGCGGTGACACCTGGGCGATCCAGGACCTCGACTCGACGAACGGCACGTTCGTCGCCGGCCAGCGGGTGACGGGCGGTCCGGTCTCCCTGAGCCTCGGCACCCCGGTCAAGGTCGGCGCGACGACGTTCGAGTTGAGGGCCTGACGCCGGCATGGTCTTCGAAGGCTCGAGCGCCGCGATCTCCCACACCGGGAAGGTCCGCTCCAACAACCAGGACTCCGGGTACTCCGGGGCGAACCTGTTCGTCGTCGCCGACGGCATGGGCGGACACGCGGGCGGCGACGTCGCCTCCAGCATCGCCATCCAGCGCATGGAGCCGCTGGACCAGCCGTACTCCTCCACGGAGGACGCGCAGGCCGCCCTGCAGGCCGCGGCCACGACCGCCGCGGGAGACCTCATCCGCGCGGCAAAGGACCGCCCGGAGCTCGCCGGACTCGGCACCACGCTCAGCGCCATCATCATGGTCGACGAGTACGCCGTCATCGGCCACATCGGCGACTCCCGCATCTATCTCTACCGCGACGATGCGCTGACGCAGATCACCGCCGACCACACCTTCGTGCAGCGCCTCGTCGACTCCGGCCGCATCACCCCGGAAGAGGCCAGGTACCACCCGCGGCGCTCCGTCCTCATGCGGGTGCTCAGCGACATGGACGCCGACCCCGAGCTCGACATGTTCGTCATGCACGCGCAGCCCGGCGACCGCTGGCTGCTGTGCTCCGACGGTCTCTCGGGAGTGGTGGACGAGGCCCGCATCCTCAAGGCCATGCAGCTCGGGCTCGCGCCGGGGCGCACGGCCGACAACCTCCTCAAGCAGGCCCTCGACGGCGGGGCCCCCGACAACGTCACAATCGTGATCGTCGATGTGGGCGGACAGCACCCCGTCCATTCCGGCACCGCCACGATCGTCGGCGCGGCGTCGAACCCGTCGGGTGTCTACGTGCCGCCGGTGCGGGCCCCGCGGAGCAACTGGCTGCACCCGGTCCGCCAGGCTGCGAACGAACCGAGCCACTTCGAGCCGGCACCCGAGTACCTCGAGGAGCTGATCGAGGAGGACCGCCGTCGCGCCAAGCGCCGCCGGCTGGGCTGGATCGCCGGAACGCTCGTGGTGCTGGCCATGCTGGGCTTCGCCGCGTTCGCCGCCTACAGCTGGACGCAGACGCGCTACTTCATCGGCGCGGATGAGGACAGCGTCGTGATCTTCCAGGGTGTGCAGCAGAACATCGGTCCGATCACGCTGTCGACACCGGTCGAGGACACCGAGATCCTCCTCGCCGACCTGCCCCCGTACCAGCGGGCCTCGGTCGAGCGCACCATCAGCGCGCGCTCGCTCTCGGACGCCATGGCCATCGTGGACCGTCTCCGCACGGGCGCCGAGGCGAACATCATCGAGCAGACCCCGTTGCCCACGCCGCTCCCCTCCCCGAGCGCGACGCCCTCGGGAGGTGCGGGGTGAGCACCGACGTCCAGGCCGACACCACGGTCATCAAGGCTCTGCGCCGCCTGCGCATGCCGCAGACGCAGCGCAACCGCGAGTTCTGGCTGCTCCTCTTCGCCTGTGCGATCAGCGGCGCCGCCCTCACCCTCGTCCAGCTCGGCGCTCTCGGCACCATCGACCCGATGATCCTGGCGATCGGCGGCGGGCTGGCGGCCCTGGCCTTCGCCCTGCACATCGTGCTGCGCTTCGTGGCAGCCGACGCCGATCCCTTCGTCGTCCCGATCGCGACGCTGCTCACCGGACTCGGCGTCGCGATGATCTACCGGATCGACATCGCCTTCGCGAACACCGGGTGGAACGCCTACTCCACCAAACAGCTCGCCTGGACCGCAATCTCCCTCGCCGGAGCGATCACGGTGGTCATCCTGCTGCGCAACTACCGGATCCTGTTCCGGTACACCTACATCTTCGGCCTCGCCGGAATCCTCCTGCTGCTCCTGCCGTTCGTCCCCGGCCTGCGGATCCCCGATGCGAACGCGCAGGTGTGGGTCTCGCTCGGCGGCATGTTCGCCTTCCAGCCCGGAGAGCTCGCCAAGATCTGCCTGGCGATCTTCTTCGCCGGCTACCTCGTGCGGACGCGGGAGAGCCTGACGTCGGTGGGCAAGCGCGTGCTCGGGATCACCTGGCCGCGCATGCGCGAGCTCGGACCCGTGCTCGTCGTCTGGCTCGTCTCCCTCGGCATCATCGTCGTCCAGCGCGACCTCGGCACCGGAACGCTCATCTTCGGCATGTTCGTGGCCATGCTCTACGTCGCCACCGGCAAGACGAGCTGGGTGCTCATCGGTCTCGGCCTCGTGGTCGCGGGCGTCGCCGTCGCGTCCCAGATCCTCAGCTACGTGCAGGGTCGTTTCATCAACTGGCTCTTCCTGTTCGACTCCTCCAAGGTCGACCCCGACGTCGCCGGCTACCAGCCCATGCAGGGGCTGTTCGGTCTCGCCCGCGGCGGCCTCATCGGCACCGGCTGGGGGCAGGGTCGCCCGGAGATCACGCCGCTCGCGCACAGCGACTACATCATCACGAGCCTGGGCGAGGAGCTCGGCCTCATCGGGCTCTTCGCGATCCTCTGCCTCTACATGGTGTTCGTCAGCCGCGGCGTGCGCATCGGGCTCGCCGGTCAGGACGACTTCGGCAAGCTGCTCGCCACGGGCCTGTCGTTCACCATCGCGCTGCAGGTGTTCATCATGGTCGGCGGTGTCACGCGGGTCATCCCGCTGACCGGCCTGACCACCCCGTTCCTGGCCGCGGGCGGCTCGTCGCTCGTCGCGAACTGGCTCATCGTGGCGCTCCTCCTCCGCATCTCCGACGGCGTCCGCCGTCAGCCCCGGGTGGTGATCGGCTGACATGACCAAAGAGCTCCGCAGACTCAGCATCGTTATGCTGTTCATGTTCATCGCGCTGTTCGCCGCGACGAGCTGGATCCAGGTCGTCGAGACGGACGGCCTGTCGCAGAACCCGCATAACAAGCGCACCCGGCTGGACAGCTACGAGATCCAGCGCGGCGCGATCATCGTCGACGGCACCGCGATCGCCAACTCGGTCCCCAGCGACGACCAGTACCGATTCCAGCGCGTGTACACCGACGCCGAGATGTGGGAGCCCGTCACCGGCTACTTCAACCCCGCTCTGGGCTCGGCCACCGGCATCGAGGAGGCGATGAACGCCGACCTCTCCGGCACCGGCTCGAACGCCTTCTTCGCGGAGATCGAGCGCATCCTCTCCGGCCAGCCTCAGCGCGGATTCAGCGTCGAGCTCTCGTTGAACACGGCAGCGCAGCGCGCCGCCACCGAGGCCCTGGACGGCCTGCAGGGCGCCGTCGTGGCGATGGACCCGAAGACCGGGCGCATCCTCGCGCTGGCGTCCACTCCCGGCTTCGACACCAACAGCATGGCGACCCACGACGCGAACGCCGCCAACGCCACCTACGACCAGCTCGTGGCCGACCCCGGCAAGCCGCTGTCGAACCGCGCGATCGCCGGTGACCTCAATCCCCCGGGCTCGACGTTCAAGATCGTCGTGGCGGCGGCCGCCTACGCCAGTGGCGAGTGGACGCCGGAGTCGACCCTCCCCAACCCCGCCTCGTACACGCTGCCGGGGTCGAACAGTCGTGTCTCCAACGCATGGGGCGGCACCTGCGGCTCCGGTGCGACGGTCACGATCGCCGAGGCGATCCGTCTCAGCTGCAACATCCCCATGGCCGAGCTCGCCGTCGAACTCGGCGACGACACGATCAGGGAGATGGCGGAGAAGTTCGGGTTCAACCGCAGCTTCGACATCCCGCTCACCTCGACGCCCTCGAGCTACCCCCAGGGACTCGACGACGCGCAGACCGCCCTCACCGGATTCGGTCAGGGACAGGTGACCGCGACGCCCCTGCAGATCGCCATGGTCTCGGCCGGCATCGCCAACGACGGCGTCGTGATGAACCCGCAGATGGTCGACGCCGTCATCGGCAACGACCTCTCGGTGATCCGGTCGTTCGACAGCACCGAGTTCGGTCGCGCCATGGAGCCGGACGTGGCGGACGAGGTGACCTCCGCCATGGTCGCCAGCGTCTCAAACGGCGCGGCGCAGGGTGCAAGAATAGACGGGGTCGACGTGGCCGGTAAGACCGGAACGGCGGAGAACGGAAACAGGCCGCACACGCTGTGGTTCACGGGGTTCGCCCCCGCGGACGACCCCGCGGTCGCGGTAGCGGTCGTCGTCGAGAACGGCGGCGGACAGGGTCAATCAGGAAGCGGGGACACCATCGCCGCTCCGATTGCGAAGAAGGTCATAGAGGCGGTGCTGGGCAGATGAGGCCGACGCAGGGTGTGTCGTTCGGTGGTCGCTACGAGCTGCAGTCGCGGATTGCGATCGGCGGCATGGGCGAGGTGTGGGAGGCGACGGATCACGTCATCGGACGCACCGTCGCCATCAAGATCCTCAAGGACGAATACATGGGGGATCCCGGGTTCCTCGAGCGGTTCCGCGCGGAGGCGCGTCACGCCGCGCTCGTCAACCACGAGGGCATCGCCAGCGTGTTCGACTACGGCGAGGAGAACGGCAGCGCCTACCTCGTCATGGAGCTCGTTCCGGGTGAAGCCCTCTCGACGATCCTCGAGCGGGACGGCGCGCTGAGTGCCGACAAGACGCTCGACATCGTCGCGCAGACCGCTTCGGCCCTCCAAGCCGCGCACGCGGCGGGTCTCGTGCACCGCGACATCAAGCCCGGGAACCTCCTCATCACGCCGGACGGCCGCGTGAAGATCACCGACTTCGGTATCGCCCGCATCGCCGACCAGGTACCGCTCACGGCGACCGGGCAGGTCATGGGCACGGTGCAGTACCTGTCGCCGGAGCAGGCATCGGGTCACCCTGCCTCCCCCGCGACCGACACGTACTCGCTGGGCATCGTCGCGTACGAGTGCCTCGCCGGCAAGCGCCCCTTCACCGGCGAGTCGCAGGTCGCGATCGCCATGGCGCAGATCAACGAGCAGCCCCCGCCGCTGCCGCCGACGGTCCCGATCCCCGTGCAGAACCTGGTCATGGCGATGATCGCGAAGAAGCCGGCGGACCGCCCGTCCTCCTCGGCCACGGTCGCCCGCGCGGCCCAGGCCCTCCGCCGCGGAGACCTGAACTCCGCCGCCATCGCCGTGCCCGCCATCGCGACGGGCGGCATCGCCGGGGACGACGACGCCACGCGGATGCTGACCGCGACCGGCGACGACGGCACGACGCGAATCCTGCCCACCACCGCGCAGCTGCCCACCGACGAGGCCGCGGCGGACGAGCAGGAGAAGAAAAAGAAGAAGAAGAGTGCGTGGACCTGGCCGCTGATCGCGCTCCTGGTCCTGCTGCTCATCGTCGTCGCCGGCACACTGTGGGCGCTGTTCGGCAACCAGGGCAAGGACACCGACCCCGACCCCACCGGGTCCGCGAGCCGCACCCCCACGCAGACCCAGACGCAGACGCCCTCGCAGGAGCCCACGCCCGACGAGACCCGGGTCGACGTGACCGCGCTCGGGCTCAACGGCATGGACTGCGGCACGGCGACCGCGACGCTCAAGGAGGCCGGGTTCTCCGACATCGCCTGCGGTGAGGGCGACCCCGCCCCGAGCGACGGCGATGTCGGCAAGGTCTACCGGGTGCAGCCGGAGGGGAACGTCGCGACGACGACCCCGATCGCTCTCACGGTCTACGCCGGCCGCACGCCGCTGCCGACGCCGACGGACGAGCCGACGATCACCGGCGACCCGATCGCCGGCAGCACCGTGACGATCTCCTGGGGCACCGGTTTCACCTGCCCCAGTGGCACCACGCTGTCCGGCTACGTCGTTTCCCTGCAGAACGGCACCTTCGCTTCGGGCGGGCCGAACTTCCAGCCGACGGAGCGCAACGCGCAGGTGACGGTCGGGGACGCCGTGGGGAAGCAGCTCATCGCGACGTATCAGGGCCTGTGCTCCGGGGGCGACCAGCGCACGTCGAACGCCTCCCCGCCGCTGTCCGTCACGATCGTGGCCCCGGAGGACGGCGAGGGTGACAGCGAGGACGGCGCCTAAGGGTAGCCTGGGTATCCAGTCCAGCCGCAGTCGTTTCCAGGGGGTCATCCGTGTCCACAGAGCCACAAGTCATCGCGGGCCGGTACCGCGTCGACGAGCTCATCGGGCACGGCGGGATGGCGAAGGTGTACCGCGGGTACGATTTGACGCTCGGCCGCGAGATCGCGATCAAGATCCTCGACCCTGAGCTCGCCCGCGACACCAGTTTCCGTACGCGGTTCCGTCTGGAGGCGCAGTCGGCGTCACGCATGTCGCACCCGTCGATCGTGCGGGTGTATGACGCCGGCGACCCCTCAACGGTCGACAGCTCCTCGGCCGAGCCGCCGTACATCGTGATGGAGCTGGTCAAGGGCACCCTGCTCAAGAAGATCATCGCCGATGGCCCCGTACCCGTCGAGGATGCGGTGCGCTACGTCGACGGGATCCTCGAGGCGCTGGACTACTCGCACCGCGCCGGCGTCGTTCACCGCGACATCAAACCGGGCAACGTCATGGTCACCGACAAGGGCCAGGTGAAGGTGATGGACTTCGGCATCGCCCGCGCGGTGTCCGACTCCTCCTCGACCGTGGCCGAGACCACCCAGATCATCGGCACCGCCGCCTACTTCTCGCCCGAGCAGGCCAAGGGCGAGCCGGTCGATGCTCGTGCCGACCTCTACTCCACAGGCGTGGTGCTCTACGAGCTGCTGACCGGACGGCAGCCGTTCCGCGGCGAGTCGCCGGTCGCCGTCGCCTACCAGCACGTCAGCGAGACACCGGTCCCGCCCTCCGAGGTCAACGAGGAGTCGCCCGCAGCCCTGGACCCGATCGTGCTGCGCGCCCTCGCGAAGGACCCGTATCAGCGGTATCCGGACGCCGCCCACTTCCGCGCCGCTCTGGACGCCGCGGTGACCGGCGCCGCCCCCACGCGCAAGCAGATCGGCGCCCTGACGAGCGAGCTCTACGGCCCGAGTCCGCGCCAGGCGCAGGAGACGGCGCGGTCGCTGCGTCAGCTCAGCACCGACACCACGATGGCCCGCACACAGTCGGGACCGCCCGTCGCGTGGATCTGGGCGGGAGTCGCGCTGCTGGCGGTGCTCCTGGCGTCCGTGCTGTTCTGGGTCTGGACCATCAGCATGCGCCCCGCCGACGTGCCGAGCACCTCGAGGCTCGTCCCTGATCTGACGAACGTCGCCTCCGAGCGCGCGCAGGACGACCTCGCGGAACTGGACCTCTCCTCGAAGATCGTCATCGAATCGAGCCCGTCGATCGCCGAGGGCAACGTCATCCGCACCGATCCCGAGGGCGGCGTGTCCGTGGAGAAGGGCTCGACGGTCACCCTCTACGTGTCGTCCGGCGAGGAGACGGTGGTCGTGCCGAAGCTCGAGGGGATGTCCCTCGATGCCGCGACGAAAGCGCTGAAGGCCGCCGGCCTCGAACTCGGCACGGTGACGCAGCGCAATGACAAGGGTCTCGCCGCCAACACGGTGATGACGGCGAGCGAGCAGGCGGAGGCCGAGGTGGCTCCGGGCACCGTCGTGAACCTCGAGGTCGCCAGCGGGAAGGTGACGCTGAACAACGTCGTCGGCTGGTCCATGGACTCGGCGACGCAGGCGCTCGACGACCTGGGCCTCACGCCGGTGCCGACCGAGGCGCCGGAGTGCCCGGCGACGGATCCGGCGACGGTGCACTCGATGTCCATCGCTCCGGGCGATGTCCCCGTCGGGTCGTCGGTCGAACTCCGCTACTGCACCGGGTCCTGACGCGGGACGCGCCGCGGCTCAGCGCGTCAGCGGATCGAGGAGGGCGGAGCGGGCGACGGCCTCCTCGTCGCCGCAGAGGCGGAGCCAGTTGGCGAGGAGCCGGTAACCCCCTCGGGTGAGGACGCTCTCCGGATGGAACTGCACCCCGTGCAGCGGCAACGTCCGGTGCGCCAGCGCCATCACGGTGCCGTCGGGGGCGGTGGCGGTGGCCGCGAGGTCATCGGGGAGGTCTGCCGCGGACAGCGCGAGCGAGTGATAACGCCCGACGTCGAAAGGTGAGGGGATCCCCGCGAACAGGGCGGAGCCGTCGTGGCGGACCGCCGAGACCATGCCGTGCATGACCTCGGGAGCAGACCGGACGGCCGTGCCGAAAGCGGCCGCGATGACCTGATGCCCGAGACACACTCCGAGCGTGGGGATCCCCCGCCGCACCGCGATGCGAGCAGCGTCGATCGAGACGCCGGCATCGGCAGGAGCCCCGGGACCGGGGGAGAGCAGGAGCGCGTCATGCGCGCCGAGAAGCTCCTCGAGCTCGGCCGCGTCGGTCGCGTCGGACTCCACGAGCGTGGTGTCCGCACCGAGCTCGCGGAGATATCCCACGAGGGTGTGCACGAAGCTGTCGTGGTTGTCGACCACCAGGACGCGCGTCATTCGACGTCGACCTCGCCGGGGGAGATGAGGGGGCTGACCCAGGGGAACACGTACCAGAACAGCGCGTAGAGCACCGCGGCGATCACCACGAGCAGGATGAGGACGCGCAGCCACCAGGGACCGGGCAGCAGGCGCCAGAGTGCGGCGTACATGGGTCTTCTCTCTCCTGGAGGCGGGTCACACGGACGGTGCGGCCGGCGGGGGCGGCGGGTCGGTCAGAGCGGACGGGGGTCCCTCGGCTCGCGGCTGGAAGCTCTCGAACACCCCGTACGCGACGATGCGCTCGGCGAGCGAGTACAGCGGTGAGCAGGCCGTCAGGGTGATGTACTGCTCCCCCGTCTGCTGCTCCGGCATCTGCGGCACATCGGCGAGCACGTCGGTCTGCGTCGGCTTCACGTACTCCAGCGTGCGGAACCGATAGGTGTACCAGCCGTCAGGGGTCTCCACGACGATCGCGTCGCCGACGTGCAGCTTGTCGAGCTGGTTGAACGGCTTGCCCCAGGTCGTGCGGTGGCCGGCGAGCGAGAAGTTGCCGACCTCTCCAGGCATCTTCGACTGCGTGTAGACGCCGATGCCCTTCTGATCGAGGGTGCGCGCGCGACTCGTGCCGCCGTAGATGCCGAAGTTGTAGTCGGCGCCGAACCGAGGGATGTGCATCTGTCCGAACCACTCCCCGTCGGCCGGTGCCGCCGGGACGGGCGCCTCGTAGACCGTCTCACCGTCGTCCGTCTCGACCAGCGGCGGCAGTTCCGGTGCCTCCCCCGCGGCGAGCTGCTGCGAGATCGCGGCCCCCTCCTCGTTCTTCTGGGCCGCGATGATGATGTCGCCGATCCACATCTGCCAGGCGACGAAGAGGAGCACGACGACGCCGGCGGTCAGGAGGAGTTCGCCGAGCACACTCGCGAACGTGGCGCGCGACCGGGGTCGCTGCCGCCGCTCGCGCCGCCCCCCAGGCACGACAGATGCAGTCATGGGCGTGATCATATCCGCCCGACCTGTGCAGCAGGAGTCGGGGCGCCGCCGATCGACGTCCTCACGTCTCGTCGGCGCCGAGGTCTCCCGGGTACAATGACGGCATGGCACGTGACCGCAAGACCGAAGAACCCGCCGTCGAGCGCGCCGAGGGCGACGCCGCTCCCAACGCCGTCTGGTTCAAGCCGGTGATGATCGGCTTCATGCTCCTCGGCCTCGCCTGGATCCTCGTCTTCTACATCTCGGGCATGCAGTTCCCCATCCCCGGCCTCGACAACTGGAATCTGGCCATCGGTCTGGGCATCGCCCTCATCGGATTCCTCATGACCACTCGCTGGCGCTGACCGCTCAGAACGAAAGGAACCCCTCGCCTCTTCGGCGGGGGGTTCCTTTCGTCTGTGCGGCAGGCGTCGAGTTATCCACAGGTTATCCCCACACTGGGGAGAATTACACCGATGTTATTCACAGGGGTTAACAACCCTGTTAACAACTCAGGATCAGGCCAAAAGGATGAGGGGCGGCACCACGGCGACCACGACGATCAACAGAACCACCAGGGCGGCGAGCGACACGACCTGCCAGGTCCGCTGGTCACGGCGCTTCGTGCGGACGTAGATGAGGGCGACGAGCGCGCCCGTGATCGCGCCGCCGAGGTGCGCCTGCCAGGAGATGCCACCGGCGAAGAACCCGAAGGCGAAGTTGATGCCGAGGATCACGAGGATGCCGGTGACGTTGGCCCCGATGTGGCGTCCGATGATCAGGAGGGACGCCAGGAGCCCGA
This sequence comes from Microbacterium paraoxydans, assembly GCF_900105335.1. Classification (NCBI taxonomy): domain Bacteria; kingdom Bacillati; phylum Actinomycetota; class Actinomycetes; order Micrococcales; family Microbacteriaceae; genus Microbacterium; species Microbacterium paraoxydans. The sequence continues at coordinate 2,006,140 of NZ_LT629770.1, read as the reverse complement.
AGATCGCCCCGGAGGCGCCGACCGTCCACGTCTCCGGAGCGAGGACGGCCACCGCGACGGATCCGCCGAGACCGCTGATGAGGTACAGCGCGAGATAGCGGACACGACCGAGCATCGGTTCGAGGTTCTGTCCGAGCATCCACAGGGCGAGCATGTTCAGCGCGAGATGCACGAAGCCCCCATGCACGAACAGCACGGTCAGCAATCGCCACGGCTCGAACGGCAGGAGGGAGAGGTTCGGGTAGAGGAACGGCGCGTAGAAGCCGAGAGCCTGGATGATCGGGGCGTTGAGCCCGGGGATCAGCTGCACCAGGCCGATGAACGACGTCACCGCCAGCAGGACGTACGTGACGACGGGCTTGCCGCTGCGCACGGCACCCATGGTCGTGGCCCCACCACCACGCCACCGACGCGCGGCCTTCTTCTGGGCGGGGGTGCGGTTCTTGCGCTCCGCGTTCATGCACTCCGGGCAGATGACGCCGACCGGGGCAGGCGTCTGACACTCGGGGCAGATGGTGCGCAGGCACCGCTGGCAGAGCACGAAGGACTGCCGATCCGGATGCCGGTAGCAGAAGTTCTCACGGTTGTTCGTGAACTCGGGCGTCGTCATCCGGATCGGCCGTCGCTGTCGTCAGGCGGCGACGATGTCGATCGACTGCAGCACCACGGGCTCGATCGGGCGGTCGCCCGCCGCCGTCGGGACCGCGGAGATCGCGTCGACGACCTTGCGCGATGCGTCGTCGGCGACCTCCCCGAAGATCGTGTGCTTGCCCTGCAGCCACGGGGTCGGGTCGGTCGTGATGAAGAACTGCGAGCCGTTGGTGCCCTCGACCTTGCCGGTGATGGCGTTGCGGCGGAGGCCCGCGTTGGCCATCGCGAGGATGTAGGGCTCGTTGAAGTTGAGCTCGTTGTTGATCTCGTCGTCGAAGTTGTACCCCGGACCGCCGACGCCCTGGCCGAGCGGGTCGCCGCCCTGGATCATGAAGTTCGGGATGATGCGGTGGAAGATGACGTCCTTGTAGAGGGGACCCTCGCCCGGCTTGCCGGTGGCGGGGTGCGTCCACTCCTGGGAGCCGTCGGCGAGGCCGACGAAGTTCTTGACCGTCTTCGGGGCGTGGTCGCCGAAGAGGTTGATGACGATGTCACCGTGGTTGGTGTGCAGAGTTGCGACGTGGGAAGCGTGAACCATGCGTTCATTCTCGCAGAGCTTCCGGTGAGCGAGCCGGGCATGTACAACGCGGGAGCCGATGATGCAAGGGGCGGGCGATTCCCTCGCCGCATCCAGCCTCTCGTGGCAAGATGGGGAACCCGTACTCCAATGGACAGGAGAGCATCGTGAGCCTCAGCCGCAAGCGGAAGAAGCAGCTTCGTCGTCTTCAGAAGGACGCGAACCAGCTGTGGGAAGACCAGCAGGTGCTCGTCGGCCACGCTGCCGACGTCGCTCGTGAGGCGGGTCGCCAGCTCGGCAACTTCAATCGCGAGCAGATCGTCCCGGTGGTCCAGGACACCTACAACCGCCGCGTCGCCCCGGTCGTGGACCGCTCGGTCAAGGCCGGCAAGCACGTCGTGGACGACAAGGTCGTTCCGATCGTGGGCGGCGTCGTCGGTACGGCGCTGACCGCCTGGGACGTCGCGAACGCCAAGCGCCACGGCGTCGAGTACAAGGCCCGCAAGGCCGTCTCGCAGAAGAAGGGTCCCGGTCTCGGATCCGTCATCGCCATCGTCCTGGGTGCTGCGGCCGCCGTCGGCGTGCTGTACGCCGCCTGGCAGGCGCTGCGGGCCGACGACGAGCTCTGGGTCGCCGACGACCCGCTGTCGGCTCCCGACGCGTGACCACTCCCGACCCGCACGCGCGGGTGAGGGATGCTGCGGCCGCCCGCGGACTCGACATCGAGATCCGCGAGCGGCCGCAGGCGCGTAGCCTCGTCGAAGCCGCCGAGATCCTCGGCATCCCGCCGTCCGGCATCGTGAAGACCCTCGTGGTCAAGCGCTCGGACGACACCTATCTGTTCGCGCTCATCCCCGGTGGTCGGTCCATCTCCTGGCCGAAGCTGCGGGCCGTCGTCGGAGTGAACAAACTCCGCCTGCCCGAACCCGAGCTCGCTCTCGCGGCGACCGGTTACGAGCGCGGAACCATCGTCCCGATCGGCAGCACCACGGATTGGCCTGTCTACGCCGACGCGTCCATCGTCGGCGAGCGGGTCGCGATGGGCGCGGGCGCGCACGGATACAGCCTCTTCGTCGACGCCGACGCCCTCATCGCGGCGTACGGGGCGACCGTCGCCGACATCTCGGTGCCCGAAGAGCGCTGACCGTCGCCGGAGCCTCAGAGCAGGCCGGCCATCCGCAGGGCGATGTCCACCAGCCGTACACGCTGCAGTCCGGCGACAGCGGAGAGCGCGAACCACTCGGCGCGATCGGTGGAGCCGTCCGTCTCCCAGCGCAGCTTCCCCCCGGTGACCTCGGCCCGATAAACGATGCGCAGGGTATGCAGGGGGTCGGACGACTTCTGCACGCGCCGTCCGGCCGGGATGACACGGGAGTGGATGCCGAGGAGTTGCCCGACCCGGACCGTGTACCCGGTCTCCTCGCGGAGCTCCCGCCGCACCGCATCCTCCGGCGCCTCGCCCGGTTCCAGGCCGCCGCCCGGGAGCGTCCACGCCACGCGTCGGCCCTCCGTCCACCGCGCCAGCAGGAGGCGCCCACCCTCATCGGTGACGACCCCGTATGCGGCGACGCGCAGGTCCATGCGTCACACCTTATCCGGGTCTCGGGCCGTCCCTCGCCGCGTGACGATCGGGGTGATCGATCACGAATCGAGAAGCCCGACATCACGCGCCGTCCCTACGCTGGGAGCATCATCCGGCCCACGAGAGGAACATCATGGCTGACACCGAGAAGAACTTCACCGCCGAGGAGCGCGAGGCCATGCAGGCCGCCGCCAAGGAGGCCCGCACGCGACGCTCGCGAGCGAAGAAGTCGCCGGAGGAGCTGCGCGCGGCCGGAGAGGCCGACCTGAAGGAGGCCGTCGCCAAGCTCACCGATGAGGACAGGGCCCTTGCGGAGAAGCTGCACGCGCTGGTCTCCGAGGTGGCGCCGGACCTCGTGCCGCGCACGTACTACGGTATGCCCGCGTGGGGGCGCGACGGGAAGGTGCTGTGCTTCTTCCAGCCGGCCAGCAAGTTCAAGGTCCGCTACGGCACCTTCGGGTTCGAGCCGATCTCCAACCTCGATGACGGCACCGTCTGGCCGACCGCGTACGCGGTGACCGCGCTCACGGAGAAGGACCTCGAGTTCCTCGCCGGACGCATCCGCCAGGCGATCAGCTGATCCCGAAGTGGATCTGACGCAGCGGGGTCGCGCGCGTTAGCGTGGTGCCTGTGAGCACCCTTCCCTTCTCCGCCGCCGTCTACGCCCGCCGTCTCGCACGCGCGCAGGAGCGCGCCAAGGAGGCTGGCCTCGACGCGATCATCGTCGGTCCCGGCCCCGACCTGCAGTACCTCCTCGGTGTCGAGGGTGACACCATCGAGCGGCTGACCGCCCTCGTCCTGCCGCCGCAGGGCGCGGCGACGGTCATCGTCCCGCGGATGGAGCTCGCCAAGGTGCGCAGCACGGCCGTCGGAGAACTCGGACTGACCGTCGCCGATTGGGTCGACGGCGACGATCCGTACGCCCTCGTCGCCGCGGCGACCGGTCCCGTCTCCCGCGTCGGGGTGTCGGATGCGCTTCCCGCGCTGCACGTCGTCCCGATCGGGGAAGGGCTGCAGGCCCGGCTCGAACTCGCCACGCCGGTGCTCCGCGAGGGCCGGATGACCAAGGACGACGAGGAGATCGCCGAGCTGCGCCGAGCCGGCGCGGCGATCGATGCCGTGCACCGCCGCGTGCCCGGCTGGCTGCGCGCCGGCCGCACCGAGCGGGAGGTCGCCGCCGACATCGCCGCGGCGATCGTGGAGGAGGGGCATCGGACCGTCGAGTTCGTCATCGTCGGGTCGGGGCCCAACGGGGCCGACCCGCACCACGAGGTCTCCGACCGGGTCATCGAGGACGGCGATGTGGTGGTCGTCGACATCGGGGGTGCCGTTCCGAGCGGCTACAACTCGGACAGCACGAGGACCTACGTCGTCGGAACGCCCGATCCGGCAGCCGCGGACCGGATCGCCACTCTCGTCCGGGCGCAGCAGGCCGCCGTGGATGCGGTGCACCCCGGGGTCACCGCGGCGGAGGTCGACGCGGCCGCCCGCTCGGTTCTCGCGGAGGCGGGGCTCGGCGACGCGTTCCTGCATCGCACGGGTCACGGGATCGGCGTCTCGGTGCACGAGGAGCCCTACATCGCGCCCGGCAACGACCTCGTGCTCCGCGAGGGCATGGCCTTCAGCATCGAGCCCGGCATCTACTTCGCCGACGAGTGGGGAGCCCGCATCGAGGACATCGTGGTCGTGACGGCAGACGGGGCCGAGCGACTGAACACGGCGCCGCACGAACTCACGCCGGCCGACCGGTGAGGGAGAGGATGGTGGAGCCTAGGAGATTCGAACTCCTGACATCCTGCTTGCAAAGCAGGCGCTCTACCAACTGAGCTAAGGCCCCGTGAGGGAATTCTTGAATTGAAAGGGTGGGGCTACCAGGACTTGAACCTGGGACCTCTTCATTATCAGTGAAGCGCTCTAACCGCCTGAGCTATAGCCCCGTCAACCTCCAGAACTTTACCGGAGTTTCGGCGAAAATCCGAATCGAGGGCGAGGACCCCCTCCGGGATCCTCGCCCTCGGCCGGGTCACCGTCCCGGACTGACGTCCACGCTGCCGGCCGACACGGACACGTCGATCGTGCGGCGAGCGCTCGGGGACTCGTCGACCCGGGCATCGAACGAGCCCGCGTTGACGTCCTGACTGATCCGATACTCCACGTCGGGAAGGGTCAGATTCAGCGATCCGGCGCTCACGTCGATCGTGGTCGTCGTCGGCGCATCGCCGGTCAGCTCCACCGTCAGATCGCCTGCAGCGATGCCGAGATCCGCCTGGTCGACGCCGTCCAGGAGGACGTCCGCGCGTCCCGCATTCATCTGCACATCGAAGGCCGAGGCCGCACCGGAGACGTCGAGGGATCCGGCGTTGATCTGGACCTCCAGCGTGCCGAACTCACCGGAGACGTCGAGAGCGCCGGCATCGAGCGTGAGACTCGCGTCGAGGTCGGAGCCGCTGAGCTCCTCCGGAAGGGTGAGGACGGCACGCTCGTCGTCGCCGAACCAGTTGCCGAACCACCAGCCGAAGGCCGGCCGAGGACTCCGGACGACGAGCTCGTCCGCCTCGCGCTCGAACGTCCACGAACCGCGGCCGTTGGTCACGGAGAGCTCCGCCGCGTCCACATCGCCGAAGTCGATGCGGACCATACTCGCGTCGGCGTCGAGATCGATCGCGGTGACGCCGTCGACGTCCACCGTCTGCACCGAATCCGGCCGGCTGGAGGAGAGGAGGGTGCCGGTCGCCGCGACGGCCGCCGTGCCTCCGGCTCCGAGCAGGGCGATCCCACCGACCACGGCGGTGACGATCATCACCGCCGTCGCTCCGGACGAGCGCTGGGGTCCGGGCGCGCCGGGCGCCGGCGTGGGTAAGGCCGCGGACGGCGGCGGGGGAGGAGTGATCGGGGTGTGTCCCCCCTGTGCTCCGGTGTTCTCGGTGGTCATCGTGTGACTCCTGTCTGGCCGTTCGGCGGCGTCGTGCCGCCCGTGTTCTCGAGGTGGGCGAGGGCGGCGAGCACGCGGCGGTTGCCCGACTCGTCCTGTTCGAAGCCCAGCTTCTGGAAGATGGAGGTGATGTGCTTCTCGACGCTCGCCGCCGAGAGGAAGAGGAGGCCGGCGATCGCCTGGTTCGACTTGCCCTCGGCGAGCAGGGCCAGCACGGTGCGCTCCCGCTCGGTGAGCCGCATCATGCGGTCGTCGCGGTTCCGCCGGGTCAGGAGCTGAGCCACCACTTCCGGGTCCAGCACCGTGGCGCCGTCGGCGATGCGCTGCACCGAATCGATGAACTCGGCGACGTCCGCCACCCGGTCCTTCAGGAGATAGCCGAGCGGACCGCCCTGCGCGGCGATGAGGTCGGACGCGTAGCGCTCCTCCACGTACTGCGAGAGCACGAGGATGGCGAGCGCCGGGTGCATGGCCCGCAGATCCAGGGCCGCGCGGATGCCCTCGTCCGTGAAGGTGGGCGGCAGCCGCACGTCCAGGATGCAGAGGTCGGGCGTGGTCGAGAGCACGGCCTCGCGAAGACCGGTCGTGTCGGTGAGCGCGGCGACCACCTCGTGGCCTGCGTCTTCGAGGAGGCGCACCAGGCCCTCGCGCAGGAGGACGGAATCCTCGCAGATCAGGATGCGCATGGCACGTTCACCTCCAGGCTGGTCGGACCGCCCTGGGGGCTGTCGAGTCGAAAGGTCCCGCCGGCGGCGAGGATCCGGTTCGCGATGCCGTCGAGGCCTCCGCCCGGGATCACCTGGGCGCCGCCCATGCCGTTGTCCTCGACCCGCGCCCAGAGGGTGTTCCCCTCACGGAGCCGGACCGTGACGCGCGCTTCGCTCGCTCGGGAGTGCTTCGCCGCGTTGGTCAGCGACTCGGCGATGGAGAAGTACACCGCCGCCTCCGCATCGCGCCCCGGCCGCGCGGCCCCGGAGCCGTAACCCTGGCTCCCCGAGCCGCCACCCTGGGTCCCTGAGCCGTACCCCTGGGTCCCTGAGCCGCCACCCTGGGTCCCTGAGCCGTACCCCTGGGTCCCTGAGCCGCCACCCTGGGTCCCTGAGCCGCCACCCTGGGTCCCTGAGCCGCGACCCTGGGTCCCTGAGCTTGTCGAAGGGTCCATCCGCACGTCCAACTGCACGGGGATGGGGGAGCGGCTGGCGAGCGCCGACAGTGCGGCGTCCAGGCCGCGGTCGTCGAGCACCGACGCGTGGATGCCTCGTGCGAGCTGCCGGAGCTCGGTGATCGCTGCCTTCGTCGACGTGTGCGCCTCGGAGATGAGCTCCTTCGCGGCGTCGGGGTCGGTGTCTATCTTCTGCTGGGCGAGGCCCAGCGTCATCCCGACCGAGACGAGCCGCGGCTGGACGCCGTCGTGCAGGTCGCGCTCGATCCGCGTCCGTTCCAGGTCGGCCGCGCGGACCGCTCCCTCCCGCTGGGCGGTGGATGCCCGCACACGCTCGGTGAGCTCGACCTCCCGGGCCCGGGCGACGATCGCCAGCGCCAGCGTGCGAGCCAGGAGCGCGAGGCCGATGATGCCGGCCGCCGAGGCGAGCGCGCCGAGGATACCGATCAGGAGCGCCCAGGACACCGGGATCTGCCCGCCACCGAAGGGACCGATGATCGTCTCTACCGACGTCAGCGGGGCGAAGGCGATGAAGATCGACCAGAGGAAGGCCCAGAACAGCCGGAGCACCACGAACCCGAGGACGGCGGTGATGGCGAAGTTCGCGACCGCGCGCCACATCCGTCCGTCGATGGCCTGCCGCCCGAGGGAGCGGAGCCAGCCGCCGAAGCCCGGCTGGTCCCGGGGCTGGAGCCGCAGCGGGGCGTTCGGCACCCGGTACAGGCCGGCGATGCGGGCGATCTCGAACCAGCCGACGCCGAAGAGCGCGTACACGAGGCCTACGAGCACCACGATGCCGACGCCGAAGACGAAGAGGAGGCCGAGCCCGGTGCCGAGGAGCCCGCCGAGCATCCCGAAGATGGCGCCCCCGATCACCCCGACGCCGGCGAGATGCAGGATCGTGAGGGGGATGCGCAGCGGCGGCCTCCCGGTCGCAGCGGCCGCGGGGGTCGCAGTCTGTGTGGTCATGCTTCCACGGTAGGGCCGCCGCGCGACCGCGCCCACCGAGTCAGCCGGACACTCCCGTTCGGGTTTTCCCTACCCCCACCCGTCGAAACCCCGTCCTATCGCCGAAACCCCGGCCTGCATCCGTGTGCAGGCCGGGGTCTCGGCGGGAAGACGGGGTCTCGGAGGCTCAGTTCGACATGAAGCCGACGAGCAGCCCGCCGGTGACCTTCACGGCCAGGTTGTAGATTCCGGCGACGACGGCGCCGAGCACCGTGAACACGATGAGGTTGAGGATCGCGACGACGGCGGCGAACGCCATGACCTGCGGCAGCCCCACCAGCTCGGACAGCGGGATGGCGCCGTCGGTGAAGCTGCGCACGAACTCGTCGGCGGTGGACATGATGCCGGTGGCCTGCAACACGAGGAAGATCAGGAAGAACGACACCATCGTGACGACGGCCAGCGCGACCGCTCCCAGGAAGGAGAGCTTCACGGCGGACCAGAAGTCGACGTAGACGAGCCGCAGACGGACCTGCTTACCGCCGGTTTTCCGTGTCGACTTCTTCGCCAGCTTGTCGGCCACTGTGCTCATGCGTCTGTATCCTCGGGTGTCTCAGTCGTCTGGGGGGCCTCGGCATCGGCATCCGGCTCGGTCTCCTCTTCGGTGAGACCACGCTCACCGTTCCGGGCGATGGCGAGGATGCGGTCGGCCTCCGTCGTGCGGGCGAACACCACTCCCATGGTGTCGCGACCCTTGGCGGGGACCTCGGCCACGGCAGAGCGTACCACCTTGCCGCTGGACAGAACCACCAAGACCTCGTCGTCCTCGGACACGATCAGACCGCCCGCGAGAGTGCCCCGATCGTCGTTCAGCTTGGCGACCTTGATGCCGTATCCGCCGCGCCCCTGGACCCGGTATTCCTTGACGGCGGTGCGCTTGGCATAGCCGCCGTCGGTCACGACGAACACATACTTCCCGAGTGCGGCGACCGAAGCGGACAGCAGGCTGTCGCCCTCGCGGAACTTCATGCCCTTCACGCCGGCGGTGGCGCGACCCATCGGGCGCAGGGCCTCGTCGGTCGCCTGGAACCGCACCGACATGCCCTTGCGGCTGATGAGGAGGATGTCGTCCTCGGCGTTGACGAGGAGGGCGCTGACCAGCTCGTCCTCGTCGTTCAGCCGGATCGCGATCACGCCGCCCTGGCGGTTGGTGTCGTAGTTGTCGAGGCGGGTCTTCTTGACCAGGCCTTCGCGCGTGGCGAGGACGAGGTAGTCGGCCACCGCGTAGTCGCGGATGTCGAGGACCTGCGCGATGCTCTCGTCCGGCTGCAGCGCGAGGAGGTTCGCGACGTGCGTGCCCTTCGCGTCACGCCCGGCCTCCGGCACCTCGTACGTCTTCGCGCGGTAGACCCGGCCCTTGTCGGTGAAGAACAGCAGCCAGTGATGGGTCGTCGTGACGAAGAAGTGCTCAACGATGTCGTCGGCGCGGAGCTGGGCGCCCTTGACGCCCTTGCCACCCCGGTGCTGCGAACGGTAGTTGTCGCTGCGCGTGCGCTTGATGTAGCCCTCGCGCGTGACGGTGACGACCATCTCCTCCTCGGCGATGAGGTCTTCCATCGAGACGTCGCCGTCGAAGCCGTGCAGGATGTGCGTGCGCCGCTCGTCCCCGAACCGGTCGACGATCGCGGTGAGCTCTTCGCGGATGATCGTCCGCTGCCGGCCCTCATCGGCGAGGATCGCCTTGTAGTCCGCGATGAGCGCCTCGAGCTCGTTCGCCTGGTCGATGATCTTCTGACGCTCCAGTGCGGCGAGGCGACGGAGCTGCATCTGCAGGATCGCATCGGCCTGGATCTCGTCGATGTCGAGGAGCTTCTGCAGACCCTCGTTCGCATCTTGGGTCGTCTGCGACCGGCGGATGAGCGCGATCACCTCATCGAGCGCGTCGAGCGCCTTCAGGTAGCCGCGCAGGATGTGCATGCGCTTCTCGGCCTCGTTCAGCCGGAACTGCGTCCGTCGCACGATGACGTCGATCTGGTGGGCGATCCAGTTCGAGATGAAGCCGTCGATCGCGAGCGTCCGGGGCACGCCGTCCACGATCGCGAGCATGTTCGCGCCGAAGTTCTCCTGCAGCTGCGTGTGCTTGTAGAGGTTGTTCAGCACCACCTTCGCCACGGCATCGCGCTTGAGCACGACGACGAGGCGCTGACCCGTGCGGTCCGAGGACTCGTCGCGGATGTCGGCGATGCCGGTGATCTTGCCGTCGCGCGCGAGGTCGCCGATCTTGACGGCCACGTTGTCGGGGTTCACCTGGTACGGCAGCTCGGTGATGACCAGGCAGGTCCGCCCCTGGATCTCCTCGACGTTGACGACCGCGCGCATCGTGATCGAGCCGCGGCCGGTGCGGTACGCCTCGTGGATGCCCTTCGTGCCGAGGATCTGCGCGCCGGTCGGGAAGTCCGGTCCGGGGATGCGCTGGATCAGCCCGTCCAGCAGCTGCTCCCGGGGGAGGTCCGGGTTGTCCAGCGCCCACAGCGCGGCATCGGATACCTCACGGAGGTTGTGCGGCGGGATGTTGGTCGCCATGCCGACCGCGATGCCGACCGAGCCGTTGACGAGGAGGTTCGGGAACCGGGACGGCAGAACCGTCGGCTCCTGGGTCTGACCGTCGTAGTTGTCGGCGAAGTCGACGGTGTCCTCTTCGATGTCGCGCACCATCTCGAGCGCGAGCGGGGCCATTTTCGTCTCGGTGTACCGCGGTGCCGCCGCGCCCATGTTTCCGGGGGAGCCGAAGTTGCCCTGGCCGAGAGCGAGCGGGTATCGGAGCGACCACGGCTGCACCAGGCGGACGAGCGCGTCGTAGATCGCCGAGTCGCCGTGCGGGTGATACTGACCCATGACCTCGCCGACGACGCGGGCGCACTTGGAGAACGACTTGTCGGGGCGGAATCCGCCGTCGTACATGCCGTAGATCACGCGCCGGTGCACGGGCTTGAGACCGTCGCGCACATCGGGGAGAGCACGGCCGACGATGACCGCCATGGCGTAGTCGAGATAGCTGCGCTGCATCTCCGACTGCAGATCGACCTGGTCGATCTTGCCGTGCTCGTGGCCCTCAGTGATGTCGGGGCGTTCTTCGTCAGTCATGTGTCTTTCCTGGTTGGCTGAGCTTGTCGAGGCGTCGGATCCCCTGGCACACGCTCAGGGGCCCCGCGGTGATCAGATGTCGAGGAACCGGACGTCCTTGGCGTTGCGCTGGATGAAGCTCCGACGCGATTCCACGTCCTCGCCCATCAGCACGCTGAAGATCTCGTCTGCGGCGGCGGCGTCCTCGATGGTCACCTGGCGGAGCGTCCGGGTGGTGTGGTCCATCGTGGTCTCCCACAGCTCCTTGGCGTTCATCTCGCCGAGACCCTTGTAGCGCTGGATGCCGGCGTCCTTCGGGATGCGCTTGCCGTTCTCCAGGCCGTAGGCCAGCAGCGCGTCGCGCTCGGCGTCGCTGAACACGTACTCGTGCGCCGCGTTCGACCACTTCAGGCGGTAGAGCGGGGGCATCGCGAGGTACACGAAGCCGGCCTCGATGAGTCCGCGCATGTAGCGGAACAGCAGCGTGAGCAGCAGGGTGGTGATGTGCTGGCCGTCGACGTCGGCATCGGCCATCAGCACGATCTTGTGATAGCGCGCCTTCTCGATGTCGAACTCCTCGCCGATGCCCGTGCCGAAGGCCTGGATCATCGCCTGGACTTCCTTGTTGCCGAGCGCCTTGTCGAGACGCGCGCGCTCGACGTTGAGGATCTTGCCGCGCAGCGCGAGGATCGCCTGCGTGTGCGGGTCGCGACCCTGCACCGCCGAACCGCCGGCCGAGTCGCCCTCCACGAGGAAGATCTCGCTGATCGACGGGTCCTTGCTCGTGCAGTCCTTGAGCTTGTCGGGCATCGCTGCCGACTCGAAGACGCTCTTGCGGCGAGCCGTCTCGCGCGCCTTGCGGGCGGCGAGCCGCGCGGTCGCCGCGTCGATCGCCTTGCGGATGACGTTCTTCGCCTGGGTCGGGTTGCGGTCGAACCAGTCGCCGAGCTGATCCCCGACCACCTTCTGCACGAACGCCTTCGCCTCGGTGTTGCCGAGCTTGGTCTTGGTCTGGCCCTCGAACTGGGGCTCGCCGAGCTTGATCGAGATGACGGCGGTCAGCCCCTCGCGCACGTCGTCGCCGGAGAGGTTGTCGTCCTTCTCCTTAAGGAGGTTGTTCGCACGGGCGTAGCGGTTGACGAGCGTGGTGAGCGCCGCCCGGAAGCCCTCCTCGTGCGTGCCGCCCTCGTGCGTGTTGATCGTGTTCGCGTAGGTGAACACGTTCTCCGTGTAGGACGTGGTCCACTGCATCGCGACCTCGAGAGAGATCTTGCGGGCCGTGTCCTCCGACTCGAAGGCGATGATCTCCTCGTTGACGACCTCGGCGTGGCGCACCTTGTTCAGGTACTCGACGTAGTCGACGAGACCGCGCTCGTAGAAGAAGACGTCGCTCGGCTGCTTCGTGACCGCCTGGCCGTCCTCCTCGGTCTCGTACGCCGACTCCGGCCGCTCGTCGGACAGCTCGATGCGCAGTCCCTTGTTGAGGAACGCCATCTGCTGGAACCGGGTGCGGAGCGTGTCGTAATCGAACTCGACCGTCTCCTGGAAGATCTCCGCGTCCGGCCAGAACGTGATGCTCGTCCCGGTCTCCTCGGTGGCCTCGCCCTTCTCGAGCTTCTGCTGCGGGACGCCGCCGTCGGCGAAGCTGTGCCGCCAGACGAAGCCCTTCTGCTTGACCTCCACGTCGAAGCGGGTCGACAGGGCGTTCACCACCGAGGATCCGACGCCGTGCAGACCGCCGGAGACGGCGTAAGCGCCACCGCCGAACTTGCCGCCGGCGTGCAGGATCGTCAGGACCACCTCGACGGTGGACTTCGACGGGTCGGAGGAGTGCGGATCGACGGGGATGCCGCGGCCGTTGTCGACCACGCGCACGCCGCCGTCGGCGAGAAGGGTGACGAAGATCGTGTCGGCGTAGCCGGCCAGCGCCTCATCGACGGAGTTGTCGACGATCTCGTAGACGAGGTGGTGCAGGCCGCGGGGTCCGGTCGAGCCGATGTACATGCCGGGGCGCTTGCGCACGGCCTCGAGTCCTTCGAGGATCTGGATCGAGTCGGCGCCGTACTCACCGGGCTGCTGCTTCTTCGGTGCGGGTGCCGCCGATCCTCCGGCCTGTGAGCCCGACGAAGCGTCGTTGTTCGGTTCCGTCTCGTCAGCAGGGGATTCAGGCGTCATCAGAGGGCATTCTCCAGATCGATATCTCGAATTCCCATTCTAGCGGGGTTTCGAGTCGAAATGCCGCTCAACGGCCGCGTGTGGCCCTCTGAGCGTTTCGGACCCCTTGCATGGTGCCCTACCCGTAGGTATCGCGCGGGCCCCGCCCTGGAACGGCTCTGGGACCCCATTTCCAGGAGGGGACGTCCGGTCCGATGAAGCGGAGGTTCTCCACCCCCGCCTCCGGATACCGTCGCCCGATCTCCGTGAGGATGGTCGCGCGCATGAACTGGAGGTTCTTCGCCCAGGCCGTCGAATGGCACTTCACGGTGAGCAGTCCGCGCTCGAGCGACACCGGCTCCGAGTGCTTCGCGGTGTCCGCCCCGGCGAGGTCGGCCCACTGGCGGACGAGGTCTTCCCGGGCGAGCGTCGTCTCCCACCCGGACTCGCGGCTGAGGGTGTCGAGCACGGCACCGAGACTGCCCGGATCGCGCCCGGGGGTGAACGGCGCGTTGTCGTCGTCGACGGTGATCCGTCGCTTGCGCTTCCAGTTCTTGGCACTCGGCTGGAGTCCCCGCAGTCGCAGGTAGGTGGCGACGGTCTCGGGAGCCTCCGGCGCGGCCGCGCTGTCGGTGAGCACATCAGTCATGGCTGGCACCCTCCTCTGCCTGCGATCGGTTCCGTTCGTCGCTGATGGTGCCCGCCGCGATACGGACCACGTGAGCACGGAGCACGTCGGGGATATCCTCCTCCACCGCCGCGGTGACCACCACCTGCTCGTAGCCTGCGGTGAGGGTGGCGAGTCGCTGGCGCCGATCCGCGTCGAGCTCGGCGAAGACGTCGTCGAGGATGAGCACCGGGTCGCCGGCGGGAGACTCGCTGCGCAGGAGTTCTGCGGAGGCGAGACGCAGAGCGAGTGCGACGGACCAGGACTCGCCATGCGAGGCGTAGCCCTTCACGGGGAGGTCGCGGACACGCAGCACCAGATCGTCGCGGTGCGGTCCGGTGAGGGTGAGGCCGCGGTCGAGCTCGTTCGATCGCTTCGCGGCGAGGGAGGCGCGGAACATCTCGGCGATGCGACGGGTGTCCCCGCGCACGTCGTCGCCGGGAGCGGTGCCCTCTGTGTCGTCCCGATCGTCGTCGTCCTCCGGATCGCCGCCGGCAACGGACAGGGCCCAGTCCAGCTGCGGCCGGTGGTCGGCGCCCGCGATCGCCGCGTAGGCGTCGGCCACCGGCTGCTGCAGGTCGGCGGCCAACCGCTGCCGCGCGGTGATGATCTCCGATCCGAGGGACACGAGCTTGTCGTCCCAGACGTCCAGCGTGCTCAAGGCCTCACCGCGGATGCCGCGCGCCCGCGCCGACTTGAGAAGGGCATTGCGCTGCTTGAGCACGCGATCGTAATCGGCCAGTACCGCGGCGAGACGCGGGGTGCGCTGGATGAGGAGCTGGTCGGCGAACCGGCGACGGGCCGACGGGTCTCCGCGGACGATCTGGAGGTCTTCCGGCGCGAACAGCACGACGTGCGCATAGCGGGGGAGCTCGTTGGTCTTCGACGGGGAGCCGTTGATGCGAGCCTTGTTCGATCCCTGCCGATTGAGCTGCACCTCGACCAGCACGCGCCGCTCGCCGTGGGAGAGCCGAGCCCGGATGACGGCGAAGTCCTGGCCGTCCCGCACCATCGGGGCATCGGACGACACCCGATGCGACCCGAGTGTCGCGAGGAAGACCACAGCCTCGGCGAGGTTCGTCTTGCCCTGGCCGTTCCGCCCGACGAGCACGTTCGGCCCTCGGTGCAGCGCGAGTTCCGCGGTCGCGTAATTGCGGAAATCGACCAGGCTGAGGTGCTCCACAATCACGGAGCCAGCCTACCTCCCGGGTCGGACACTCCCTCGGGGCGAGAGCTCGCGCTCAGCGCAGGAGCAGGTTGGGCTGCAGCAGGTACTTGAACGAGTCCAGACCGGCCTGGTCGACGGAGGTCTGGCTGGTGATGAGGACCGGGCTGAGCTTGTTGGCGTTGTCGCTGGAGGTGAACGTCACCCGCACGAACTCGCTCTTGACCGCGCCGAGCGCCTCGATGAGGTACTGCGGGTTGAGCCCCAGGGTCACCTCATCGCCGCCGGAGAGGATCGCGTCGACCGACTCGGACGCGCGGGCGTGCTCGCTGCCGGACGCATCCATCGTGACGCTGTCGGTCGAGAACGTGAAGCGGAGCGGAGCGGCACGATCGAGCACGAGGGACACACGACGGACGGCTTCGATGAGATCGGCGGTGTTGACGACGGCGTAGTGGTCGGTCTGCTCCGGGAAGAGGCGTCGCACCGGGGGGAAGTTGCCCTTGATGAGCAGCGAGGTCACGGTCTTGTTGCCTGCGGTGAACGCGATGATCTCGCGGTCTCCGGCTCCCGAGAACGCGATCTGGATCGTGCCGGCGTGACCGAAGGTCTTCCCGACCTCGACGAGCGTGCGAGCGGGGACCAGCGCGGTCGCCTCGACGGCCTCGCCGTCCCACGGCACGTCGCGGAGCGAGACCCGGTAGCGGTCGGTGGCGACGAGGCTGAGCGTGTGGCCGGTGACCTCGAGCTGGACACCCGTCAACACGGGAGTCACATCGTCGCGGGATGCGGCGAAGCCGACCTGCGCGATCGCGGTGCCGAACTCGTCGGCGGGGACGACGCCGGAGGATCCCGACACCTCGGGGATCGACGGGTATTCCTCGACCGGCATGGCGGCGAGCGTGAAGCGCGCCGAGCCGCAGGTGACGGCGATCCCGCCGTCATCCTCCACGGCGATCTCGATGGGAGCGTTCGGGAGTCGGCTCGCGATGTCCGAGAGCAGGCGGCCGTGGACGAGGATCGTGCCCGGGGTCTCGACCGTCGCCTCGATGGTCGTCCGTGCGGAGGCCTCGTAGTCGAAGGCCGAGAGCGTGAGTCCCGAACCGTCAGCCTCGATCAGGACTCCGGCGAGGATCGGCTGCGGATTGCGCTGGGGGAGCAGCTTGACGACGAAGGACACAGCCTCGCTGAAGACATCGCGGTTGACCTGAAACCTCACGGGTGCTCCCTTGTCGTCGAACATGACGGGTCGTCGTCGGGTCCTGCCAGTGCAGGGAATCCCATGCTAGCCCCACAGTCCTGCGCTTCCCTACGCCGGAGGACTTGTCATGCCTCGGACGGTTCTCCCCACCGTCTGGTGATCGGATCGCACCCTGAATGACTTAACTCCTTAACGGTGTTAACAGTTGTGGATACTGTGGATAACTCGGTGGAAAGCAGACGCGAGTAGGGAACTACAAGCCTGTCACTTGTGGAGACCCTGAGGAATCCGCGGGTGGAGAGGGGGCGGTCAGCGTTTCTTCTTCCCGGGGTTATCCACAGGTTTGCTGGATTGGCCCACATCCGGCACGGCGCGTTCCACGGTCATCCACAAGTTATCCACATGTGCATAGACGCATCTATCCGGCCATGCGGATGGTCGGGGAAAGCCGAGAGGGACGCCGTCCGGGTATCGGATGCGGCGTCCCTCTCGTGAGTGCAGGTCGTCAGCGGCGGCCGAGCTGCGTGGTGATCTCGGTCACCTGGTTGTAGATGGAGCGACGCTCTTTCATGAGCTCGCTGATCTTCTTGTAGGCATACATGACCGTCGTGTGGTCGCGGTTGCCGAAGAGCTGGCCGATCTTCGGGAGGGAGAGGCTGGTCCGTTCACGACAGAGGTACATGGCGATCTGCCGGGCGGTGGCGATCTGCTGCGAACGGCTGGACCCGTAGAGGTCGTCGACGGTGAGCTTGAAGTACTGCGCGGTCGCCGTGATGATGTCGGTGGGCGAGATGATGTTGTCCTCGGCCGTGTCGATGATGTCCCGCAGCACGGTCTGGGCGAGGGAGATGTCGAGGGCCGAGCGGTTCAAGCTCGCGAACGCCGACACCCGGATGAGTGCTCCCTCCAGCTCGCGGATGTTCGAGGACACCACCGTGGCGATGTACTCGAGCACCTCGTCGGGGATGTGGAGGGCCTCGCTCTGCGCCTTCTTCCGCAGGATGGCGATACGGGTCTCGAGATCGGGCGCCTGCACGTCGGTGATGAGGCCCCACTCGAAACGGCTGCGCATGCGGTCCTCGAAGCCCGTGAGGTGCTTCGGCGCGACATCGCTGGTGATCACGACCTGCTTGTTGTGGTCGTGCAGCGTGTTGAACGTGTGGAAGAACGCCTCCTGCGTCTCCGCACGCCCCTGGAGGAACTGGATGTCGTCGATGAGGAGGATGTCCACCTCGCGGTACCGGGCTTGGAAGGCGGCGCCACGGTTGTTGGCGATGGAGTTGATGAAGTCGTTCGTGAACTCCTCGCTGGAGACGTAGCGCACCTTGACCCCGGCGTAGAGCGACTGTGCGTAGTCGCCGATGGCGTGCAGGAGGTGGGTCTTGCCCAGTCCGGAGTCGCCGTAGATGAAGAGCGGGTTGTAGGCCTTGGCGGGCGCCTCGGCGACGGCCACCGCGGCCGCGTGGGCGAAGCGGTTGGACTGGCCGATGACGAAGTTGTCGAAGGTGTACTTCGGGTTGAGGCGTGACTCGTGGCGTAGCGCCGTCGGCTGCTCCATCGGTGACTCGGCGCGCACCGGGTCCTGCCGACCATAGTCCGCCACGGCGATGGGAGCGGTGGGCTGATCGGCGAGCTCGTGGTTCACGACCACCCGATACGACGTCACTTCCTCGCCGACATGAGCGAGGGCCTCCATGATGGGCAGGCGCAGACGCTTGTTGATCTGTGCCGCGGTGAGGTCGTTCGGCACCTCCAGATACAGCGTCGCCGACATCACGCCGGCCGGCACCGCGAGGCTCAGGAAGCCCTGGAGCTGCGGGGTGACCCGGTCATCGGATTCCAGCAGCTCCTGCACCGTGGTCCAGATCGGGACATCGGGCTGGGCTGGTGAGGACATGGTGCTCCGGACGACGGATCGGGAAGGGGAGCGCGGGAGAGGCTGCCCTGTGGATAACTACGGATGCCCACGCTAGTCATCGGCGTCGGGAACGGCAACCTGCCGCAGAGAATCAGGTCGTGTGACGGTTCGGTCGGTTGCTCGGGGTTGTGGATAGCTCCTGTGTGGAGGGGAGCCGGGCGCCGTCAGTCGGCGTCGTATTCGCAGCTGACCGTGCCCGAGTCCGAGGTCTTCTCGACGACCAGCTCATCGTTCCAGTAGATCCTGCAACCCACCGTCTGATCGTCGCTGTCGGTGGGTGCCGTGATCGTGATCCAGGCCGACGAGTCCGACGTGGTGTACTGCGCGTTCCCGACCGCCGGCCAGGGGAGAGTCCTGGTCTCGGTGTCGCTGCTGAAGGTGGCGGTGACGGATAGCATATCGACGGCCGGATGGCGCCCTCGCGCGCGGAGCGGCCGAGAACGGCCGTACGGTAGATTTGCCCTGCGCGCCGCCAAGACGTACCCTTAATCGGTTGACTTATGCCTGTATGGCAGTTCCCTATGTCTCCGGTCGAAGTGAATCCGGTGGCAGCATTCCCGGAGTGATCTCATGAGCAAGCGCACCTTCCAGCCCAACAACCGTCGTCGCGCCAAGAAGCACGGCTTCCGCGCCCGCATGCGCACCCGCGCCGGTCGTGCCATCCTCTCGGCACGCCGCGCGAAGGGCCGCACCGAGCTCTCCGCGTAAGCAGCTGTGCTCGCCCGCCCGTTCCGTTTGACCCGCGGGAGCGACTACCGACTGGTCGTTCGACGCGGATCGCGTTGTGGCGGGGCCCGCGTCCTCACCTCCATGCTGGCGACGGGCGAGAGCAGGGCAGCGCGGTTCGGTTTCATCATCAGCAAGCAGGTGGGCACCGCAGTGGTGCGCAACACCGTGCGTCGGCGACTCAAAGCCGTCTGTGCGGAGGCGTTGCCGCGTGTTCCGCAGGGCACGGATGTCGTCATCCGTGCCCTTCCTGCGTCCGCGACCGCGTCGTACGCCGAACTCCGCAGCGACGTTCATCGCTGCCTGGCTCGGCTCACGCCGGCCGAGGCCGCATCATGACCGCCTTGCCGGCGTCCTCTGTGGGGTCCGGGGAGATGCGCGGGCGAGACGCGGTTCGGAGCATCCCGCTCCTGCCGCGCAACGCCGTGCTCGCGTTCCTCGCGGGGTACCGCAAGGTGGTCTCGCCGATGTACGGGGACGTGTGTGCGTACTACCCCTCCTGTTCCGCCTACGCTGTAGGTGCGGTGCAGCAGCACGGCGCCGTGCGGGGGGCTCTGCTCTCGGCGTGGCGCATCCTCCGCTGCAATCCCTGGTCTCGCGGAGGCGTCGACGACGTCACACCGCATCGACACTTCCGCTACGACCTGACCGCACACGGTTTCGTCGTCCCCTCCCGAAAGGACTGATCGGTGGGTCTTGACCTTCTGTTCGCCAGTGCCACCCCCAGCCCGGAACCGGCATCCGGCGGATTCGACCTGCTCGGCACGATCCTGTGGCCGCTGAAGTGGGTCGTCGAGCTCATCCTCGTCGCCTGGCACTGGCTGCTGACGGCCGTCGGTCTCCCTGCGGCCTCCGGAATCACCTGGGTCCTCTCGATCGTCGGCCTCGTGATCGTGGTCCGTGCAGCGCTCATCCCGCTGTTCGTGAAGCAGATCAAGAGCCAGCGGAAGATGATGGAAATTGCTCCTGAACTGAGGAAAGTCCAGGAGAAGTATCGCGGCAAGAAGGACCAGCTCTCTCGCGAGGCGATGAGCCGCGAGACGATGGCGCTGTACAAGAAGCACGGCACGACGCCGATGTCGAGCTGTCTGCCCCTGCTCGTGCAGATGCCGATCTTCTTCTCGCTCTACAGCGTGCTGAGCGACGTCAGCAAGCACGCGACGCAGGGCGTCGGCGGTGTCGGGCTGCTGAGCGCGGAACTCACGCAGGAGTTCTACGACGCCAAGCTCTTCGGGGTCGCGTCCCTGCACGAGAACCTCGGCAACGCGATCGAGGCCCAGAACGTCACGGCGATCATCATCCTGATCACCCTGGTCGTCCTGATGATCGCGTCGCAGTTCTTCACGCAGCTGCAGATCATCTCGAAGAACCTCTCGCCGGAGGCCAAGACCGGCCAGGCGTACCAGATGCAGAAGATCATGCTCTACGTTCTGCCGCTGGGTTTCATCTTCTCCGGTGTCTTCTTCCCGCTCGGCGTGGTCGTGTACTGGTTCATCTCGAACCTCTGGACCATGGGGCAGCAGTTCCTCGTCATCCGTGAGATGCCGACTCCCGGCTCTGAAGCCGCCAAGGCTCGCGAGGAGCGGCTCGCCCGCAAGGGCAAGGCGATCGACTCCTCCGGCAAGGTCGTCCCGATGGCTGCCTACGAGGCCGAGCAGCAGCGCCTGCTCGAGGAGGCCGAGAAAGCGAAGGCGGCGGCGCCGAAGCGACAGCAGCCGGTCGGCAAGAAGCGTGCGAAGAAGAAGGGGAACGCGTCATGAGCGAGGTCGTGACCGGGAGCACAGAGCCCACTGTGGCGCAGCTCGAGAACGAGGGGGACGTCGCGGCGGACTACCTCGAGGAGCTGCTCGACATCGCAGACATCGACGGTGATCTGAACCTCGACGTCCGTCAGGGTCGTGCCTACGTCTCGGTCGAGGCCGAGGGTGACGGACTCGCGCTGCTCTCCGCTCCCGATACGGTGCAGGCGTTGCAGGAGCTCACGCGTCTCGCCGTCCAGAACAAGACCGGCTCGTTCTCGCGCCTCATCCTCGACATCGGTGGATCCCGCGACGCGCGGCGCCGTCAGCTCGTGACCCTGGTCGAGGCGGCGGCTGCCAAGCTCGATGAGGGCTCGTCGCAGGCCTCGCTGCCGGCGATGTCGAGCTATGAGCGCAAGCTGGTCCACGACATCGCCGCCGAGCGCGGGCTCGTCTCCGAGTCGTACGGCGAGGGCGCGGACCGCCACACGGTCCTGCGGCGGCACTGACACACGGAAGGCGAGCTCTGGCACGTGTCCGAGACGCAGGATCCCGGCGAGAAGACCGTCGAGCAGGAGCCGGCAGTCGCTGCCCAGATCTTCGGGGAGCGCCTGCAGCTCGCTCGACGGTTCACAGAATCCCTTGCGCGTGAGGGGGAGGAGCGGGGCCTGATCGGACCGCTGGAACTGCCCCGGTTGTGGACCCGTCACATCCTGAACAGCGCGATCGCCGCGCCCCTGTTCCACGGCTCCGTCGCGGACATCGGGTCCGGAGCCGGACTTCCTGGTCTGGTACTCGCGATCGCGCGACCCGACGTGTCGTGGACCCTCGTGGAGCCGATGGAGCGCCGGATCAATTGGTTGACTGAGCAAGTGAATGACCTGGGACTCACCAACGTCACCATTCTCCGCGCGCGTGCCGAGGACGTGCGTGCGAAGGGCGCCTTCGATGTCGTCACGGCTCGTGCGGTGAGCGCATTGCGGACGTTGATCCCTCTGACAGCGCCCCTAGTCCGCGATGGTGGGGAGCTGGCCCTGTTGAAGGGGATGAACGCCGCGAACGAGATCGAAGCGGCACGGAAGCAGATCGCGAAGTTCAAGCTCGCGGATGTTCGGGTCGAGGTGCTGGGTGAGGGGTTGCTCCCGGAGACCACGCGGGTCGTTCGCGCCTCCGTGCGCTGAGGAGGTCGCCGCTTCCCGTGAAACGGGGGGCTGACCCGGGGTCCGAACGTGCACCCATGTTCCCGGCGCCGTCGATACGTCGCCGGGAAGGCAGTCTCTACGGCGAGATGTCGGGCGAGCACGTCACGGAGGCCGCTCAGGCTGCGGCTGCGGCTGTCTTCGTCCGGATCGGAGTCGGAGCTGTCGTCGTTCCCGGCGCCCACCATGGTTCGTCCTGTCGTCGTATCGATGGACTCGCTCCGCGGGTCGACGCGCTGGGCTGGGATGCCCTGTGTCGGTGCGTCGCGCAAGGTGCCTTGCTCCGATTCGGACTCCGAGCTGTTTCACGTGAAACAGCTTCCCGTCTGCACCCTTGTATCGCCTTGGGGATAGGAACGCGACGCAGGGGGAGTGGGCTATCGTCACACTGCCGTGCGCCGATGCTTCGACATTCGTCCTTCTCCGGGCTCGTCAGTGGGTGCCGTGAACGCGGATGGGCGAACGGGACGATGGCGAGGTGGAGGTGTTGCCGAGGCAGGGCGGGATGGCACCCGTGAGGTTGAGGGGTGGGCCGTGTCCGTCGACCGTTGGGATGGGGCGACGTCCGCGCGGTGACTGCCGTGATGCCCTGTCTTCCGAGCGCTACCAAGGCAAGGCTCCGGTGCCTGCATGAGTAGGGCCCGGCAGCGCCCAGGCGATATCCGCGAACCGGGGCGACTCCGCTCGTCACGAACGCCTGGCTCCATGCGCTGTGGGCCCCCCATCCGGATGGCCGCGCCCCGATGCGAGGTCGGGTGGCAACGCGAGCGCTGCCCCGCTCAGCGCGTACTCGCGATGGCGGGCGGACGACTGGCTGGGCTCGGCCGCTCGGATTCACTCAGGAGAGGGCTGTGCGTCGCTTCGGCCGGCACCTGTCGGCTTTGCTCCGTTTCACGTGAAACAACGGCGACGACGTGTAGCGAATGCGGCGGACCAATGTCCGGGCGGCACGGTAGGCCTACGGAGACGCCTTGTGGGTAGGCGCAACTTCTGGCGTCCGACCCCTTCGGTGCGCTGAGGAGGAGACGCCGCCGACGTTTATGTGAAAGGGCGGCTGAATGCAGCTGGGGTCCAAGCGCTGGCGGCTAGGGGAGATCTCGGCTCACTGCCTGAGGGCGGTAGGTACGGCTGGGCGGCGATATTGGCTAAGAGGCTTGGCGCGAATGGCCGAGCATCGGGAGCCGTGCGGCGGTTTCACGTGAAACGGTGGCGACAGTTACCCGGGCGAAGGACTCTCGGTGCGTAAGGCAATCGTCTTGCTGCTCGAGCCCAGTGTTCGATGCTGCTGGCGGAGTTGGCAGGGAGCGCAGCGCGCAGGGCAGAGCGTCGGGCTGGTACCGCTGTTTCACGTGAAACGTTGGCCGTCAGGCGCCGCGCGAGCACCGCCGGCAGGGCGACAGCCGTCTCCTTATCTAGGAGAGGGCCTGATGCTGCGCGGCAGCGCTGAACCAGGATCGCAGCGCGCAGAGCCGAGAGTTCGGCGTCTTTCCGTGGTTTCACGTGAAACGGTTAAATCCAGTCGCTGTGGAAGCACGTGGGCAGGGGGGAGCAGCCGCGTCCCAATCCACGGTCGGTGTCCCATGCTCCCCGGCGACGACGGCCACGGATCGCAGCGCGCGGAGCCGAGCGTCGGGCTCCGTACCGCCGTCTCCCCTGAACGTCGTCCAGGGTGAGCCTGCGGCGGTCAGGGCGGTTGCGTGATCTGACGAAGCCCGGCCCAATGACAGTCAGGTGGTTTCTGGGCGTCAGTCTTGGTGATCGGTCGTGGGTTGCGTCGCACTCACGGTGGCGCTCTCCATCTATGCGGCGGCTGGAACGCGGTCGTTCGTGGGTGCGGGTGCCCCTGTAGTGAAGGGTTCGGCGTGGGCTGTCTGATTGTCTGGTTGTAGGCGGCCGGGATTTAAGGAGGTGTGCTCTCAGGGATTGGCGGACCGCGTGGAACCCTCGTGCGTGACCGAGCACCGACCGGTGGCCGTGAGCTCGACGACGTGCGCACGGTCACCCGCGTATCGTTCTGGGGGTGTCGCGGAGGATCCCGGGCCGTGCCTGGCGAACACTGGTGCCGAGCTTCTCGATTGCGCCACGGCATGCAGGGCGCACTCCAGCGGGCGCCACCGCTCCCGGTCCCCAGAAAGTTCACGCCAGGTCGGCCTACTGGACCACCTGCGGGATCCAGCGACACGGAGTTCGCGTTCGCCTGAAGATGGAGGACCGCGGGACGTTTCACGTGAAACAGGGCCGAGAGTGTGGACTCATCAGCTCTCCTCACGCACGAAGAGCAGCGGACCGGAGGATCCCGCGTGCCGGGTGACCGGCGTGCGCCGCGTACGACTCCCTACGGCAGCGACGGGTGGAGGCAGGCGCGGACGGAGCACCACGGGGGACCCGGGCTACGCCGAGTGCCTAGGCCGACCAAGGGTCGTGCGGAGGTTCACACGACGATGGCATGGTGCAGGTGAGCTGGACCGGTGCAGGGGGCCGTTCAGACACGGACAAGGAAGCAGTCCTCCGAGGCGCTCCCGTCTGGCGGCGTAGCGCTCGTCGTGCCTGCCCCGTCTTGGGGGAGCGGCGCGCAAATGTCGAGCCTGCGCGTGCCGGAGTGCCCATCGCGGGTCCCCGAAGCCGGGGCTCTTATGGGTTCAGGGCTGTATGACGGCGTGGAAGGACGGCGGAACGGGGAGGAATGTCCTCGATCTGGCCGAGGCGGGCGTGCCACCCGACGTGACCCTGGGACACGGATGAAGACGAGGCCCCAATTCCGCCCGCTACCCCGGACGACACGCCAGAGAAGTGAGGCAAGGAGGCCAATCTGCAGGACGGGAGTGCAACCAGGCGTTCCACGTGAAACGTCCAGGTTCTGCGTCCTGCAGGCCATCCGGCGGACGAGGTACGCGAGGCACGTATCCTGCTGCCTGGTCGTGCCGGTGATGCGAGGTCCGTCCCTGCGATTAGAGTGGAACGCGGCCCCGAAAGGAGTGGATGTTTCACGTGAAACAGTCCGAGAAGGCATCGTCGAACGAGTCGTTCGGGATGGATACACCCCTCGCGCGAGAAATCGCGGATCTCTCCGCCCGGCGCCGCGCGCTGGAAGGGGTCTCCGTTGAGTTCAGTGGCGACACCCGCATCCTGACGGTGTCGAATCAGAAGGGCGGCGTGGGTAAGACCACCAGCGCCGTGAACATCGCATCCGCGCTGGCGGGACTGGGCGCGAAGATCCTTGTCATCGACCTCGATCCGCAGGGGAACGCCTCCACGGCCCTCGGGGTGCCCCACAACGCCGACACCCCGAGCGTCTACGACGTCCTCATCGACGAGTTCCCCCTCGCGGAGATCGTGCAGCCGAGCCCGGAGAGTCCGAATCTCTTCTGCGCGCCGAGCACCATCCACCTCGCAGGCGCTGAGATCGAGCTCGTCGCGCAGGTGGCGCGAGAGCACCGCCTCCGTCGGGCTCTGGAGGACTACCTCGCGGACCATCCGGTGGACTTCGTCATCATCGACTGCCCTCCTTCCCTCGGGCTGCTCACGATCAACGCTTTCACCGCCGCGAACGAGGTCTTCATCCCGATCCAGTGCGAGTACTACGCGCTGGAGGGTCTGAGCCAGCTGCTCGGCAGCATCCAGATGATCCAGAAGCACCTCAACCCGGGTCTGCATCTGTCGACCATCCTCCTCACGATGTTCGACGGACGGACGCGGCTGGCCCAGCAGGTGGCGGAGGAAGTGCGGTCCCACTTCCCTTCGCAGGTGCTGGACACCGTGATTCCGCGCTCCGTCCGTGTGTCGGAAGCCCCCAGTTTCGGCCAGACGGTCATCGCCTACGACGGTCAGTCCGCCGGGGCGATCGCGTACCGCGAGGCCGCCGTCGAAATCGCGTCGCGACAGACGCAGAGCAAGGAGAGATAATGGCGAAGCGCACTGGACTCGGCCGCGGTATCGGCGCCCTCATCCCGACGGCGGACCAGACCGAACGTCCCGTCGACGTGTTCTTCCCCGGCGCGAAGATCGCTCCGACCCCCGAGGCTCCCTCCACGAGCGCCGACGCCGCGCCCGAGACCGAACTCGAGGCGGTGCCGGGGATCCACCTGATCCAGGTCGACCCGCAGGCGATCGTCCCCAACCCGCGGCAGCCCCGCACGCACTTCAACCCCGAGGACCTCGCGGAACTCGTGCACAGCGTCCGTGAGTTCGGCGTGCTGCAGCCGGTGGTCGTCCGGAAGAACAACGACGGCGAATACGAGCTCATCATGGGGGAGCGGCGTACGCGGGCTGCCCGCGAGGCCGGACTCGAGGCGATCCCCGCCATCGTCCGCGACACGGCCGACGAGGATCTCCTGCGTGACGCGCTGCTGGAGAACCTCCACCGCTCGGAGCTGAATCCCCTCGAAGAGGCGTCGGCCTACCAGCAGCTCCTCGACGACTTCGGCATCACCCAGGAGGAGCTGGCCACGCGCATCGGGCGCTCCCGTCCCCAGATCAGCAACACCATCCGCCTGCTCAAGCTGCCGGTGCCGGTGCAGCAGCGGGTGGCCGCCGGCGTGCTGACCGCCGGGCACGCCCGCGCGATCCTCAGCGTGGACTCGCCGGAGGCGATGCAGCGTCTGGCGGACAAGGTCGTCAACGAAGACCTGTCCGTTCGCGCGACGGAGGAAGCCGCCAAGTCGCAGCCGTCCGCAGGGAAGACTCCCAAGCCCACGCCGGGTGCGCGGCGGGCCTACCTGGACGAGGTCGCCGGCAAGCTCGGAGACCGGCTCAACACGCGCGTCCGGATCTCGCTCGGTGCCCGAAAAGGCCAGGTCACGATCGATTTCGCATCGATCCAGGATCTGAACCGCATTCTCGAGGAGCTGGGCGAAGAAGGGTACGGCTCCGCGCGGTGACCCCGCCCCTGGTCGGGGCTGGCATAGACTCGCGTCATCTTGACGATGCGAGGGGGATGCCATGTCCAGACCAGCTGATCCAGCCACCATCAAGCGTCGCGTGATCGCCGTCAGTATCGCGGCGGCTCTGGGTGGATTCCTCTTCGGATTCGACACCGCGGTGATCAACGGCGCCGTCGACGCTCTGGCCGGAGACGTCTCCGGATTCGATCTCGGCACGGGCCTCAAGGGCTTCGCGGTGTCGTCGGCCCTGATCGGCTGCGCCGTGGGCGCCTGGTTCGCAGGACCCGTCTCGAACAAGTTCGGTCGCATCCCCGTGATGGTGGTCGCCGCCGCCATGTTCTTCGTCTCGGCGATCGGCTCCGGCCTCGCCTTCAGCGTCGTCGATCTCATCATCTGGCGTGTGATCGGCGGCCTCGGTGTCGGTGCGGCTTCGGTGATCGCACCCGCGTACATCGCGGAGGTGTCGCCGGCAGCGATCCGAGGGCGCCTGGGATCGCTGCAGCAGCTCGCCATCGTCCTCGGCATCTTCGCCGCGCTGCTGTCCGACGCCCTGCTCGCGGGCATCGCGGGGGAGGCCGACCAGCCGCTGTGGGGCCTGACCGCGTGGCGATGGATGTTCATGGTCGCGGCCATCCCCGCGCTCGTCTACGGGCTGATGTCGCTCCGGCTGCCAGAATCCCCGCGCTATCTGGTCCGCAAGGGCGAGGTGAAGCGCGCCGCGGAAGTGCTCCGGACCGTCACGGGGACGATCGACACCGAAGTGAAGATCAAGGAGATCACGGGCACGATCGACACGGAGCGCTCGGAGTCGCTGCGGGACCTGCGGGGAAGCCGGCTAGGACTCAAGCCGATCGTCTGGGTCGGCATCCTGCTGTCGGTGTTCCA
Organism: Microbacterium paraoxydans; assembly: GCF_900105335.1. Taxonomy (NCBI): domain Bacteria; kingdom Bacillati; phylum Actinomycetota; class Actinomycetes; order Micrococcales; family Microbacteriaceae; genus Microbacterium; species Microbacterium paraoxydans. The sequence continues at coordinate 1,978,691 of NZ_LT629770.1, read as the reverse complement.
GCAGTTCGTCGGCATCAATGTCATCTTCTACTACTCCACCACGCTGTGGCAGTCGGTGGGCTTCGACGAATCCAGTGCCCTCCTCACGTCCGTCATCACCTCCGTCACGAACATCGTCGTCACGATCGTCGCGATCCTCCTCGTCGACCGGGTCGGTCGTCGGATCATGCTCCTCGTCGGCTCGGTCGGCATGACGGTGACCCTCGGACTCATGGCGCTCGCCTTCTCGTTCGGTACGCTCGACGCCTCCGGAACCGCGACGCTCCCGGACCCCTGGGCCACCGTCGCCCTCATCTGCGCCAACGGCTTCGTCGTGTTCTTCGGTGCGAGCTGGGGCCCGCTGGTGTGGGTGCTCCTGGGCGAGATCTTCCCGAACTCGATCCGTGCCGGTGCTCTGGCCGTCGCCGCGGCGGCGCAGTGGGTGGCCAACTTCTTCATCTCGACGACGTTCCCCGCATTCGCCGAGATCGGCCTCACGTTCGCGTACGGCTTCTACGCGTTCTTCGCGTTGCTGTCGTTCTTCTTCGTGTTCTTCAAGGTGCCGGAGACCAAGGGCCGCGAGCTCGAAGACATGAGCGAGGATGCGAAGGTGGAGCGCCGACCCCGTCGCGCACGCGCGTAGGCTGGAGGGATGACCGAATCCGTCCCCCGTCGCGCCAGCCTGGAAGTGCTGCGCGCCGAGGCGTCGGACGAACTCGCCGTCCTCGTCCAGGAGCGCCTTCTGGGCGGTGAGGACCCCTGGGAGTTCATGGAGGAGCTGCCCAGCGTCGACGAACTCGTCGTGTACCTGCTCCGTGCGGACAACATCGCGGCGAATGACGGTGTGCGACCCAACGCCGCACGACACTACCGCGTGCTGCGGCAGATCGCCCTCGAGTACCCGGAGCTCACACCGGCCGTCTGGGGGCTTCTGGACGAGAAGCAGCGCCACCGCCGCTGGGATCCCCGCATCGCCGACGCGTCCTGACGACCGATGCTCCTCGTTCCGTATGATCCGTCGTGGCCGCAGCGGTTCGAGGAGTTCGCGACATCGATGCGCGCCGCCGGGGCCGAGGAATGGATCATCGAGCACATCGGCTCGACCGCTATTCCCGGGATGAGCGCGAAGCCGGTCATCGACCTCGCGGTGCGCGTGGAGACAGGGGAGCAGTTCGGCGACCGGAGCTCCGCACTGGAGGAGGCCGGCTGGCGCATCGGCAGCGGGGTTCGCACGCATCCGGTGATGATCCGGGAGTCGGCGGGGGAGCGCCTCGCCATCGCGCATTTCTTCCCTGTCGCGGAGTGGGATCTCGCGCCCCAGCGTCTGCTGCGGGACTGGCTGCGCGCGCATCGGGCAGACGCGGAGCGATACGAGCGCGCCAAGCACGACGCAGCGCGGGCGGCGGCGGACGGGGTGTCCTCCTACAACGCGGGAAAGACGGCCGTCATCCAGGAGATCGTGAACAGCGCCCGGGCCGCGCGCGGTCTCGAGCCCGTGGACGTGTACGACAAGCGCTGACCGGGCGCAGGCGTCCCCGGGAATGCCAGAAGGACCGCACCCGGAGGTGCGGCCCTTCTCGTGGTCGTGGGGGATCAGCCGAGGAAAGCGGCGAGATCCTGCTCGAGGGCGAACTTCGGCTTGGCGCCGATGATCGTCGTCTTGACCTCTCCGCCCTGGAAGACCTTCATCGCCGGGATCGACGTGATCTGGTACTTCATAGCCAGCTCCGGGTTCTCGTCCACGTTGAGCTTGAGGATGGTGATCTTGTCGGGGTTGTCGGACTGGATCTCGTCCAGCACCGGCGCGACCATACGACACGGACCGCACCACTCGGCCCAGAAGTCCACCAGCACGGGACCATCGGCCTGCAGCACGTCCTGCTCCCAGGTCGCCTGGCTCGTTGCCTTTGCACTCATCAGAGTTCTCCTTGTTCGAGGTTCGCCTGTTGCAACAACGGGCGGGGGGAAAGTGTTCCCGGCCGTTGTCAGGCCGTGATGACCTCAGCGGCCTCGGCCGCAGGGACCTCGACGGAGGAGTCCTCGAGGTCGGCGAGGAAGTGCTCGGCGTCGAGGGCTGCGATCGTGCCCGTCCCGGCAGCCGTGATGGCCTGGCGGTAGGTGGGGTCGATCACGTCGCCGGCGGCGAAGACACCGGGGACCGACGTGCGCGAGGAGCGACCGTCGACCCAGATCGTTCCCTCGGGCGTGAGCTCGAGCTTCTCGTGGACGAGGTGGGTGCGCGGGTCGTTGCCGATGGCGATGAACAGGCCGTCGAGGGGCAGGTCGCGGAGCGAGCCGTCCTCCGTGGAACGCAGCTGCACGCCCGAGACGGCGTTGTCGCCGAGGATCTCCACGACCTCGCTGTTCCACACGAACTCGATCTTCTCGTTCGCGAAGGCACGCTCCTGCATGATCTTCGAGGCGCGGAGGGTGTCCTTGCGGTGGATGACGTACACCTTGTCCGCGAAGCGCGTGAGGAAGGTGGCCTCCTCCATCGCCGAGTCGCCGCCGCCGACGACGGCGATCGTCTTCTGACGGAAGAAGAAGCCGTCGCAGGTGGCGCACCAGGAGACACCGAAGCCGGAGAGACGCTCCTCGCCCTCGATGCCGAGCTTGCGGTAGGCGGAACCCGTCGCGTAGATGATGGTCTTCGCCTCGTGGGTGGCGCCCGAACCGAGGGTGACCTTCTTGACGGGACCGGCGACGTCGAGCTCGGTGACGTCGTCGTAGAGCACCTCGGTGCCGAACTTCTCGGCCTGCTCCTGGAACTTCGCCATGAGCTCGGGGCCCTGGATGCCCTCCGGGAAGCCGGGGTAGTTCTCCACCTCGGTCGTGTTCATGAGCTCTCCGCCGACCTCGACGGAGCTCGCGATGAGGAGCGGCTCCAGGTTCGCGCGCGCCGCGTAGATGGCAGCCGTGAATCCGGCGGGGCCGGAGCCGATGATGATGACCTGACGCATGTGATCTCCGTTAGAAAGGCGGTGCCGTCGAAAGACGTCCGACTGCTTCAACCCATGGTAACCGCGGGGCATTCCCGCGTCAGCGGCCGGGCAGGAAGCGGCGGACGAGCCCGCCGGCGGCCTTCAGCTCCGGGGCGCGGAAGACCGCGAGGATCGCGACGTAGACGAGCACCACGACGAGTCCGATGACGGCGGTGCCGAGCGCACCGAGCATCGCGCTGCCCATCATCCAGCCGTCCGCTCCTCCGCTCAGCACGAACACGCCCCAGCCGGCGAGGCCCGCAGGCACCGCAGCCAGACCGAATCGCCCCACGGCGGCCAGCCAGGAGCGCACTCCCAGACCACCGATCTTCCGGTGCAGGAGCCAGACGGCCAGGACGGTCTGCAGGATGCTGGCCACGGACTGCCCCAGGGCGACGGCGGCGGCCAGCAGGGACAGCGGCAGCACCTCGGCCTCGAACAGCGCCCAGGCGAGGAGGGCGGTGGCCACGATGAGCGTGCACTGCACGATCGTGAACCAGAACGGGGTGCGGGTGTCGTCGTAGGCGTAGAAGGTGCGCTGGACGATGAAGAGAACGGTCAGAGGGATCAGGCTGAGCAGGTAGCAGAGCAGGACCAGCGCGGCGGACCTCGCCGCGTCATCGGCGGTCACGAACTCGGTGTCCTTCGTGAAGACCCGCGAGGCCGGAACGGCGGCGGCGGCCACGGCGGCGACGGCGGCGGCGATGAAGAAGAGGAGCGTGCGGATGCTCCGGGAGATGTCGCTGCGGACCTCGTCGTCCCGGCCACTCGCGGCGTGCTCGCTGATCTGGGTGAAGTAGGGGGTGCCGATCGACAGCACGATCACCGAGTAGGGGAGCATGAAGATCAGCCAGGCGTTGGTCGTGACCGTGGCCGAGGCCTCGAGTCCCGCCGCCTCGCTGACGATGAAGCCTTGCAGGGTCCCCGCAGCCAGGCTCGCGAACGCCATCAGGAAGGTCCATCCGGCGAGGCGGCCGACCGTGCCGAGCCCGACGCCGCGCCAGCGGAAGTCCGGCTTCAGAGCCAGCCCCGTACGACGCCAGAAGACCAGCAGCACCACGGCCTGCAGGGCGATGCCGAGGGTCGCGGTCCCGCCGAGGAGCGAGATCATCGTCGGCGTCCACTCCGCCGCGCGCGTGGGCACGGGTCCGAAGAGGGCGCCGAGCGCCAGGAACCCGATGATCGAGACGACGTTGTTGACGACCGGCGCCCACGTGAAGGGCCCGAAGATGCGGCGGGCGTTGAGCGCCTCGCCGATCATTGCGTACAGGCCGTACAGCAGGATCTGCGGGAGGCACCAGTACGCCAGCGCCGTGGCGAGGGCCAGTAGCTCCGGGTTCGCACGACCGGCCACGATGTGCACGAGCCACGGTGCGCAGGCCGTGGCGATACCGGTGACCACGACGAGGACGACCGTACCGAGGGTGAAGAGCTTGGAGATGAACGCGTTGCCGCCGTCCGCATCCGCCGTGGCCTTGACGATCTGCGGCACGATGACGGCTGTGAGGATGCCCACCGAGATCAACGAGAAGACGCTGTTGGGCAACTGGTTCGCGTAGGTGAAGGCGTCAGCGGCCTCGGAGGCGACGGAGCCGAGCACACCGACGAGGACGATGCTGCGCAGCAGCCCGGTCACGCGGGAGACCAGGGTGCCCGCGCCGATGATGGCGCTGGCGCGCCCGAGACTAGTCACGCGACTCCTTCGCGGAAGGGGCCTCAGGGCCGTCGAGACGCTCCTGCACCGCGGCCTCCGCCTCCTTCTCCTCGATCAGTTCCTCGACGGCCGCCTCGACGGCCTGCTCCTCGATCGCCTCCCGGCGTTTCCGACGCACCGTGCGGACCACTCCGAGAGCGATGAGGAGCACGGCGAGTCCGCCGAAGACGACGAGGCCGATGGTCTCCCACTCCGCGCGCACCGCGACTCGGACGGTCTGCTCGGACTGGATCGGCACCCCGGTCGGGCTGGTGAGGCTGAGGCGCAGATCGAGTTCGCCGCTGCCGACACGGGCCGACACCGGCACCTTCGCCCGCGTGGTCGAATTCGCCTGCACGGCGACGTCGATCACGGGCGTCACCTCGAGGCGCGGATCGGTGGGGGCGGCATACAACCGCACCGTCACCGGCCACGGGAGGTCGTTGCGCACGGCGATGGGGAGGTCGGCGTTGGCCGTGAGGAGCTGGATGGTGCTGGAGTCGGGGATGCTGACGGCGCCGAGCGTCTCGGTGGTGCGCGCGCGATGTGCCGCTACCTTCTGGGCGAAGGCTTCCGCGGACGATCCGACCGCGATGGTCCGCAGGATCCGGATCCGCTCGGGGCTGAGCAGCACGAGGGGGTCGCTGAGGACGGTGGCGAAGGCTGTGAGGGAGCGCTCGTCGGCGAGGAGATTGGTGAGGTCGGACGCCCGGGTCGCCGCGGCCGTCTCGGGCAGCGTCACCGAGGCGGCGGGAGCCGCCCGTACCGTCGAGAGCTCGAAGCCGATCGAGTCGGCTGCTGAGATCGCGTCGCGGAGGGCGTCCGCGGAGCGGTTCTCGTCGCGCTCCAGGCCGATGAGGATCGGAGCGCCGGGGGCCCGGGCGCCGGCGAGGAAGAGCCGCGCGGCCGCTTCCGCCAACAGCCCCTGGCGGGGAACCGAGGCGGATTCTGTCGCCGCAGCAGACAGTGCGGCCGACGTGGCGGCGTCGGTGACGAGCAGGTCCTGACCGTCCGCTGTCGCATGGGCCGCACTCTTGTCGCCGACGGTCTCGGACGACACGATGGTCGTAGCGGGGCGGCCCAGATAGCCGGTGAACGCCGCGAGGTCGGCCTCTGTGAGGTCGCTCTCCGGCCAGACGATCCCCGGGATCGCGCCTTCGATCTCCGTGAGCTCCTCGTCGGTGGGAAGAGCCGGTCCGTCGGTCGGCGTCGCCGACGGTTCTGCGGTGGTGCCCGGAGTGCTCGTCGGTGTCACGGCTCGCTGCTGAGGGAACGCCGCGGGATCGAGCAGCGAGGTCAGCGGCAGCGGTGCCAGCGCCTCGGGCAGACCGGCCTGCGCCTGCACCGTGAGGTCGGCATCGCCGAACTGCAGGGCGAAACGGGCGTTGGGGAGTTCGTCGAGCCGCTGCAGCCAGTCGGTCGCCGCCGAGGGGGCGGCGGTGCCCAGCGCGCGGATCGACGTGAGGATGGCAGGGTCGACCGCGAGCACCGCCGTCGTCCCGGCCACGCCGTCGAGCTGCGCGGTGAGATCGCCGTCCGGGGCGGTCAACTCCGTGAGCTCCTCGGCGCTCAGGAGGGCACCGCCCGTCGGCGTGGCGGTGATGGGCACGATGACCCCGACGGGGCTCGTGGGGCCGGAGGTGACGACGAGGACGCTCGTCGCGGTGGTGTCCCAGGTCGTGGTGCGCTGCCCCTCACCATCCTTCGTGCCGGCTTCGCTCAGGGCGGCCCGCAGCGGGTACACCCCGGGTTTCAACGGCTTCAGGGTCTCCTGCGGCACGAACACGGTGGTGCCGACGGATCCGCCCGCCTCCGCCGGCTTCGTGGTCTCCTCTCCGAGGGGGAGGAAGGAGCCCGCGGCCTGGCCCTCGTCCAACCATTCGGTGACGGCGTCGTCGTCGGTCAGTGGCGTGCTGCCGAGCTCGATCTCGACGCGGCCCGCGGAGAGCTCCGCCTCGGTGCGGTTGTCGATCGTGACCACGGCCGACGTCGAGGTCCCCGGGGCGACGGTCCCGCGCAGGCCCGCCGTGACATGCAGTTCGACCCGTTGATCGTCGTCGGCGGCTGGCTGGTCGGCCGCCACAGCGGGACCGGCGACACCGATGGCGCAGAAGCCGGCGGCGACCACGAACGCCGCGAGCCGGCGCACGCGCGCGCGGAGGCCCGTCTCGGGTGTGATCGCGGTCATGAAGGTCTTCCTCGAACGCCGGGGAGAGGCGGATCGTGAGTACTGACTCTGCGATTCTAGGAGGCCGGACAGAGGAGAACCCTGAAGACGCGTAGAGTGACGGCCGTGTCCGACACCCCCGCCCCCCGCCCCGACCCGCTCCGCAGCGCCGCGCTCGCCGTTGATCTGGATGCTGCTGACCTCCGATCCGAGCCGCTGCGACAGCTCTGGGGCGAGGAGGCGGACGACGCACTGGGCCGTGGCCTGCGCGAACCCATCCTGCGGGCGATCGCCGGGGACGAGGGCGTGCTCGCGACCCTCGGGCGGCTCCTGGTGCTCGGGCTTCCCCAGCCCCGAGCGGCGGTGGAGCGCGCCCTGCCCACCCTCGGCGTGGACGGTCTGGAGGCGCTGGGCCTGGCGACGATCGACGCCGACTCCGTGATCCCGGTCGCGCTGCTGCGCCCGCAGTCGTTCGTCGACGAGGACGGTGTCGGGGAGTGGTGGATCGCCAGCGATCTGGACGAGGTCGCCCTCGACGGTCCGCTGCCGGCCGATCACGTCCTCGGCGTGGGCGGGGCCTCGCGCACGCTCGCCGAGACGGTCGTGCCGCTCGCGGTGGATCGTGCGCTCGACCTCGGCACGGGCTGCGGCATCCAGGCGCTCCTCGTCGCGCGGCGGGCCGGCCGGGTCGTCGCCACCGATGTCTCCCACCGCGCACTCGCCTACGCCGCGTTGAACGCGCAGCTCAACGGGGTCACGAACATCGAGTTCCGCCACGGGAGCATGTTCGAGCCCGTCGCCGGGGAGGCGTTCGACCTCATCGTCTCGAACCCGCCGTTCGTGATCACCCCCCGAACGGAGGGCGTCCCCGCCTACGAGTACCGCGACGGCGGTCTGGTCGGCGACGCGCTGGTCGAGCAGTTCGTGCGCACGGCACCGGCCCACCTCACCCCGCGCGGCATCGCCCAGCTTCTCGGCAACTGGGAGTCCCGCACGGGGATCACCGGCCTCGCCCGGCTGGACGCGTGGGCGCCCGCCGACCTCGACCTGTGGGTGGTGGAGCGGGAGGAGCTGTCCCCCCTCGCGTACGCGGAGCTGTGGATCAGGGACGGCGGGATCACGCCGCGCGACGCCGCGTTCACCCCGCTGCTGACCGCGTGGCTCGACGACTTCGCGGCGCGGGGCGTGACCGCGATCGGCTTCGGCTACGTGCTGCTCCGCCGGGGGCAGGGGGAGCCGCTGCGGCGGTCGGAGCGGGTCTCGCAGCCCGTGGCGAACGTGGGGGCGGCGCTCGGTCTCGGCCTCGCGGCCCACGATGCGCTCGCCGGGGGACTGCCGGACACCCTCGTCGTGGCCCCCGACGTCACGGAGGCGCGCCACCTGCTTCCCGGCAACGACGACCCGAGCGTGATCGAGCTGCGTCAGGGCGGCGGATTCGCGCGGACGGTCGCAGTGGATCCTGCGCTCGCCGGATTCGTCGGCGCCTGCGACGGCGAGCTCCAGGTGCTGCAGATCGCCCCCGCCCTCGCCGACCTCTTCGAGGTGCCCTTCCCGCAACTGTGGGCGGAGCTCGAGCCGCGGATCCGGGAACTCGTGCTCGACGGCTTCCTCCTCCCGGGGGAATAGTCCCGGCTTCCATGCGTTCGAATACACCATGAAGGCTTTCGGATTCCTCTCGTTCGGTCACTATGCCGACGTGCCCGGCTCGGCGACCCGCACCGCGGGCGACATGCTGAAGCAGACCATCGAGATCGCGGAGGGCGCGGACGAGCTCGGCGTCAACGGCGCCTATGTCCGCGTGCACCACTGGGCCCGCCAGGCGGCGTCCCCGATGCCGCTGCTGACGGCCATGGCCGCGCGCACCGAGCGGATCGAGGTCGGCACCGGCGTGATCGACATGCGCTACGAGAACCCGTTCCAGTTCGCGGAGGAGGCCGCCGCGCTCGACCTCATCGCCGACGGCCGGATCGCGCTCGGCGTGAGCCGTGGGTCACCCGAGACGGCGCTGCGCGGCTACGAGACCTTCGGCTTCCGCGACGAGGAGGACCCGGAGCGCGGCAGCGTGCTCGCGCGGGAGAAGTTCGAGATCTTCCTGCGGGCCATCGACGGCGAGCGCCTCGCCCCCGGCGACCCCCGGATGGTGGGCGCGGGACAGTACCTCGCGATCGAGCCCCAGTCGCCCACGCTGCGCGACCACATCTGGTGGGGCTCGGGTTCGCGTGCCACGGCCGAGGAGACCGGACGCCAGGGGCTCAACATGATGAGCTCGACGCTCGTGACCGAGGCCACGGGGCAGCCGTTCCACGAGCTGCAGCGCGAGCAGATCGAGCTGTTCCGCTCCGCCTACCGCGAGGCCGGTCACACCGGGTCGCCGCGGGTCTCGGTCAGCCGCAGCGTGTTCCCGCTCGTGTCGGACATGGACCGCGCCTACTTCGGGCTGCGCAGCGAGGAGAACGCCGACCAGATCGGCATCATCGACGGGTTCCGCTCCACGTTCGGCAAGACCTACGCCGCGGAGCCCGATGTGCTCATCGAGCAGCTCCGACAGGACGAGGCGGTCATGGCCGCGGACACCCTCATGCTGACGATCCCGAACCAGCTCGGGCCGGAGTACAACCTCCATGTGCTCGAGGCGTTCGCGGAGCACGTGGCGCCGGCCCTCGGGTGGAAGCCCAACACGGAGGGTCCGGTCCAGGGCGACCCCGTGGCCTGATCCGGCACGGCGGTCCGGCGGATAGTGTCGGATCCATGTCCGCAGGAAGTGCCCCGCTCATCATTCGGCCGTGTCGAGGGGAAGAGGAGTACGCGGCACTCGTCGAGATCTGGCGCAGTGCCGTTCGTGCCACGCATGACTTCCTCGACGAGGCCGACTTCGCCCGGATCGAATCGCATCTCGCGTCCGACTACTTCCCCGCGGTGACCCTCACCGTGGCCGAACAGGACGGGATTCCCGTCGGGTTCGCGGGTGTCCACGACGGCGGGCTGGAGATGCTCTTCGTCTCCGATGCCCTCCGCGGCCGCGGTGTGGGCTCCGTGCTCCTCGCCGAGGTCGTCGCCCATCAGGCCGTGGTCAGGGTCGATGTGAACGAGGACAACCCGGGCGCGCGCGGGTTCTACCGCAGCCGGGGCTTCGTGGAGGTGGGTCGGAGCGCGCTCGACGGCGACGGTCGTCCCTACCCGACCATCCACATGGCGCTTCCGGGAGATCCCGGGGCCTCTTGACAGGGGCCGCGTGACGCCCGACGCTGGGGACGGCGCGCCGACCGGCGCCCGTCCCCACCGCTTCGGAGGCACCATGACCCGCGTGCGCGTCGACCTCAACATCACCCTCGACGGCTTCGCCACGACGACCGATCAGACCCCGGAGAACCCCTTCGGCGAGGACTGGGGACGCCTCACCGCGGCCTACACCGCGACCCGCACCTTCCAGGAGCGCGTCTTCCACGACACGAGCGGCGCGGGCACCACCGGGGTGGACGAGAAGTACGCGGCGCAGTACTTCCAGGGCATCGGCGCCGAGATCATGGGCGCCGGGATGTTCGGGCTCCACGCGAACCCGGACGACCCGGAGTGGCGCGGCTGGTGGGGCGAGGAGCCGCCGTTCGAGGTTCCGGTGTTCGTCCTCACGCACACGCCGCGCCCGCCGATCGAGTTCGCGAACGGCACGAGCTTCCGCTTCCTCTCCGCGACCCCGGAGGAGGCGCTGCGGGAAGCCGTAGCCGTGGCCGGAGGACGTGACGTGCGCGTCGGCGGCGGGGCGACCACGGTCCGGGAGTTCCTGCGCGCCGGGCTCGTCGACGACCTGCACGTCGGCATCACCCCCATCCTCACCGGCAGCGGCATCCGGCTGTGGGACGACCTGCGTGGTCTCGAGGCCGGCTATCGCGTGACGTCCGAGGTCGCGGAGTCCGGAGTGACCCACGTCACGTTCTCCCGCGAGGGCTGAGTCACCGGCGCGGGGTCGCAGAATCGCACCGAGGTCGCGGGCATTCCCGGAGACTCTGCGACCTCGTGCGGAAGTGCGCTGTCAGAGCGGAGGGCCGAACAGCTCCTCGCCGTGCTCGTGGAGGAGCCGGTACGCGTCGGCGAAGGTCTCCGGTTCCTTCTCGCCCGCCGCGCCGTAGCGGGCGAGGAGGAGCCCGAGCAGCCCCCGGGCGGGAGGCGTGAGCGGCTTGAGGTGATCGGCCTCGTTCGGCTGCGGGGTGCCGTCTTCGGGGTTCGGCGGCGTGTACGCGGGTGTGGTGACGGGCCAGTCGGCCGGGTGCCGCGGCTTGTCGAGGTTCACGACGTTGAGCAGCGTGTTGGCCGACTGATCGCGGTCGTTCAGCGGCTCCAGGCCGTGCAGGCGTGACAGCGTGACCGTGACCGACCCGTGGTGCATCTCGTCGTGGACGATCGTGCCCCGCCGCGTGTACGCCGACACCGCGATCGCCGGGACGCGACAACCGAGCCGGTCGAACGTGAAGCCCATCTCCCCGGCACCGGTGTCCTTCGTGGGTTTCGTGGCCGCGGGCGGAGGCACGTGGTCGTAACAGCCCCCGTGCTCGTCGAAGGTGATGAGCAACAGGGTGTTCACGGCGTTCGAGCCGCCGGGCGTCGCGCTCGTGCGCACGGCCTCGTAGACGTCGTGGATGAGCCGGTCGCCCGCCCGCACATCGGAGATGGCGCTGTCGAACACGGGTTCGCCGTCGACCACGCTCTCCCGCGGCTTCCCGAACGGCGGATGGAAGTCGTTGTGGTCGTAGACCATCCGGGGCTCGATGAACGCGTAGGCCGGGAGGGTGCCGTTCTTCGCGTCGGCGTAGAAGTCCTCCATCGTGCCGAAATGATCCGTGCGCCAGTACTTCTCGAGCACCGCCGCATGCAGCATCCCCGTGAAGGAGACCAGCTGGAGCTCGTCGATGTAGATCCGCCAGCTCACCTTGCGGTCTTCCAGGCGGTTGAACACCGTCGGTGCGGCCGGGGCGTCGAGCCACTTCCGGTAGCCGCCGCCACCCTGATTCGTCACGAAGCCGTGCGAGGTCGAGGCGTGGAAGAAGGAGCGGTTGCAGAAGGTCTGGGAGGGCACTCCGGCGTACCAGTGGTCGAACACGGCGAACTCGGCGGCGAGGGTGGAGAGCACCGGGAGCATCTCCGGCGAGAACGAGCCCATGATGTGCCGCGCTTCGTCCAGGCTCGGCTCCTTCCCGTCGCGCAGTCGGCGGAAGTTGATGATGTAGTCCTCGAGGAAACCGGACATCGTCGCCTTCTCGCCGTGGGTGGGGGCGTTGAAGGGCGTGGTCATCTCGTCGACGAACAGGTCCGCGTTGGTCTTCGGATCGACGGTGCCGAAGATCTGCGTGTTGACGTGCGGGTACTCCTCACCCGGGTCCGGATCGGGGAGGCTCATGATGCGGTCCGTGTCGCCCCGGTAGACGTGCGCCTCCACCACCGTGCCGTCCGGGGCGGTGTTGCTGTGGGTGCCGAATGCGAGACCTTCGAAGGTCTCGCCCGCCGGCAGCGTCTCGGCCGTGTAGAGGTAGCCGAGGAGGTTGTCGAAGGAGCGGTTCTCGCCCATCACCACGACCATGTGATCGAAGCCGGGCTCCGAGCGGGGCGTGAGTGCGGCGAACGGATCCGGGTCATCGGCGAAGCCGTCCCGGCCGCCGGCTCCGGCGACGGAGGCTCCGATCGCCGCCCCTCCCGCGCCCCCGATAACCGCTCCCGCCAGGGCGGCACCGCCCACGGCGAAGAATCCGCGCCGTGAGGGGTCGCGGGGAGAGGCGTCGGAGGGGGTGTCGTCGTCGACCATGCCGCGATCCTACGGCCGGGCGAGCCCACTCAGCATTCCGGTATCCCAGGAATGTCGCGGAACGGGTCTGGAAGGATCGGGGAGTGCATTCCGCGGTCGTCCCCTCCGAAACCGTCCCGTTCGTGGCTCGCCGCCCCGTGGTGCTCGCCGCCTTCCTCCTCCCGCTGGCACTCGCGATCGTGCTGTTCACGATCGAAACCGGCCCCGTCTTCCTCCTGTGTCTCGCCGCCGTTCTGCCCGCGGCGGCCGTGACGATGTTCGCCGCCCGCTGGACCGCTCCGCGGCGTGCGCGGTCATGGGCGTCGTCCCTGCTCGCCGTGGCCTGGGGCGCCGGTGCCGCCGTGCTCCTCGCGGCCGCGATCGGCGCGTGGTCGTCCGAGCAGGCGATCTATGTCGACGACCAGGGCATCGTGCGTGAGGCGGTCCCCACGATGTGGGTGCTGACGCCCATCCTGGAGGAGATCGGAAAGGGTCTCGGCGTGCTGCTCGTCCTTCTGCTCGCACGACGCCTCGGCCTGCGCGGCGTGCTCTTCGGCGCGATGGTCGGCGCACTGGTCGGCGTGGGCTTCGCAGCCGTGGAGGACGCCTCCGCGATCGCGGCGGAGATCGCGGCGAACGATCCCGGCTCCGGCATCGCGACCTGGATCGTCCGCACCCTGACGTTCCCCACCCATGCCGCGCTCACCATCTGGACCGGGGCGGCGCTCGGTCTCGCTCTCGACGCCCGGCGCGCCTGGTCGCGCCCGCTCCTCGCGCTCGCCGGACTCCTGGTGGCGATCGCGGCCCACGGCGCGATCAACTACGGGAACGTGGCCGGCGCCACCGATCAGGCCTCGTTCTTCATGGCCCTGGGCACGGCCTTCGGCTGGATCGTGGTGTCGACGGTCCTCGCCGTGACCCTCCGCCTCGTGCTGACCCGTCGCCGGGTCTGAGCCGCCCGGACGGGGCACAGCTTCGGAGATTGCCGCCGACACGCGGTCGTGCGGGGTGGCCGCACGGCGTGTCGGGGCTGGTCTCCGAAGCTGTGCGCGGGGTGGTTCAGGCGGCGGGGATCCAGAGGACGGCGCCGTCGCGCCAGCCGAGACCGGCCGCGCCCTCGGGGAGCGGGTCCTCGTGCCGCGGACGGACCACGCGGAGGCGGCGCCCGGCGAGCTCGACGATGTAGACGACGTCGGCGCCGCGGTAGACGTGCGCGATCACCTCGACCGGGACGGGGGCACCCGGACCCACCGCGGGCGACAGATGCAGATCCTCCTGCCGGAGCACGACCTCGCCCGAGCCGTCCGGCCCGGCGCCCGTGAGCGGGACCTGCACGGCGGTGCCGTCGAGGGTCGCGATCGCGCCGGAGCGCGTGGCGGGAAGGAGGTTCGCGGCACCGATGAAGTCGGCGGCGAAGGTGGTGAGCGGGGCGCTGTACAGCTCCGCCGGCGCGCCCTCCTGTTCGATGATCCCGCCGTTCATGAGCACGATGCGGTCGGAGAGGCTCATCGCCTCCTCCTGGTCGTGCGTGACGAACACCGTCGTGAGACCGAGCGTTCGGTGCAGTTCCTTGAGCTCGACCTGCATGTCCTCGCGCAGACGCGCATCGAGGTTCGACAGCGGCTCGTCGAGCAGGAGCACGCGCGGCTCGAACGCGATGGCGCGGGCCAGGGCGACGCGCTGCTGCTGTCCGCCGGAGAGCTGCGCGGGCATGCGATCGGCGAGGTGGCCCATCTGCACACGCTCCAACGCCCGGACGGCGAGCTCCTTCTGCTCGGCCTTCGACTTCTCGCCCGACATCCGCAGCCCGAAGCGCACGTTCTCGGCGACGCTCATGTGCGGGAAGAGCGCGTAGCTCTGGAACATCATGCCGAGGTGACGCTTCTCGGGCGGCAGCTTCGTGACGTCCTGCCCCGCGATCTCGATCGTGCCGCTCGTGGGCGACTCGAGCCCGGCGATGCAGCGGAGGAGCGTCGTCTTCCCGCAGCCCGACGGGCCCAGGAGCGAGACGAACTCGCCGGACCGCATCGAGAGGTCGATGCCCTTGAGCACCTTCGTCCCCTTGAAGTCCTTGGTGAGTGCAGTGATGGTGAGCGTTGTCATCAGACGAACAACCTTCCCAGGCCGATGATGCGTTCGAGGACGATCATGAGGACGACGGTGAGCAGGACCATCAGGGTCGAGACGGCGGCCACGGTGGGCGACGTGCTGAACTCCAGCTGGCCGTAGATGGCGATGGGCAGGGTCTCCAGCTGCGGGGTGCGCAGGAAGAGGGCGATGACCGCATCGTCGAACGAGATGTTGAAGGCGAAGAACGCTCCGGCCGCGATGCCGGGGCGGGCGATGGGCAGCACCACGAGGCGGTAGCGGTTCCAGGTGCCGGCGCCGAGGGTGCGCGCGGCCTCCTCGGTGAAGTGGTCGGCACGGGTCATCACGCCGGTCACGGTGCGCATGACGTAGGGGATCGCGATGACGACATGGATCGCGATGAGCACGCCCACATTCGGGGAGCCGATCGTGAGCGAGGCGATGGAGAGGGCGCCGATCGCGAGGATGATCGTGGGGATCGTCAGCGGCGACATCAGCAGCGCCTGGATCGCCGCGCCTCCCGGAACGCGGAACCGCGTCAGCGCGAGGGCCGCCGCGGTGCCGATGGAGGCGGCGAGGATCGCGACCGACACACCCACCACGAGGCTCAGGCGGAACGGCTCCAGGTAGGTGTCGGAGGTGAGCGCCTCCACGTACCAGTCGAGCGTGAAGCCCTGTCCGGGGAACGTGAGGAAGCGGTTCTCTCCCACCGAGGCGCCGGCGACGACGAGCAACGGGACGAGCATGTAGAGCGTCACGATGACGCCGAGGAGGATCGCGAGGATACGGCCGAGGATCGGGACGGAACGGACCATGGTCACACCTTCTGCTTCCCGAGCCGGGACGTGGCCGCGAGCACGAGCATCACGCCCGCGAACAGCAGCACGGCCTGCGCCGCCGCGAACGCCCAGTCGAGGTTGGTGGTCGCGTCGACGTAGATCGTCTGTGCGAACACGGGGATCTGCGAGCCGCCGATGAAGCGGGGGGTGATGAAGGAGCTCACCGAGAGCACGAACACCAGGGAGGCGCCGGCGACGATGCCGGGCACCGACAGCGGCAGCACGACGTGCCGTAGCGTGCGCCAGAATCCGGCGCCGAGGGTGCGGGAGGCCTCCTCCAGCTGCGGACGGATGCCGGAGATGACGCCGAGGATGCTGAGCACGGCGAACGGCAGCAGCACCTGCACCATCGCGATCACGACGCCGGTCTCGGTACCGAGGAATCCCTGCGTGCCGCCGACGAGGAACTCCGCGCCGGGGATCTGCATCATCAGGCCGGACGGCCCCATGAGCACCACCCAGCCGAAGGTGCGGACGACGACGCTCGTCATCAGCGGCAGGATCACCACGATGAGGAGGAAGGAGCGCACCTTCGAGCCGGCGCGCGCCATGATGTACGACAGCGGGACGGCGATGACGAGGGTGATCACCGTCTGGATCACCCCCAGGCGGAGCGATCGCAGGGCCGCCTGGAGGTGATACTCGCTCGCGAACAAGCGAGTGAAGTTGTCGAGGGTGAACCCGCCTGCCGGCGATTGCACGCTCATGAGCAGCATGCCGGCCACCGGGGTGACGAAGGCGAGCGCGAGCAGCACGATCGCCGGCAGGAGCAGGAGCCAGGGCTCCTTACGGGTTCGGACGCTCATTTGGTGATCAGCGCATTCCACTCATCGGTCCACGCCTGACGCGACGCGGCGATGTCTCCCGGGGCGTAGACCACGACGTCGTCGAGCTCGTCGCCGGTGAGCACGGCCTCGGCCGCCTCGTCCGACAGCTCGGCCTTCGTGTTGACGGGGGAGTAGCGCATGTTCTCCGCGAAGACGGCCTGCGCTTCGGGGCGCAGCTCATAGTCGATGAAGAGCGTGGCCAGCTCGGGGTTGTCCCGGCCCTCGACGACGTTCGCCGTGATGAGCGACGCGGTGGCGCCCTCCTCCGGGACGATGAACTCGACGGGGAGACCCGCGTCCTGCAGGGTGCCTGCGTAGTCCATCGCGTACGGGGCCAGCCAGGTGCCGCGCTGGGCGAAGGCGGTCTGCAGGTCCGGCGAGGTGGGGACGACGATCGCGTCGCCCGAGGACGCCAGCGCTCCGAGGTCGGCGATGGCCGCGGACGGGTCCTCGATGCCACCCCCGAGCGCATCGGCCACCCGGAGCATCGACAGCACCCCGTAGGTGTTCGAGAAGTCCGTCAGGGCGACGTGACCGGCGTAGGCGCCGTCGAAGAGGTCTTCCCAGGACGTCGGCGCCGGGGCGTCCGCCTCGGTGTTGTAGACGAGCCCGATGGGCGCGAGCTGGATGACCGGACCCTCGCCGCGCTCGAGGCCGGCGGTCGCGATGTCGATGAGGTCTCCCGACGCAGACAGGTCGTCGGCGGCGATCGGGGCGATGAGGCCCTGCTCCGCGGCGGTGAACTCCTGTCCGCCGGAGAAGTGCACGACATCGATCTGCGGGCTCGCCTTCTGGGCGGTGACCTGGGCGAGGGCATCGGCGCTGTACAGGGTGATCAGCTCGACCTTCGCTCCGGTCTCCTCCTCGAACGGGTCGACGACGGCCTCGATGAAGGCCTTCTCCCAGTCTCCGCCGAACGACGTGACGACCAGGGTCTCGCCGGCGAACTCCTTGTCACCACCGGACGAGGACTCGCCGTCGCCGGACGCGCAGCCGGCGAGGACGAGGGCACCGGTGGCGACGAGCGCGCCGGCGGTGAGGATTCTGCGGGTGTTCATGCACTGCTCCTTCGGGATGGGTCCAGCACGGGGGGTGGACGCCTAGACCAGGCGTCCGATGGTGAGCTGCTTCGCTCCGTCGATGCGGATCGCGGCGCTCTCCTGAGCGAACTCCGCGAGTCCTTCGGTGATGCCGGCCCAGATGTTGACGGGTGTCCATCCGAGGGGGCCGAGAATACGGGCACCACGATCGTAGAAGACTCCGATCTCGTACCACTCGAACGGCAGTCCGCCCATCTGCATGGGGCGCTGCCAGTACCACTGCAGGTCACCCGGTGCGGGCACGACCTGCTGGTTCTCCGCGGGCACGGCTTCGGGGTCGAAGTTCTGGGCCTCCTCGGGAAGGCCGACCATGACCTCGGGTCCGGCGTACATCGCGTGCATCGCCTGCATGGTGACCGGCTTCTCCAGCGCGCCCCACATCGCCTCGCACGTGCGAGGGGCGAGGTCCTCGAACAGGGTGGCGACGGCGCGGACGCCGTTCTCGTACTCGAGGAAGACCTGCTTGGTCATCGTGTTCCTTTCTGGCCAGCGGACGGTTCCGCTGCGCGTTCACGGGCGGCCGCGACGAACGCCGCGAACAGCGGGCGCTCCTCGGCGGCCTCTTCGGGGGCTGTCATCTTCTCGGGGTGCCACTGCACCGCCCAGAAGGCCCAGTCGTCGCCCGCCTCGACGGCTTCGACGATGCCGTCGGGAGCCCAGGCGACGGGGCGAAGCCCGGGGGCCGGGGTGTCGACGGACTGGTGATGGATGGTGTTGACGGTCCTCGTCGTCGTCCCGTAGAGCGCGGCGAGCCTGCTGTCCTCCGCGAACGCGACGGCGTGCCGGGCGGAGAGCTGCTCGTCTGCTCCTCGCACCGGGTGATGGTCGGCCGTGGCGGGGATGTCGACGATGAGGGAGCCGCCGAACGCGACGGTGCAGACCTGGAGCCCGCGGCAGATCGCCAGCACCGGCAGGCCTCGTTCCCGGGCGCCGAGGGCGAGCGCGATCTCGTAGCCGTCGCGGGCCGAGTCGTACGACTTCCCGTCCTGGGGCTCGGCGCCGTAGTGCGAGGGGTGCAGATCCTCCCCGCCGGAGAGCACCAGTCCGTCGAGCCGATCGAGGACCTCGTCGACACCGGCGGTCGGCGGCAGCAGCACGACGGCGCCGCCGGCGGCCTCGATCGGCGTGGCGTATTCGGTGCCGAGGCTGTGCGCGGGGCGGCCCGTGCCGAGGTCGGTGTCGATGGCGCGGCGCCAGGTGGTGATGCCGATGAGCGGGCGGGTCACGACAGCTCGATCCACGTGGTCTTCAGGTCGGTGAACTTCTCCATCGCGTGCAGACTCTTGTCGCGTCCGAAGCCGGAGCCCTTGACCCCGCCGAAGGGGATGGTCATGTCGCCCTCCTCGAAGCAGTTGACCCAGACGACACCCGCGCGCAGCCGCCGGGAGAGGGTGTGCACGGCGTTGAGGTCGGTGCTCCACAGCGCGGCGGCGAGGCCGTACTCGGTGCCGTTGGCGATGGCGAGGGCGTCGTCGACGTCGTCGTACGCGATGACCGACAGCACGGGGCCGAAGACCTCGCGCTGCGCCACCTCGTGCGCGGGGGTCACGCCGAGCACGACCGGGGCGAAGTAGCTGCCGCCGTCGACGGCGGAGAACCGCTCGGCGCTCCCGGCCGCGAGCTCGGCGCCCTCGGCCGCCGCGCGCTCGACGAACCCGGCGATCCCGGCGAGCTGCTTCTCGCTGACGATCGCCCCCATCGACGTGGACACGTCGAACGGGTCTGCGGGAAGGCTCGTGCGGGCGACCTCGGCGGCGATCTCCAGGGCCCTGTCGTACTGCGCGCGGGGGACGAGCAGCCGGGACGAGGCCGTGCATATCTGCCCCTGGTTGTAGAAGCAGCCGTCGGCCGTGGCCCGGACCGCCCGCTCCAGATCGGCGTCCGGCAGCACGAGGCTCGCCGTCTTGCCGCCGAGCTCCGGCCACACGCGCTTGCCGTTCGACGCGGCGGCGTAGCCGAGGAACCGGCGGCCGACCTCGGGCGAGCCGGTGAACGTGACGACGTCGACGTCAGGGTGCTCGCCGAGTGCGCGGCCGGCGACCTGGCCGGCGCCGGGGGTGACGTTCAGCACGCCGGCCGGGATGCCGGCCTCGTGGGCGAGCTCGGCCAGGCGCAGGGCCGAGAAGGTGGTGTGCTCGGCGGGTTTGAGGACGACGCTGTTGCCGACGGCGAGAGCGGGGGCGAGCTTCCAGGCCGTCATCGTGAGCGGGAAGTTCCACGGCACGACCGCGGCGACGACGCCGGCCGGTTCGCGGGTGACGAGCGCGAGGCTGTTCGGGGCGGTGACGGGGAGCTCGTCGAGCACCTTGTCTGCGGCCTCGCCGTACCACCGGAAGCAGTTCACGACCGCGCGGAGTTCGGTCTGCAGCGCCTCGCGCACGGGCTTGCCCATCTCGAGGGAGATGGTGAGGGCGAGTTCTTCGGCGTTGTCGTGGATCTTCTGCGCGAAGGCGATCAGCAGCTGGCCGCGTTCGCGGGGGGCGATGCGCGACCAGACGCCCGCGTCGAACGCGGCACGGGCGGAGCGGACCGCGCGGTCGATGTCGGCGGCGGAGGCGGCCGCGATCGGGGGCAGAGCCCGGCCGTCCCGGGGGCTGATCGGTGCGAGGGGCTCGGCGGTCCCGTCCTCCCAGGAGCCGTCGATGAACATGCGGGTGTGCAGCGACAGTGCCGCCGCGCGGTCCGCCCAGTCGTCTCCAGTTGCCGTGAACACGATCGTCCTCTCCAGGGGTGAAGGCCCTGGAAGGGATACTCGCTCTATTTCGCCATCACGTCAAGGCAATGCGAACGATCTCGCCATTTCTTTACACGTCCGTAACAGAATCGGCCTACAAGCGGATGGCTCCCGTCGGCATGTCCTGCGCCAGCGCCGCCGGCGCCTCGTCCACGATCAGCGACCCGCGCAGCACCGGAGTGATGACGACGAGCGACTCCACGACCTCCAGCCCGTCGTGGCCAGCGACCGCGGGACCGGTGAGGAACTCGTAGAACTCGTCCGCGTCGCGCACGAGTACGTTCATGAGGAGCTGCGACGTGCCCGTCGTCGCGACGATGAACTTCACCTCGGGGGCGGCGGCGAGGGCGGATCCCACCTTCTCCAGCCGATCCATCGGCACCCGCAGCCACACGAGTGCCTCCAGCCCGAGGCCGAAGAGGCTCGGGACGATCTCCGTGCGAGGGTGCATGAGCCCGCGGCGGTTGAGGGATTCCATCCGTCGACGCGTCGTGGTGACGTTCAGTCCGAGCGCGCGGGCGAGCTGCGCCACGGGCATCCGTCCGTCGTTCAGCAGGAGCCGGATCAGCGCTTCCTCGTCCTCGCTCAAGGCGTCCGCCGGGTCGACCTCGGATCCCGAGGACTCGTCCAGCATGCGCACCTGTTCGTCGGACAGCACCCCCACCCGCCAGTCGTGCCCGGAGCGGAAGAACTTCAGCACCGTGGTGACGTTGATCGACGCGATGCCCTCCACCTCGGGGAAGTCGGTGAAGAGCAGCTCGCGGATCGATGCGTCGTCGTGCGGGAGGAGCATGCCGGCGATGTCGCTGCTGCCCTCGAGGACCGACACGGACGACGCATCGGCACGACGGGCGAGGGTGCGGGCGACGTGCCAGAGCGCATGCGGTTCGGTCGTTATCCGGAACAGGACGGCGCGCGCATGGAGCACGCGCGCGGGGTCGACGTAGGTCGAGACGCGCACGAGCCCGCGGTCCAGGAGACGCTGTCCGCGGCGGGCGACCGTCCGCTCCGGGAGGTCGACCACGCGGGCGATCTCGCCCCAGGACGCGCGGCCGTTCACCTGCAGGGCCGCCGCGACGATCCGATCGGTCTCATCGGCCAGGGCATCGTTCGCGGGCACGGGTTCTCCTTCGCGGGTCGGGCACGTGAAGGTTATCCCAGACCCGGAAGGGACCGGTGCACGGTCCGAGGCGAGAGCCGGGGGAGACGGCACGGGCGCCGCCGGAGGACCGGTGGCGCCCGTGGAGGGACAGACGACCGGGTTACCCGGCTTCCGTCGTCTCGACCACCGCTGTCGCACGGCGGCGACGCAGGGCGAACAGGCCGAGGCCGGCGGCGAGCAGCACGATGGCCCCGATGACGAACGGCATGCTGTCGGCACCGGTCGTCGCGAGGTCGCCGTCGGTCGCGCCACCCGAGTCGCTCTCATCGGGGACGACCGCTCCGCCCCCGGCCGCCGCGGTGACGGTGAGGGAGGCCGTCACCTCCGTGCCGTCGGGGAGGATCACGGCGAGGGTGTGCGTGCCGGCCGGGGTGCCGGCGGGGATGGTGACGGTGCGCGAGAACGTGCCGTCGGTCGCGACCGTGACCGTACCGAGCGAGACCGGATCGGATCGCAGCTCGAGCGCGAGTTCGGCGCCGGCCGCGAAGCCGCTTCCCGACACCGCGAGCGTGCCGCCGGCCGCAACCGAGGACGCGCCCAGTCCGACCGTCGCGGGCTTCTCCGGCTCCGGCTCCTCCGTGACCGGCGGGGTGACACCGGCCTCGGTGACCCACTTCTCACCCGCGTCGGACTTCGTCACGGTGAACGTGTCGTAGACGGCGCCGACGGGGAGGTCGGTCGTGGCGTCCGGCTGCTTCTCGGCGAGGTACGACCGGTAGACGAGCTGGTTCTTCGAGACGTCGATCACCTGGTACGTCGTCACGCCCTGACCGCGCAGCACCTGGGTGGCGCCGTTGTTGGTCCAGACGTTCTTCTCCGGGGTCTCCAGGTCGTAATGCTTCGCGCCGGAGTTCGACACGACGTAGACCGGGCCCGTCGTGAGACCGGGGGTCTCGGTCGCATCCGTGTTCACGTAGCCGCGGGCGTACGTGTGGTCGTGGCCCATGAGCACGAGGTCGATGTCGTTGCGCTGGAAGACGGGCAGCCACTCGGCGCGGAGCACCGGCTCGTCACGACCGGCCGAGGCCGAGAAGACCGGCTGGTGGAACGTGACGACGTTCCACTTCGACGGGCTGTTCTGCAGCAGCAGGTCGAGCCAGGCGGCCTGGAAGCGCGTCCACAGGGTGCCGATCTGCGACGACGGGCACTCCGCGCCCGTGCAGGACGGGAGCCCCGCCGGGGTGAGGAAGGTCGTATCGCGGGTCGCGTTCAGGGTGATGAAACGAACGCCCTGGTAGTCGGTGTAGTACGCGGTCTCGGCGGCGAACGAGCTCCAGTGGTCGAAGAACGCGCGGTACTGCTGCGCGACCTCGGAGTCGCCCTTCGCGAGGTTCGCGAGTTCGCCGATGGAGCTCGTCGACGGGTTGTTGTGCGGGTACTCGAACGCGGCCTTCCAGGCCGTGAGCAGCTTGTCGCCGGAATACTCGTGGTTGCCCGGAGCGGCCATCACGTTGGTGCGCACGGCGGAGTCCTTCATGCCCTTGAACCAGTTGACCCACTCGTTCTCGTTGCTGGAGGTGTTGATCAGGTCGCCCGCGTGGACGGAGCCGATCGAGCGAGGAGCCTGCGCCTCGGCCTGCTTCACGACGCTCGGCCAGGTGGTGTCGAGACCGATCTGGGCGTCGCCGTAGTAGATGAACTGGAAGTCGCTCGCCTTCGGGTCCGCCGTGCGGAACTCGTACCAGTCGCTCCAGCTCCCGGGGAGACCCACCCGGTAGCGGTAGGCGGTGGCGGGGGCGAGGTCGGTGACCGTGACCGAGAAGTGCTTGTTCGGGTTGCCGTTCACCACACCGGCGTCGTATGCGTCGACCGTGCGGGTGGCACCACCGGTCGCGAGGCCGATCTCGACCTGGCCGACCGTGTGCGAGGCGTCACCGGCGAGCCAGGAGAACGACTGCGACACCTCCGGCTTCTCGGTCGGGGTGAGGATGACGCGGGTCGGCGGGGCGACCACGGGCGTGCCGGGGTCGGAGGCCTTCACGAGGGTGAGCGACGACATGTCGAAGTAGATGTCGGAGCTCGACGCGCGGTCCTGGAACAGCGACACGGCGATCGTGTTCGTGCCGTCGCGGAGCAGGTCGCCCTCGGCGCTGAACGTGCTGGTGAGCGGGTCGCCGTTGGAGTCGCCGGCGTACTCGACGTTTGTCGTGTCGGTGATCCGGCCGTCGACGTAGCGGGCCACCTCTTCGCCGTTGATCCACACGATGAGCGCGTCGTCGAAGGTGACGGTGCTCTGCAGGGCGGCGACCTGGTCGGCGACCCCGGCCTCCAACTCGAATGTCGTGCGGAAGAAGTACGTCGGCACCGTCGGCGCCGCCGAGCCGTCGAGGTAGTGGTTGAGGAGCGTCTTCGGGGTGTGCGGCCCGACGGGGGCGAGCGCCCCGCTCTTGGCGCCGAACGAGCCGGGTGCGGTCTTCCACGCGCTGTCATCGTAGGCGGGCAGGGTCCAGTCGCGCAGCGCGGCCGGGGCGGGGGACGGGTCGGAGCCGTCGTCGAGGTAGTGCCAGGGCGTGTCGCCGGTGACGAGCGATCCGGTCGGCACCTCGGGGTCGGGCGCGGCGAGGGCCGCGGGGGCGACGACGGCGCCGCCGAGCACGGCGAGCAGCGCGACGGACGTCAGTCCGCGACGCCGCCACCGCACCGCAGGGGTGGGGGAGGTCATGTCTGTCCTTCGTGGGTGGGTGTCCGTGCTCAGCCGCACGGGGCGTCCCCAGCCCAGCGGAGCCGGATGACGGAGGTCTGACATCGAGGCGACGGGGAGGTGAACGGGGCGCAGGCGGGCACAGCTTCGGAGATCGCCCGTGACACGCCGGGGGTACCGGCTCGGAGCCGGCGCGTCGGCCGGAAGCTCCGAAGTCGTGCCCGGGCCGGGAGGGGTGGAAAGCGGGCCGGTACGCTGGAACCCATGCTCAACATGGCCGACGGCCTCGCCCGTCTCGGCGCGCTCGCCGAGAATCCCGTCGTCCGCACCCTCGCGGAGGCCTTCGACGAAGCCGGTTTCGAGCTGGCCGTCGTCGGCGGTCCGGTGCGCGATGCGCTGCTCGGCCGCGAGACGCACGACCTGGACTTCACGACGAGCGCCTCGCCGGACGAGATCCTCGCGATCGTGAAGCCGGTCGCCTCCGCGCACTGGGACATCGGCCGGGCCTTCGGGACCATCGGCGCCCGGGTGCGGGGCGAGCAGGTCGAGATTACGACCTATCGCGCCGACAGCTACGACGGCGTAACGCGCAAGCCCACGGTGGAGTTCGGCGACTCGATCGACGGCGACCTCGTCCGCCGCGACTTCACGGTCAACGCGATGGCCCTCCAGGTGCCCGCGGTGAAGCTCGTCGACCCGACCGGCGGGGTCGAGGACCTCGTGGCGGGCGTGCTGCGGACACCGACGGACCCCCGGGTGTCGTTCGGCGACGACCCGCTCCGGATGCTGCGTGCCGCCCGGTTCAGCGCGCAGCTCGGCTTCACGGTCGAGGAGGACACGGAGCGGGCGATCACCGAGCTCCGCGAGACCCTGAAGATCGTGAGCCCGGAGCGCGTGCAGTCCGAGCTCGTGCGCCTCATGCAGACCGACGACCCCGTCCGCGGCATCCGGGTGCTGGTCGAGACCGGACTCATCGAGGAGTTCCTCCCCGAGGTCAGCGCCCTCAAGCTCGAGGTCGACGAGCACCACCACCACAAGGACGTCTACGAGCACTCCCTCACGGTGCTCAGTCAGGCCATCGCGCTCGAGCACGCCAGGAACCCCGGGGCCGCGCCGGACGTGCCGCTGCGGATCGCGGCTCTGCTCCACGACATCGGCAAGCCCCGCACGCGCAAGCTCGAGCCTGGCGGCGCGGTGACCTTCCACCACCACGACGTCGTCGGCGCCCGGATGGCCCGCAAGCGGCTGCAGGCCCTGCGCTTCGACTCGGCGACCACGGATGCCGTCGCGACCCTGATCGAGCTGCATCTGCGGTTCTTCGGCTATGCGGAGGGGGCGTGGACGGATGCCGCCGTGCGCCGCTACGTCCGCGATGCCGGGGACCTGCTGGAGCGCCTGCACATCCTCACCCGCGCCGACGTCACCACGCGGAACAAGCGCAAGGCCGCCCGGCTCGCCGCCGCCTACGACGACATCGAGTCCCGGATCGCGGCGCTCCGCGAGCAGGAGGAGCTCGACGCGATCCGTCCTGAGCTCGACGGCAACCGCATCCAGGAGGTCCTCGGCATCTCTCCGGGCCGGGAGGTCGGCGAGGCGTACCGCTTCCTCCTCGATCTGCGCCTCGATGAGGGCGTGCTGGGCGAGGACGTCGCGGAGCAGCGTCTCCGGGAGTGGTGGGCTTCGCGCGGCTGACTCCTGCCGACCCACCCCCTTCCGCGCACCCCGGCCCCTTACGCACGCACGCAGAGGGCCGGGAGGACCGCAGAGGGGTGGGTCGACCTCAGTTGATGATGGCGGCGGCGTCCGGGGGGAGAGTCAGGGACGTGAGGGTGCGCGACGGGGAGGCGAGCGGGAGGGTTGTGAGGAGGATCTCGGCCGTCGAGGGTACCGCGAACGAGGCGGGGGTGGGGGAGAGGTTCACGAGCACCGACACTCCACCGCGATCGATGCGGTAGACGCGGTGCTCGGGGCGGCCGTCCGTCTCCCGGACCTCGACCCTCCTGTGCGCGGAGTCCGGGTCGGTGAGCTCCGGTCGGGCTCGCCGCAGTCGTGCGAGGTCGCGGTACAGCGCCAGGAGCCGGGCGTGCACCGGGGCCTCGGCCTCCGCCCAGTCGAGGTGCGAGCGGCGGAAGGTGTCGGGATCCTGGGGGTCGGGGACCGCATCCGGATCCCAGCCCATGCGGGCGAACTCCGCCGTGCGGCCCTCGGCGACCGCGCGGCCGAGCTCCGGCTCCGGGTGGGAGGTGAAGAACTGCCAGGGTGTCGTCGCGCCCCACTCCTCGCCCATGAAGAGCATCGGGGTGCCCGGGGCCGTCAGCGTGAGGACGGCGGCCACCGCGAGCCGATCGGGGGACAGGGTCGCGGAGAGCCGGTCCCCGGCCGCGCGGTTCCCGATCTGGTCGTGGTCCTGCGCGAAGGTCACCAGCCGCCAGCTCGGCACCTCGGCGGGGATCGGGGACCCGTGCGGACGGTCGCGGAAGGACGAGAAGGTGCCGTCGTGGAAGAACCCGCCCTCCGTCACCTTGGCCACCGCCTCGGCCGCGGCGAAGTCGGCGTAGTACCCGGCGGTCTCCCCGGTGAGCGCGACGTGCACGGCGTGGTGCCAGTCGTCCGACCACTGCCCCGTGAGTCCGTAGCCCCCGGCTTCCCGCGGCAGGATGAGCGTCGGGTCATTGAGGTCGGACTCGGCGATGAGGGTCAGCGGCCGGTTCTGCTGCGCGGAGAGGGCGTCCACCCGTTCGGAGAGCTCTCGCAGCAGGTGCACGGGCCGCCGGTCGTGCAGGGCGTGCACGGCGTCGAGCCGGAGTCCGTCGACGTGGAAGTCGCGCAGCCACATCAGGGCGTTGTCGAGGATGTACTCCCGCACCGCGGGCTCGTCGAGGTTCACCGAGTCGCCCCAGGTGTTGGTCTCGCCCTCGCGCAGGTACGGACCGAAGAGGGGGAGGTAGTTGCCGCTCGGGCCGAGGTGGTTGTAGACGACGTCCTGCACGACGGCGAGCCCGTGCGCGTGGGCGGCGTCGACGAAGCGCTGGTAGGCCGCGGGGCCGCCGTACTCTTCCTGCACCGCGTACCAGAGCACGCCGTCGTATCCCCAGTTCCAGGAGCCGTTGAAGGCGTTGACGGGCAGCAGCTCGACATGGGTGACGCCGAGCTCGACGAGATGCGCCAGGCGGCCGATCGCCGCGTCGAGCGTGCCCTCCGGCGTGAAGGTGCCGAGGTGCAGCTCGTAGATCAGCCCGCCTGCGAGCTGCCGTCCGGTCCAGGAGGCATCGGTCCAGGCGAAGGCCGCGGGGTCGAACGCCGCCGAGGCGCCGTGCACGCCGTCCGGTTGCCACCGCGAGCGAGGGTCCGGGCGCAGGTCGTCGCCGTCGTCGAGCAGGAAGCCGTAGCGCTCACCGTCCGCGAGGGCGAGGTCGGCGGTCCAGTGCCCCTCCGTCGCGGCCGTGAGTTCGCGCTCCTCCACGATCGTGCCCGCGTCGTCGAGGCGTCGCACCCGCACACGACTCGCCCGCGGAGCCCACACCGAGATCATCGGGCCAGCTCGATCAGGGCGACCGGATACGTGTCGAGCAGTTCCGCCAGCCGCACCGGTCCCGGCGGGATCCGCCGACCGGTGAGGAGGTCGGTCCCCGGCAGCTCCGGGCGCATCAGGACCGTGTCACCCCAGCCGCCGCGGCGCGCCAGCGTCACCGGCAGTCGCGTGGCCACGGCGGTCGCGCCCCCGCGGTGCACGGCGACGGCGTGGTCCGCGGCCGCACCCTCGACCACGGCCGGCCGGTAGAAGCGGAAGAGCTCTGGGTTGTCCCGCCGCAGTCGCAGGGCCCGCGAGGTCACCAGCAGCTTGGCGGCACCGGAGTCGTCGATCGGGGGGACCACACCGCGGGCGTGGTCCGCGTCGAGCTCCCGCAGCATCCGAGCGCGCAGAGCGAAGTCGACGGGTCGACGGTTGTCGGGGTCGACGAGCGAGAGGTCCCAGAGCTCGGTGCCCTGGTAGACGTCGGGCACGCCGGGACCGGTGAGCTGCAGCAGCTTGGCGGAGAGGGAGTTCGAACGGCCGGCATCGACGATCTCCGCCACGAACCGGTCGAGGATCGGCGCGGCGTCACCTTCCACGGATCGTGCGATCGCGGCCAGACCCTCCTCGAAGGCCGCGTCCGGATGCTGCCATGTGGTCCGCTCGGCGGCCTCGCGCGCGGCCTTCGTGGCGTAGGCGAGGAGCCGGTCGGAGGGCAGAGGCCACGCGCCGACGGCAGCCTGCCAGATGAGCGCGTCGAGGGGGCCGTGTCCGGTGGTCGCGACGGCGCGCAGCTCCGCCAGCACCTCGCCCCACCGCTCCGGGATCTCCGAGAGCACGGACAGGCGCGCCCGCACGTCCTCCGAGCGCTTCGTGTCGTGCGTGGAGAGCGTCGTCATCGAGTACGGCCAGGCCGCCAGTCGTGTCCGCTGTGCGTCGTGGAACTCCTCGACCGACAGGGCGGGGATCGACGGGTCGGCGCCGACCTCGGTCAGCGTTCCGAGGCGGGTGAACCGGTAGAACGCGGTGTCCTCCACGCCCTTCGCCATCACGGCGCCGCTCACCTGGGGGAACCGCTGCGCGACCTCGAGGGTGGGCTCGACCAGGAGCGGTTCGAGCGCGGCGAAGGCGGCGGAGAGGTCGGGGCGTCGGCGACGGGCCTCCGCGAAGGCGGCGCGCAGGTGCTCGCGGCCCTCCGGGAGATAGGAGCGGTACACGGGGAAGCAGGCGAGGAGTTCCGCCAGTGCGTCGTCCGCGTGCACGATCCCGTGGGGAAGCGTGCGGACCAGCCGGCGCACCTCGGCGGCCAGGAGCGTGTCGGCGATCATCCGCTTCGTGTCGTGGATGAGGTCGTGCCAGGGGAGCGCGTCCGGGAGGCCGGTCTCCGCGCGGAGCCGGGCGTCCAGGCGGTCCAGTGCGGCCACCCCCTCCGCGTCGACGAACAGACGATCGAGCTCGGCCAGCGCGTCGTATCCGGTCGTGCCGTCGGTCCGCCACCAGGCGGGCAGGGCCTCGCCGGGCTCCAGGATCTTCTCCACGAGCGTGTACGCGCGCCCTGTCGCGTCGGCGAGCTGCTCCAGATACGCGCCGGGGTCGACGAGGCCGTCCGGATGATCCACCCGCAGCCCGTCCGCGAGTCCGGTCCGGAGCCAGCGGAGGATCTCCCGATGCGACTCCGCGAAGACGTCGGGGCGCTCCACCCGGATGCCGGCGAGTTCGGAGACCGCGAAGAATCGGCGGTACGTGAGATCGGTGTTCTGGTCCTCCCAGAATCGCAGCTCGTAGTTCTGGGCCGCCAGGAGTGCCGGGAGGTCGTCGGCCAGCGCCGCCGTGCCGGGGGCGAGCGGCAGTTCATGCTCGAAGTAGCGCAGCACCCCGTCCGGCGCATCGGCGGCCGGGGTGGTGTCGACGTCGAGCTCGCCGTTGGCGACGACCTCCTCCGGGCTCGCGCCCAGCAGCGGGAGCAGGAGGCGTCCGTCGCCCGCCGCCCAGTCGATGTCGAAGGCGGCGGCATGACGGGTCTTCCGGCCGAGTCGCAGCACCTCCCACCACCATCTATTCTGCCGCGGCACCGCGACGCCCACATGGTTGGGGACGATGTCGGCGAGGATGCCGAGGCCGGCCGTGCGCGCCGCCGAGGCGAACCGGACGAGACCGTCCTCGCCCCCTCGGTCCGGATCGATGCGCGCGTGGTCGACCACGTCGTAGCCGTGGTTCGAACCCGGCGTCGCCGCCAGCAGCGGCGACAGATACACCCAGGACGCGCCGAGCTCGGCGAGGTAGCCGACCACATCGGCCGCCGCTTCGAGGGGGAAGCTGCCGCTGATCTGGAGGCGATAGGTCGACAGAGGCCGGTCGGTCATGAGGCGGCCTGCTCGCTCTGCGCACGGAGCGAGGCGTCGACGGAGTCGTCGGTGTCGACGGGCTCGCCGTCGATCTCCTGCAGCACGAGCATGGCCTTGCCCTCGAGCGGCACGGTGTCGCGGGCCCGGAGGTTCCGATCGCCCAGCTCGCCGGCGGTGTCCACCGCGACGAGCCATTCCGCGCCGTGGCGGTCGTCGGGAAGAGCCAGGTCGACGGGCTCGTCCCCGCTGTTGAAGTAGACGAGGAAGTTCACGTCTTCCACGGGTCGCCCTCGCCGGTCGTTCTCGCGGATCCCGCGACCGTTCAGGAACATGCCGACCGAGCGGCCGAAGCCCGAGTCCCAGTCCTCCGGGGTCATGCGGGCGCCGTCCGGTCGCAGCCACACGACGTCGGGGATGCGCTCGCCGTCCTCGTCCGCGACCGGTCGTCCGTCGAAGAAGCGGCTGCGGCGGAAGGTCGGATGGTCGTGCCGGAGTCGTGCGACCGCCGCTGTGAACTCCACGAGCGGCAGGTCGGCCGCCTCCCAGTCGATCCAGGTGAGCTCGTTGTCCTGCGCATAGCCGTTGTTGTTGCCGTGCTGCGTGCGGCCGAGTTCGTCGCCGTGGGAGATCATCGGCACGCCCTGCGAGAGCAGCAGCGTCGCCAGGAAGTTCCGCTGCTGACGCGCGCGGCGGCGATTGATGTCGATGTCGTCGGTCGGCCCCTCCGCGCCCATGTTGTCGGAGCGGTTGTGGGATTCGCCGTCGTTGTTGTCCTCGCCGTTGTCCTCGTTGTGCTTCTCGTTGTAGGAGACGAGGTCGCGCAGCGTGAAGCCGTCGTGCGCGGTCACGAAGTTGATGGAGGCGACCGGGCGCCGGCCGGAGTGCTCGTACAGGTCGGCGGAGCCGGTGAGGCGGGAGGCGAACTCGCCGAGTGCCTGCGGCTCACCGCGCCAGAAGTCGCGCACGGTGTCGCGGTACTTGCCGTTCCACTCCGTCCATTGCGGCGGGAAGTTGCCCACCTGATAGCCGCCGGGTCCGATGTCCCACGGCTCGGCGATGAGCTTCACCTGGGAGACGATCGGATCCTGCTGCACGAGTTCGAAGAAGGCTGCCAGGCGGTCGACGTCGTAGAACTCGCGGGCGAGGGTCGCCGCGAGGTCGAAGCGGAAGCCGTCGACGTGCATCTCGGTCACCCAGTACCGCAGCGAGTCCATGAGCAGCTGCAGGGCGTGCGGGTTGCCCGCGTTCAGGCTGTTGCCCGTGCCGGTGTAGTCCGTGTAGTAGCGCTTGTCCTCTTCGAGGCGGTAGTACGCCTCGTTGTCGATCCCGCGCATCGAGAGCGTCGGGCCGAGGTGGTTGCCCTCCGCGGTGTGGTTGTAGACCACGTCGAGGATGACCTCGATCCCGGCCTCGTGGAGCGCGCGCACCATGGCGCGGAACTCCTGCACCTGCTGGCCGTCCTGACCACCGGCGGCATAGGCGTTGTGCGGGGCGAAGAAGCCGAGGGTGTTGTAGCCCCAGTAGTTCGACAGGCCCTTGTCCTGCAGCACCGAGTCGTTGACGAACTGGTGCACGGGCATCAGCTCCAAGGCGGTGACGCCGAGGCGCTGGAGGTGCTCGACGACCGCCGGATGCGCGATGCCGGCGTAGGTCCCGCGGAGCTCCTCCGGCACCTCGGGATGCCGCTGGGTGAGCCCCTTCACGTGCGCCTCATAGATCACCGTGTCGGCGTACGGCGTCTTCAGGGGCCGGTCGCCGCCCCACTCGAAGAACGGGCTGACGACGACGCCCTTCGCCATCGCGGCCGCGGAGTCGTCGTCGTTCCGGGAATCGGGGTCGCCGAAGTCGTAGCCGAACAGGGACTGACCCCAGTCGATGTCGCCGGCGACGGCCTTCGCGTACGGGTCGAGGAGCAGCTTGTTCGGGTTGAACCGCTGTCCCTGGGCCGGGTCGTAGGGGCCGTGCACCCGGTAGCCGTAGCGCTGTCCCGGCTGCACCGTGGGCAGGTAGCCGTGCCAGACGAACGCGTCGACCTCCGTGAGCGGCACCCGTGTCTCCGTGCCGTCCGCGTCGAAGAGGCAGAGTTCCACGCGCTCCGCGCCCTCGCTGAAGAGGGCGAAGTTGGTGCCCTGACCATCGAAGGTGGCCCCCAGCGGGTACGCGGACCCGGGCCAGACCTCCCGGCTCATCCGGCGAGGGCGTGGTCGCGCGAACCCGCGGCCATGGCACTGACGATGCTGACGGCATGGTCGTAGTCGTACACCTGAGCGATCTCCACAGCCCGAGGATACGGGTGTCCGAGGTAGCAGACATAGAGCGGCGGCACGACCTCGATGTATCCGACGGGAGCGTCGTGCGCGACGACGTACCGGTCGAAGTCGATCCGCTCGCAGGCCGGCTCGGTCGCGGCGGGGTGGGCCGCGTCGGCGCGCTGCGAGGAGCCAGTGCTGGTGGGGGTGTGGACGTTCATGGCGCCTCCTGACTCGTGATGGGACCACGATAGGAACCGGGAACGGATTCGAGAACGGTATTGCCATCCGGGCCTCGACCGGCTACGCACCCGCTGACGGCAGGATCACTCCCCGCGCCGTCGCACGTACTCCGTCACCACGACGCCCGATTCATAGGGGGTCGTCTCCACGGCATCGAACCGTTCCGGACGATAGGGGCGGTCGCCGAAGAGCGGGATCCCGGATCTGAAGAGCAGCGGCTGCCGTTTCAGGATGAGCCGGTCGATCTCGTCGGCCAGCGTCGCCGCGAGAGAGCCGCCGCCGCACAGCCAGATCGCGCCGCCTTCCTCGCGCTTGAGGCGCCGCACGACCTGCACCGGGTCCTCCGCCGTCACCTCGAGATTCTCGGCCGCGGCGGTGCGGGTGCGGCTGAAGACGATCTGCCGCAGGTGCCGGTACGGGCTCGCGAGCCCGCCCACCTCGTAGGTGTTCCTGCCCATCAGCACGGTGTCGAACACGTCGTTGCGCTGCGGGATGCCGAGGGCTTCGGCGGCCACGGTCGGCAGGGTGTCGGCGAAGCGGGCATTGATGCCGTCCATGTGGTCGCCCTCGACGAGGAAGGCGTCGAACTCCCCGTCCGGCCCGGCGATGAACCCGTCCAGGGTCACCGCTGCGTAGTACACGAGCTCTCGCATCGTTCTCCAATCACTACATCTGTTGCGGTTGAGAGTACAACAGTCGTAGTGATTGCGCTAGGGTGGCGGCATGGCGAGGAATGAGCCGCGACGACGGCAGATCGCGGATGCGGGGCTGGCGGTGCTCGCCCGCGAGGGATCCCGGGGGCTCACACACCGCGCGGTCGACGCCGAGGCGGACGTCCCCGCGGGGACGACGTCGAACTACTTCCGCAGCAGGGAGGCGCTGATCGAGGGTCTCGTCGACCGCATCGGGGAACGCCTGGCTCCGACGCCCGAGGACCTGGAGCGGAGGGCCGAGATCACGCCGAGCCGGGAGCTCTTCGCCGACTACATCCGGGACATCGTGCGCCGCCTCACGGCTGATCGCGACGTGACCCTCGCCCTGTTCGCCTTGCGGCTCGAGAGCGCTCGTCGTCCCGAACTCGCCGCCGTGCTCGGGGCCTGGCAGCGTGCCGGCTTCGATGCGGACGTCGCCTTCAACGTCGCGGCGGGTCTCCCCGGGGGTCGGCGGGAGATCGCCCTGTTCCACTACGCGATCGATGGTCTGCTGCTCGACCGGCTCACCACCCCGATCGACCCGGAGACCTCGACCGACGACGTGATCGACGATCTCGTGGCCGGGCTGCTGCCCTGACCGCCGCCGCTGCTGTTCCGCCCGGTCGATCCTGCTCGTACACTGAGGGCACGCTCCCGGCTCCAGGAACGGAGAACGCGTGTCTGCGACGTGGCACGATCCGCGGGAGGCGTCGCCGACGGCGTCTCGCCTCCTCGTCGAGCGTGCGCACGAGGAGCTCATCGCCGGGAATCTCGACGATCACCGTCTCCGCGAGGTGCGTCCGCTCGTGCGTGAGTCGTGGGAGCGGTCCTGGCGTCGCCGCGTCGGCCCGGAGGGGCTGCCGCCGCTCGATCTGCACGAGGACGAGCTTGACGCCTATCGCCTGGACCATCCACTCGCCTCCGCGATGGAGATGATCCGCGCGCTGCTGCTTCCCGGCGACTCCGAGGACTCGGGGGTCGTGATCGCCGTCGGGGACCAGGCCGGGCGCCTGCTGTGGATCGAGGGCGACGCGCAGCTGCGGTCCCTCACCGAGGGCATGGGGTTCGTCGCCGGCGCGAACTGGGCGGAGGACGCCGTGGGCACGAGCGCCCCCGGCACCGCTCTCGCCCTGGAACGGTCGGTGCAGATCCGCGGGGCCGAGCACTACAACCGACTGGTGCACCCGTGGTCGTGCACCGCGGCGCCCGTGCGCGACCCGGAGACGCAGCGGGTCCTGGGCGTGATCGACATCACCGGGGGACCGGAGGTGGTGACCCCGCAGGCCCGGCTGCTCGTCGACGCGACGGCGCGAGCGGTCGAGTCCGAGCTCCTCGTGGCCCGGCTGCAGAGACGGGCGGAGCCTCCGGCTCGACGACTGCCCGGCAGGACGCCGCCGGAACCCCTCGCCCGCGCGCGACTGCACGTGCTCGGACGCGACCGCGCCCGGCTGGAGACCGTGTCGGCGCACGAGGAGGCGGTCACCGAGCTCAGCGCCCGGCACGCCGCCATCCTCCTGATGCTGGCCGTGCACCGCCAGGGACTCTCCGCCGACCGACTCGCCGAGCTCGTCTACGGCCCTGGGGTCTCGCCGGACACCTTGCGGCCGGAGATGGTGCGTCTGCGGAAGGTCCTGGAGCGGGCGGCCCCCGATCTCGTGCCGGAGTCCCGCCCCTATCGTCTTCCGGTGCCGCTGGAGACCGACGCCCACGACGTGCTCTCCCTCCTGGATCGCGGGGCGCACCGGGTCGCTCTGACGGCGTATCGGGGGCCGGTGCTGCCGGAGTCGGCCTCACCCGGCGTGGAGGAGTTCCGTGACTCGGTCCGGGCGGCGCTGCGGGAGGTGATGCTGTCGGGGGCGAGTCTCGACGTGCTGCTCGCCTACGCGGACACCCCCGAGGGCAGCGAGGACGCGGAGGTGCTGCGGCTCGCGTTGGAGATGCTGCCGGCGCGCTCGCCGCGTCGTGCCGGCCTCGTGACGCGGATCGAGCGCCTCACCTGATTCGAATCGCCCGATTGGCCCCATTTCGGCCGCGGATGCAGCACAGTGCGCGATTCGAACGGGGTGCAACCGGCTGCAACGTTGCGCAGCGGGAGTGCAACGGGCGACGGCCTAGCGTCGAGGGAACACCGCGGCATCGACGCCGCGGCGCCCCCGTCGAAGGAGACCCCCATGACCATCGTCGAAGAAGACGTGTCCCTCGCCTACGCGGCCCCCGGGCAGCCCGGAGCGGTCGCGAACTATCGGCCCCGCTACGGCCACTACATCGGCGGCGAGTTCGTCGAGCCCGCGAAGGGCCAGTACTTCGAGAACATCAGTCCCGTCAACGGCAAGCCCTTCACCGAGGTCGGCCGCGGCACCGTGGAGGACATCGACCGCGCCGTCGACGTCGCCTGGAAGGCCTTCACCGCCTGGGGCAAGACCAGCCCCGCGGAGCGCTCCGTGATCCTGAACCGCATCGCCGACCGGATGGAGCAGCACCTGGAGGAGATCGCGGTCGCCGAGACCTGGGAGAACGGCAAGCCCGTGCGGGAGACCCTCGCCGCCGACATCCCGCTCGCGATCGACCACTTCCGCTACTTCGCCGGGGTGCTCCGCGCGCAGGAGGGCGGCATCAGCCAGCTCGACGAGAACACCGTCGCGTACCACTTCCACGAACCGCTCGGCGTCGTCGGGCAGATCATCCCCTGGAACTTCCCGATCCTCATGGCCGTGTGGAAGCTGGCGCCGGCGCTCGCCGCGGGCAACTGCATCGTCATCAAGCCCGCGGAGCAGACGCCCGCGTCGATCCTGTTCCTGTTCGACATCATCGGCGACCTGCTGCCGGCCGGAGTCGTCAACATCGTGAACGGTTTCGGCATCGAGGCCGGCGCCCCGCTCGCCCAGCACAAGCGCATCCGCAAGGTTGCCTTCACCGGGGAGACCACGACCGGCCGCCTCATCATGCAGTACGCCTCGCAGAACCTGATCCCCGTCACCCTGGAACTCGGCGGCAAGAGCCCGAACGTGTTCTTCGAGGACGTGGCCCGATCCACGAGCGACCCGTTCTACGACAAGGCGCTCGAGGGCTTCACGATGTTCGCGCTCAACCAGGGCGAGGTCTGCACCTGCCCGTCACGCGCCCTCATCCAGCGCTCGATCTACGACGGGTTCCTCGCCGACGGCCTCGAGCGTGTGAAGAAGGTCGTGCAGGGCAATCCGCTCGACCCCGCGACCATGATCGGCGCGCAGGCCTCGAACGATCAGCTGGAGAAGATCCTCAGCTACATCGACATTGGGAAGCAGGGCGGGGCCCGGCTGCTCACGGGAGGCGAGCGCGCCGACCTCGGCGGCGACCTCAGCGACGGCTTCTATGTGCAGCCGACCGTGTTCGAGGGGACGAACGACATGCGGATCTTCCAGGAGGAGATCTTCGGTCCGGTGCTCTCGGTCACCTCGTTCGACGACTTCGACGACGCGATCTCGATCGCGAACGACACCCTGTACGGCCTGGGGGCCGGGGTGTGGAGTCGCAGCGGCGACACCGCGTACCGCGCAGGCCGGGCGATCGAGGCGGGTCGCGTGTGGACGAACACGTACCACCAGTACCCGGCCCATGCCGCGTTCGGCGGGTACAAGCAGTCGGGGGTGGGGCGCGAGAACCACAAGATGATGCTCGACCACTACCAGCAGACGAAGAACCTCCTCGTCTCGTACGCGGAAGGCCCGATGGGCTTCTTCTGATCGTCGACGCTGGGGTGCGGGACGGCGGGCCGCAGCTGCCGTCCCGCACCCCGGCATTACGCAAGGAGTCTCATGGCCAGTCCGATCACGCCCGCCCGCGTCGCGGTGACCGACCCCGCCGCCGCGCTCGTCCGGCAGCTCACCGCGCAGCACGGGCCGCTCATGTTCCACCAGTCCGGCGGCTGCTGCGACGGCTCCGCGCCCATGTGCTACCCGGTGGGGATGTTCCTCACCGGCCCCGGCGACGTGCTCCTCGGTGCCCTTGACCTGGGACTCGATGGTCCGGTCGAGGTCTTCATGTCGGCCTCGCAGTTCGAGTACTGGAAGTTCACGCACCTGACGATCGATGTCGTGCCGGGACGCGGCGCCGGGTTCAGCGTCGAAGGTCCGACGGGGATGCGGTTCCTCATCCGCTCGCGGATGTTCGACCCCGCCGAGCTGGCGGGCCTCGGCCTGGCCTGACACGTCCCTGCCGGCCGGTTCGCCGGGGAGCGATGGGCGCGCGGTGTTGATCGGCGCCGATCCCGTTCCGTAGGCTCGGGGAGCCGTGCCGCGGAAGGCCGGCCACGACGCCGAGTCCGATCCGAGGTGCACATGAGCTCGTCCCGATCTCCCCGGAGACGACTGCCGAGCGTCCTGGCCCCGGCCGTGGTTCTGGCCCTGGTGTTGGTCGGTTGCATGCCTGCCGCCCCGCCGTCTCCGACGCCGTCGTCGACCGATGTCGAGCTCTTCTCGGCAGAGGACGGCGTACGCTCCTCCGTCGATTTCGTCTTCGCGCTCCTCGCCGCCGGGGACGAGGAGAGCGCAGCCGAGAACCTCTACCCGGCGGTGGCTTTCGAGCAGCCGCTCGCTCTACTGCTCACCAGGAGCGGCGTCTACACGCAGATCGAGGACCGGCCGAAGATCCTCTCCGTCGACGACGTGACGGCGACGGAGGACGGGAAGAGCGGCACTGCGACCGTCACCTACGAGATGGCGGGCGCCGAGCACACCGACACGGTCGAGCTCCGACGGACGAGCGCGAACGAACGGGGTGCGGACGACTACGCCATCGTGACCTCCGAGGAGGACTTCGGGCTGGACGCGAGCGGCGTCGAGCTCCTCCCCGCTGACACGGTATACCGCATCCACGATGTGGACGTCAGCGCCGCGTTCCTCGCGGCCCGGGCTCTCGCGGATGGCGATAAGGTGCCGCGGATCCCCGCGTTCGGCGGTACCTATCCGCTGGAGATCACCGTGCCGGGTCCGAACGGGTTCACCGAGACGGTGACGCTGCAGACCTCGACCTTCCTCGGCGGCGACGGCACCGACGGCGTCCTGCGCGACTTCGCCGTCGAGCACGGGTACTGACTTCGAATCGCCCGATTGGTCCCATTTCGGCCGGAGATGCAGCCAATCAGGCGATTCGAACGGGATACGCTGGCCCCGTGAACGCACCGCACCGACCCTCCGTCCTCTTCGTCTGCGTCCACAACGCGGGGCGCTCGCAGATGGCCGCCGGCTTCCTCCGGCACCTCGCCGGCGACCGCATCGAGGTGCGCTCCGCCGGGTCGATGCCCGCTGCGGAGATCAACCCCGTCGCGGTGGCGGCGATGGCGGAGGTCGGCATCGACATCATGGCCGAGCAGCCGAAGGTGCTCACGACTGAGGCCGTGCAGGCGTCGGACGTCGTGATCACGATGGGCTGCGGTGACGCCTGCCCGTTCTTCCCCGGCACGCGCTACGAGGACTGGGTGCTCGACGACCCTGCCGGCCAGGGGATCGACGCCGTCCGGCCGATCCGCGACGACATCCGCGGCCGCATCGAAACCCTCGTGTCCGAGCTGCTCTGACCGGCGCTCAGCCGGCCCCGTCGAGCATCGCCTTCGCGGCACGCGTGCGGGCACGCAGGGCCTCGGCGAGCGCCGCGACCGCGGGGAGCCGCAGCGACTCGGGCCGCGCGACCATGTAGTACGGGAGCTTCTCGGCGAAGACCTCGGGCAGCAGGCGCACAAGATCCGGGTGCCGGTCCGCGGCGAAGCAGGGGAGCAGGCCGATCCCGGCTCCCGCGCGGGTGGCCTCGACGTGCACGAAGACGTTGGTCGAGGTGAGGCCGTCCTGCATGCCGGGGACGAGGCGGCGCGGAAGGTCGAGCGCATCCACCTGAAGCATCGAGTCGACGAAGTACACGAGTCGGTGCTGCTCCACCTCGGCGCGCGATGCCGGGGTGCCGGTCCGGTCGAGGTAGTCCCGCGAGGCGTACATACCGAGGGTGTACGTGCCGAGCTTCACGGCCTGCGCGCGGCGGGTCTGGGGCGCGCCCACGACCACCTCCAGGTCGAGCCCGGCGCGGTGCTCGGCGGCCCTCCGCGTGGCCGCGACGATCTCGACCGTCAGCCGTGGGTGTGCTCGGCGCAGCTCTGCGATCGCGGGGGCGGCGATGTAGGCGCTGAAGCCGTCGGTGGCGGACATGCGCACGACGCCGGCGATCGGGTCAGGAGTCTCGCCGGGGGCGGAGTCGAGCTGGGACAGCGCGGCCTCGATGCGTCCACCGGTCTCGGCGGCGGTGCGCCCGAGGTCGGTAAGTTCCCACCCGGACGCGGATTGCGCGACGACCCGTCCGCCGAGCGCGTCCTCGAGGGCGGCGATGCGGCGCGCCACCGTCGTGTGATCGAGACCGAGGTGTGCGGCGGCGCTCGTGTACCGGCCGGTGCGGGCGACGGCGAGCAGCACGAGCAGATCGTCGGCACGAGGCCTCTTCGCCGCATCCATGCTGCAATTATGCACAGCCGCTGCGCGCCACTGGGCATTGCTGCAAGTCGAGCCGGTGCCGACACTGGAACGGATGTGTCACCGTCGACACCGAAGGAGAGAAATGACCGCCCCCACCCGCGCCTCCGGTCACCCCGCCGCCGCCCCGTCCTCCTCGAAGCTCAAGCGCGTCGTCGCCGCCTCCATGGCCGGCACCGTCGTCGAGTGGTACGAGTTCTTCCTCTATGCGACCGCCGCCAGCCTCGTCTTCGGCACCTACTTCTTCCCGGCCACCGGATCGCCGCTCGACGGCATCATCGCCGCTTTCGTGACGTATGCGGTCGGCTTCATCGCGCGGCCGCTCGGCGGCATCGTCTTCGGTCAGATCGGCGACCGTTTCGGCCGCAAGCCCACGCTGCAGGCCACGATCATCATCGTCGGCGCCGCGACCTTCCTCATGGGGTGCCTCCCCGGCTTCCAGAGCATCGGCTACTGGGCGCCCGCGATGCTCGTCGCGCTGCGCTTCATCCAGGGCTTCGCTGTCGGGGGCGAGTGGGGCGGGGCCGTCCTCCTGGTCGCGGAGCAGAGCCCCGACCGGTCGCGCGCGTTCTGGTCGAGCTGGCCCCAGGCCGCGGTTCCCGTCGGCAATCTGCTCGCCACGCTCGTGCTCCTCGTGAGCTCGTGGGCGATGAGCTCGGCGGCGTTCCTCGAGTGGGGCTGGCGCATCGCCTTCTGGCTCTCCGCGGTGATCGTGCTCGTCGGCTACTACATCCGCCGCAACGTCGAGGAGGCTCCGATCTTCCTGGAGGCGAAGGCGCAGGTCGAGGCGGAGAAGGCCACCTCCTACGGCGTCGTCGAGGTGCTGCGCCGGTATCCGATCGGGATCGTTCAGGCGATGGGCCTCCGTTTCGCCGAGAACATCGTCTACTACATCGTCGTCAGCTTCACGATCGTCTACCTGAAGACCGTCCACGAGTACGACACCAGTCAGCTGCTGCTCGCTCTGCTCATCGCGCATGTCGTGCACTTCGCGATCATCCCGCAGGCGGGGCGGCTCGCCGACCGCTGGGGCCGCAAGCCCGTGTACCTGACCGGCGCGATCCTCAGCGCGACCTGGGCCTTCTTCGCCTTCCCGATGTTCGACACCCTGAACCCCGGGCTCATCGTGCTCGCGGTCACCATCGGCCTCTGCTTCCACGCGTTCATGTACGCGCCGCAGCCGGCGGTCATGGCCGAACTGTTCCCGACGCGGATGCGGTACTCCGGCGTCTCGCTGGGGTCGCAGGTCACGGCGATCCTCGCCGGGTCGCTGGCGCCGATCCTGGCGATCCAGTGGCTCCGGGACTTCGGCTCCTGGCTGCCGATCGCGCTCTACATCGTGTTCGCCTGCATCGTCACGGCGATCGCGGTGCTCTCGCTGCGGGAGACGAAGGGCGTGTCCCTGCAGGCCATCGACGACGCGGATGCCGCCCGCACGAACGCACGCACCGCGGCTGCGAGTGCCGCATGACGGATCTGCACGGACGTCGTGCTCTCGTCACCGGGGGAGCGAGCGGGATCGGTGCCGCCTGCGCGAGAGCCTTCGCGCAGGCGGGCGCCCGCGTGACGATCGCCGACATCGACGGTGACGCGGCCGAAGCCCTCG